>JBEKMZ010000051.1:0-25941 GCA_049523315.1 Acidimicrobiales bacterium | reverse complement strand
CGAACAACCACGAGAATGGCGGGGCCCCTGGCCGCGCCGGTGGATACCTATCGGAGCGCGGTCAGTTCTTCACGCGCCCCAGTTCATTGAGAAGAGCCCCTTAAGCGAGCCCGGTATTGCGGCCGGTTCAGGACACACGTCCCAGGTGCCGCGCGAACTGCGTGCACCGGTACCGCTGTGAAGAATCGGTCTCAGAGGCCGTTTGCGCCTTGAGGACCGCCCAGTCGCCAGCTACCAGTGTCTCCAGCGTGCATGTGCGAATCCGACGCACGAGCACGACGCGCCGAGGCCAGTCGGGCGAAATGGCGAGCGAGGTCCTCGGCCCGCAGCTCCCAGGTGTGCTGACCCGCCGCCGCTCGTGCGGCACGAGATGCCTCCTGCCAGAGAGCGGGTCCGGTGAGAAGCTGGACGACGCCTTCACCCAAGGCATCGGCGAGGCCCTCGCCCTGCTGCAGCGGCACTTTGACACCGGCGGTGGCTGGCATGAAGTCGCCGATCCCATGGATGTCGAGCGCCACGACTGGAAGTCCTCGAGACATGGCTTCCAAGACCTGCGCGCCAAAAGACTCACGAAGGCTGGAGAAAAGCATGACTGAGCTCGTGTCGTACCTGTCGATCACAACAGGCAAAGGCACCTGACCCAGTCGGTGGACCGCACCAAAGAGGCCGAGCGCTTCGATCTGGGCCGTGGTGGCTGCATCGTCGAGACCGCCACCGAGCATCACGAGTTGCGCCGAGGGCACCGATCGATGCACCTGTGCGAACGCATGGAGTGCCAGGGCGACACCCTTAAGCGGGAGGTTCCGCCCGACCCAGAGGACCGTCGGGACCGAGCGACCTGGAGTTTCGCGCTCCTCGTGTGCGATGGCTTCGGACAGCACCGCTGTGTCCAGGCAGAGCTCAACCTGTCTGGCGCCGAGGGTTCGTGATCGTGCGGCTGTCTCGCTGTTGGTCGCCAAGACGAGGTCGGCTCTCCGAATCGTACGGTGGGCTCGCGGATTGAACCTAAGTGCCACCCGCAACGCCCAATTTCGTTGGGCCTCGCGACGCCAGGATTCGCCGAACCATTCACGTAACACTTCGGGGGAGGTCTGGCCGCCACCGATGGGCCCAAAGACGAAGGGCTTTCCCAGCCGTGAGAGGGTGGAGCCCCAAAAGAGACTGCCCCAGTTCAAGTGATGCGCAACGTCGAAGTCATGCTCCGCATCAAGCGCCACTGCAGCCTCGAGACAGCCGCGTTGCCACGCGAGGTACTCGGCGTAGACACTGCGCTGCCCGGATCGGAATCCCCTTGGAAGAGCCCGTCGGCTCACGTAGTGAAACGTGAGACCGTCACCGGGGGGGCCGTGCTCCTCGATCTCAGCGCGCCAACCCGCGCCTGTGATGACGTGTACATCGACACCAATGGCGGCCAGTGCGGAGGTCAGATGCCAACCGTTTCCAGGTTCGCCCCCCCGACAGGGCGAAACCTGGTAGGCGGCAATCAGCGCCTTCAGCGGCTTGTCACTCCCGAGTTCGAAACTCTCGTGCCCGCCACTCATCTAAGGACCACCGAACCCTCGACGCCTGCACGCCGAGACAGCACCGGCTGGCTTCGCCGAAGCCCCCAGCACATCTACCCCATGCTGATCTACTTCCGCCTCATGCTTCCCCCGTCCGCGGGTGTGTCGTCCTCCGGTGCCTGGGCAACGCCGGCCCCACGCCTGTCGGTTGGGCGCCATCGCCGTTTGCGACCGCCCCGGTCGATGCGTACTTGCCGTCGCCGTTGGTGGCCACCCCGGTGGATGCGTACTCGCCGTACCCGTAGCGCTTGCCGTACCCGTAGCCGTACCCGGTCGACTTGATGACCTCGTTCAGCACCACCCCGATGGTCGTGGCGTGCACGAGGGACAGCGCCTCCGTCGCCCGGCGCAGATCCCTGCCCCTGGTTTTCCCGGCGGCCACCACGAGCAACGTGGTGTCGACCGCCTGGGCCAGGATCACCGCGTCGGTGACCGGCAGCAACGGTGGGCTGTCGACGAGCACCAGATCGAACATCTTGCGCAGCTGGCCGAGCACCCCGGCCAGCTGGTAGCCACCCAACACGCCAGTCGGGTCCGATGGCCGCTCCCCGGTCGGCAGGATCGTGAGCCCGTCGGTTCCCGGCACCGGCTGGAGTGCCTCCTCGAGTGAGCAACGGCCGAGCAGCACCGTGGTCAGGCCCACCTGTTCATCCAGCCCGAAGAACTGAGCGAGGCGGGGTCGGCGCAGGTCGCACGAGATGACGGCCACTCGCTCCCCGGCTGTGGCCAGCACCACGCCCAGGTTGGCCACCGTCGCACTCTTTCCCTCGCCCTCGCTCGCACTGGTCACCAGGATCACCCGGGCGAGGCCGTCCAGGGTGGCGAACTGCAGCGAGGTCCGCAGCGAGCGATAGGCCTCCCCGGCCACCGAATTCGGCTTCCTGGCAGTGATCACCAAGGCCTCGCCCTTGTTCTTCCAAGTGTCAACCATCGGGACGAGGCCCAAGACCGGCGAGCCGGGGGTGAGCCGCTCCACCTCTTCCTTCAGGTAGACGGTGTCGTCGAGGCGCGCCACCACCAAGGTCAACCCAATCCCGAGCAGTAGCCCGAGGATGAGCCCGAGGATGGCGTCGCGTGCTGGTTTGGGCGAGCTCGGCGAGCTCGGCGCTGTGGCCGGGGTGACCAGCTGGACCGCGTCGGTGGCCACTGCCCCGTTCACCTGGAGCTGGGCCAGCTGTTCCTTTAGAGCGCTCTCCGTGCCGAGCAGTGCGCTCACCTGAGCGGCAGCCGCCGGGTTCGACTGGAGCGACTTGGCCTGGGCGGCGGTCGAGGCGATCTGCCGGCTGAGCTGCGTTTCGGCCGCAGCCACGTTGCTGATGGTGACCGATCGCTGGTAGGTGATGAAGGCAGTCGCATAGGCGTTGGCGATCACCGCGGCCCTTGCCGGGCTGGCCGCGGTGGCGGTCACCGAGATGACGTTCGTTTGGCCTACCTCGGCCGCGCTGACGTTGGGAGCGCTGCCCAGCTGCCGAGTGACCGCCGCCTTGACCGGTGCGGTGGTCACCAGCTGCAGTTCGGTGAGTACGTCAGTCGAGGTGATCGGTTGCGGGCTCCCAGCCGTGGTGACCTCGGTTTCGGCTTGGACCAGGAGCTGTGCGGAGGCCGAATACGCCTTGGGCTCGGTCAGCGAATACCCGAGCGAGGCCACCAGGCCGAGCACGGTGACCGCGATCACCCACCACTTCCGCCGCCGCAGGACCGCGAGATAGGAGCCGAGGGTGGTGGGCTCAGGAGCTTCGTAAGGGTCAGTCATCCACGCACGATTTGTTCGGTTCGGTTCTCGTCGTTCCACACACCGCAGGCGGCCGCCCCTACTCGTTGGAAAGCCGGCTCCGTCCTGTCTCTCCGAGACGATACAACACTACGTTGATACTGATCAGCCCACTGGAAATCGATTTGTCGGCGATTATCCAGGTCGGGACGTCTCTCGTGACCTGAGCCACCCGGCGCGACACGCGAGGTGCAGATGTTGGTACGCCACGTGCCGTTCGTCGAATCTTGGGAGAGCCGCAAGGTGACCAGCGCATCGGAGTCGGGAGATCGATCCGGGACACGCTCGCGTCCAAGGTGCTCCTGGCTTTCGTCTCGCGCTGCTGATGGTTGCCAGCCTCGTTGTTCTGTCGGGGGGAAGATGAAGGAGGGGCCTGCCGCACGTCAAGCTGCGCGAGCACTGCAGGCTCAGCAAGCGAATGAGCCCATTGGTTTGATTCACCATCGGTGAGAGCCAGTAGGTGAAGGCTCGGTTCATAGCTATCGAACAGTAGTTCGGCGTTGTGTCGGGCAGGAGGGACCGCGTGACTGAAATTCCGGGGCCTTTACCGTTCGGCTAGCCGATCAGCTTGACCGACGTCGACACCTGGTCGGGGAAGAGTAACGGCTGGTGGTACATACGGAGGTGATAGCGCTCCCGGGGATTCCAGCTCCCGACGAGATGGAGCACGATCGTCGCAGTGCCCCCTGCCGGCACCTTCACGAACGCCGAGTAGACGAAGCGGCCGAGCTCCTGCTGGTAGGTCATAACCAACGGCACCCCATTTAAGCTCGAGCCATCCGCCTCCCATGGCGAGTAGATCGAGACGTACAGCTCGCTCTCGCCTGGAGTCAGGGTTACTCCCGGCTCTGGGTCGATGATGAGCGACGGAAGGCCGGAGGTAGGGCTCAAGTTGTGTAGCTTCAGCGTCAGCACTGCCGTGATCTGGTCAGTTGTTCGGTTGAGAGCTGCCCGGTAGTCGATCGAGCGCCGCAGGTACCAGTCGATCTTGTTCCCCTCCGCGTTCTGCGTGACGACGCCGAGGAAGTCGCCATCGACCGAGGGAATGGAGCCGGCCACGTGGACGGCCTCGAAGAAGCGCTCTGCTTCGGGAGTCTCGCTGTACAACAAGAGATGCCCGCCGCGAAGTGCCGGCAGAAGGTCATTTGCCAGCGTGGGGAGCGATGGGAGCTTCCGGGTGACGAGATCGTGCCAGAGCGACTCGATCAGCGCCTGCACGAACTGGATCCGGAGCGAGTTGTCGGCACGGAAGTGGATGAACTCGTCATGGGCGAGGATCACAACGGTATTGTCTGCGTCGACTGGGCCCGGCCATTCGGGCTCAGTGATCGGCCCCGTAGCTGTGAGGAAATCCGCCATTGCAACCGGGTCCAAGCTGATGACCCCGTTCACCTTCGTACCGCCGGACTCGGGATAGAGATTGGCGGCCACCTCACCCACTGAGGGGAAGTCCGGTGACATCGGCACGTTCTCCCAATAGTCCTCCGGTTCGAACTGGCTGTAGCGAGCGAGGTAGTCCTCTGGCCCGATGAGGTGCTTGCCGGCTGGACTGCCACTCGAGTCGAGCTGCCCGACGCCGCCGACCTTCACGAGGCTGAGTTTCCCGCCGACGGCGGTGACCTCGGCGTAGTCCCCGACGACTCCACCGCTCGCGCGCGACTCAGCGGGGTTCTCGAACAGAACGAGGTAACGGCGGGGACCATCTGCGCCGAGCATGCCGGGAACTGCCCGGGTGGCGAGGAGGGCAGTCGTGGCGTCGTGCTCGCCTCGAACGAGCTTTTGCACCTCACTGTCGAGCTTGGCTCTGAGCGGGCTCAGGAGCCATGGCGAGCGGAACGGCACGGTCTGTTGCAGCGAGGACCGCAGCGAGGCGAGGTCACTCGCGAACACCGGCTCGAGATGCTCGAGCGCCTGGACGGGGAAGGTGCCGTCGGTGATCCGCAAGGCGTCGACGTTGCCGTTCTCGGCCGTCACGAATGCCGTGCGGGCGAGGTTGACCCCGATGGCAGCCGCCACTCGCACCGCGCGCACCTGCTGAGCGACTCCGGGTACGAGCTCGCCGCCGCGAGCCCACGTGAGATCGTGCGAGGCAGTAGCGAAGTCGTCACCTGCCGTGGCGAAGTCTGCGCGCGCGACACGCTGATCACCGCGTTCGGCGGCGTGGAGGCCCGTCTCGGTCGCCTGAAGGCCAGCCTGCATCGGGCTCTTCGCCCGGAGCACCGACACGCCGGCGATCGCCGTCAGGGCGACTGCTGCCAGGAGCACCGCTGCACATGCCGAGACCACCCACCGGCGGATGGGCCCGGGTGTGCCTACCACGCCCGCCACGAACACGAGCAGCGCCGCTCCCGCCGCGAGGAGTGATGGGACGAGGGAGACGTGAGGCCAACCGAACCGGAGCGCCACCTGGGCGATCACAGCGCTGACGGCCGCTTTTGCTGGCGATAGCACCGCTCGTGGCGCCGTTCGGGGTCGAGACACTCCCAAGAGGGCTGGCTCGTGCTTACCGAGGGCCGAGAGCGAGCCTCCGAGCGAGACGCCGAGAGCGGCGACGGCGGGAATGACCGTCGGCTGTCCGAGCGAGCCCAGCACCGCCACCATCGATGCCGCTAGCAGCCATGGCCATGCGGCCGATACCGCCGCCAGCGCCAGAGTTGCCCCGAAGGCTGCCTTCAATGCCACGTCGAAAGGCGAGATCCCAGTTGGCGAGCTATGTGCGAGGCCACCGGCGATCGCGCTCGCCAGCGCCAAGGCGAAAACGAGGAGCACCGCGCTCTGCGGCCGAGGACCACGTCGTGTGCCGGTCGCGGCTGAAGCTGAGGTCCGCAAGTGCCTAGGTCGGTGGAACTCGGTGATGTTCGCCGACCCGTCGGTCTCGTTCACTGGCTCCATGATGGTTGTTGATGGCTCACGGTAGTGCTCTGTCGCCTAGGCGACGCTTTGAGCGGGTACTGAGACGTCGAGCCGAGGTTGGCGCTTGGGGGCACGAGCTTGACAAGGTCTCCACAATACGTTTTGCGTGTACTACCCTCCTATTTAGTAGCAGTACCAACGGAGGGTGAAATGGCCTCAGTGCGACTTGCTGTCCGGGTGTTTGCCGTGTCCATCCTGCTCGCAAGCTTGGTGCTCATGGGGTCGGGGGTGATGGCGAGTGGTGCCGCATCGGCCTCTTCCTCATCCTGTTACCCTCCGGGCTCCACGAGCTGCACGGGAAAGTTGACCGCGACTCCGAGTACGATCGCCCAGGGAGGGAACTTCACTATCACCGGCAAAGGGTTTAATGCTGGTGCAAAGGTCAGTATCAACGTCTGCAACATCGAGACGATCACCACGACCGCTAGCAATGTGGGAGTCACGGGGGAAATCAGCGTTTCGGTCACGATGCCCGTCAAGGCACCGCTCGGTCCCTGCAAATTGACTGCGACGGGCCTCGGTACGAACAAACAGACCCTGACGCTCACCGCGACCGTGACCGTGACCGCCGTGACCGTCAAGCTCCGCGGCTCCTATACCGTCCTCAAGCTCTCCGCGGCCACGGTGACCTACGGACACGAGCATGTCGAGCAGCTGTCGGTGACCGTTTCGCCGCTATCCCCGGGCCCGACGCCGACCGGGACGGTCACAGTGAAGGAGTCCACGTCCACAGGGTGGCTGTGCAAGATCAACCTTTCGTCAGGCAAGGGAACATGCAGGCTGTCGAGAAAGCGGCTCGCCGTTGGCACATACAGCCTCGTTGCCATTTATGGCGGCAGTTCGGTGTATCTCGGCTCGGCTTCCGCCAAGAAGAGCCTCACCGTCGCGAAGGCGACCTCCAAGACGGAGCTCGAGCTGTCCAGCTCCGAAGTCACCTACGGACATGAACAGCTCGAGGTTCTCTGGGTCACCGTCTCGCCGCAGTACTCCGGCACGCCGACCGGGACGGTTACGATCAGCGGCACGCTCTGTCTCATCACGCTGTCCTCGCTCACGCGCTCGTGCACGCTGTCGAGTAAGCGGTTCAACGTAGGCAACCACGACCTGGTTGCCACCTACAGCGGCGACACGAACTTCAAGGGCTCGACTTCGGCCAAGGAGATCCTCACCGTCGTCAAGTGATGAGCTGGTGCTGGGATAGGCGCGAGCGCTCCCGGCGCTGGTTTCTCCTGCCGGCCTCTGCCGGGTTCGGCGCGGGGTCAGCACCCGGATCAGCGTGAGAAGCGCGAGCGTGACCGAGCGTTGCGTTGTCAACACTTTGTCAACGCAACTCGACAAATGAGGGTCCGAACCCGCCCCACAAGACCCAACGACCGCATCCCGTAAACCCATCTTGAACTGCGAGAACCTACCGATACCCCGCGAGACCAAATCCTCGGCGATCCCCGCCGACCTCCTCACGCCGCTCGAGGGTATATCGGTCATCGAGCAAGTCGCAGATGACCTGTTCGAGACTTTCGTTGACAGTCGACTGTCATCATACGAGCGGTACCTGACCTGGTTACGAAAAGCTGCATCATCGTCCACAGAAGTAACCGAGAGGTTCAGTTGCGGATCCCGATCGTGCCTACGCGAAGGCGGACAGTCCCCGCGGCCGCGTAGCACCTTTGTTCAATACTTGGTGACCTCGGCCACCCGAGCTCCCCGCTGCAATCCGAAGAGCCCCTTGGCCATGGTTTGGCCATGCGTCGGCCAATGCAAGCGTCGTCAAAGAGCCACGACCGAGAGCCGTGCCTAAATGCTCAGAAAGTCAGGCGTCAACACGCGCCAGCTAACCGAGATGGGTCGGGATTCGGGGTTAAGCAGACGCCTCCTCTCCCTCGGGGAACCACTCCACGCGCTCACAGTGGGTACCCGAGCGCGATCCATAGCTTGGCTCGCTGGTCCGACTATCGCTCAAGGTCTTCGGACAGTGAGCCGATACTTAATTTGGCACGCCGATGTCGCAGGCCGACTGGTCATCCGTCTAACCCCAGCCGCCGAGTGCGCTGAGAGGTTCAAGATGAGGCAACCCCGACCTTCGGATCCTTCATCCGCAAGAGGCGGTGGCGGGATTCGTGCGAGTGGCGGGCAACGGGGACTGTCGCTCGCCCTCATATTGGTTGCCCTGGCGACCCTGGCGGTCTTACCGGTTACCTCGGTCCAGCTGAGCGCCGAACCGAGCTTCCTCCCAGCAATGCTGGCGCTAGTCGGCTGCTTCGACCTTCTTAGCGCCCTGTTTCTCCTTCGCCAGTATCTCGACACGGGCGACAGAGTCTCACTCCGGCTGTCGTGGGCCTACCTCTTCTCGCTCGTTGCGCTCGCCGGCTACGGCGCTTCGTTCCCAAATGTCCTCGGGTCACATCCACCGCTCGACTTGTACCCCTCCACCGCTCCCTGGCTCTGGGTGACCTGGCACACAGGTTTTCCGGTGCTCTTGGCAGTAGCGCTCACCTCGAAGTGGGCGCCTTCGCGGAGTCCGGCCCCGCTTGAGCTGCGCCGGCGCGCCTTGTGGACCTCGATCTTGGTCTGTGGCGGAACAGGCGCGATATTCGTGACTGTCGCAAGTGTGTTCGGAGGTCACCTCCCTGTTCTCATCCACGGGGATGACTATTCGGCGATGACGAGGATCGTCGGTCCAGTCATGTTGCCGTTGGCCGCATTCGCGACCGTGGTGACATGCCTTGGTGCCTATGGCCGACGCGGACCGGAACGCTGGGCGGCGATCGCGGCAGCGACCAGTCTGGGCGACGTCGTGCTGACCCTTTCCTCCCGTTATCGATACAGCATCGGTTGGTACGCAGGCCGCACGCTCACGATCGCCGCCGCCGCGGCGGTGCTCATTGCTCTCCTGGTCGAATTCGGGAGGGTAAAGAGCGAACTCGCGAGCGAGAGCGACCGGCTGTCGGCCGCTCTACGACGCGCGGACGAGCTGGAACGACTTCAGCAGACCCTGTTAGACAACATGGTCGACGGCGTCACGTTGCGGGCTCCTGGCGGCGAGCTCATCGCCTGCAATCTCGCCGCTCCCCAGTTGTTGGGATTGACGGTCGATCAGCTGGCGGGTCTGGCTCCGCCGGATTCGCATCGGAGGGTGCTCCGGGCAGACGGAAGGATATCGACTCCGAGCGACAACCCGACTTTCGACACGATCGAAACGGGCATCGAATGTCACGACGAGATGATCGGGGTCTCGACCGACGGCGGAGTGGTCCGTTGGCTCTGCGCGAACACCGTCGTTGTCACTGGAGAGTCGGGGTCGCTGGAAGGTGTCGTCACGACGCTCGCCGATGTGACCAGTTCACATGGTGAGGAGGTACGCCTCGCGCAGGAGTTCCAAACAAGCCGTCGGCGGATCGAGGCGGTCCTAGACGGGCGCAACGACTGTTTGCGAATGGTCTTCCAACCGATCGTCGGGCTCGTGAGCGGAGCGGTGTTCGGCTACGAGGCACTCTCGCGCTTCTCATCAGAACCGCTCCGTCCTCCTGACGAGTGGTTCGCCGAGGCTGCTTCCGTAGGGCTCGGAGTCGATCTGGAACTGCACGCACTTCGGGCCGCGTTGGCCGCTTGGAACCACGCGGCGGCCGACAGCTACCTGTCGCTGAATATCTCGCCCGAAACAGCCATGTCTCCACGTCTTATCGCTTTCCTCGAGAGCGCACCGTGCGCGCGGATCGTTCTCGAGCTCACCGAGCACAGCGGGATCGACGACTACGACGCGCTCGGTGAGGCTCTCGCACGGCTTCGCTCACGAGGGCTGCGCCTCGCCGTCGACGACGCAGGCGCTGGATATAGCAGTCTCCGACACATCCTCAATCTCCGACCGGACATCATCAAGCTCGACATCGCCCTCACGCGAGGCATCGATACCGATCCGGCTCGCCAGGCTTTGGCGATCGCGCTCCTCAGCTTCCGAAACGAGATCGGTGCCATCTTGGTGGCCGAGGGCATCGAGACCCAAGGCGAGCTCGAAATGCTCGTGCAGTTGGGTCTGACACACGGTCAGGGCTACTACCTCGGTCGTCCCGCCGAACTCCCTCCGCGCGCCCCGGCACTTGGTGCAGCGGGCGCATTTGTCGGCCGATTGACCGCCTGACCACTGCCCGCCTTCAAGAGCAGAGGCTCGCCTGGCGGATCTAGTCGTCCGACGAATCTCGATTCGCATGTTTCGTAATATGGAGCTATGACGCCCAGAAGGTCGCTCGAATCATGGGTTGACCACGGAGTTCGGGGGTCTCAGTCGTGCCACATTCGTGCCACTAGCACGCAGGATTTCGGCCTACTGGGCGGACTCAGACAAATAGAATAGACAGGCTGAGCTGCACTTATGTAAAGACTCCCTGGCACGAACAGAGTCCGGATCGAATTGCCAAGGTGAGGGTCCCGGGTTCGAAGCCCCTGCCACGCCGGACGTGGCGCGGGTGCGGACAGCCCCCTGCCTGCCCTGGAACTGGACCGCGCGTCCACCAGGCATTGGTGGTGTGACGGTTGCAGACCCGAGCGCCGGGCCGAGCTTGACGACCGGATGCGGGCGGCGTCCGCTGTTAACGCCGAACAGCACCGCGCCGAGACCGGCGTGTTTCCGCCGCACACCGAGGAAGCCCAGGCACGCCGCCGGGTCGCGAATGGCCGTCGCCAGCTCGCCCGTCTCGCCTGGGAAGCCGACCACGGTGGAGCGTCGCCCGATGTCGAGTGGTACTCGGAGCAGATCGCGCCCAAATTGCCGGGTCTGTCGCTCACCGAGATCGCCGGGGCACTCGGCGTCTCGACGTCGTCGGCGAGCAAGTTCCGTAGGGGCCTGCGAGTGCCCGCGCCGCGGCACTGGGCGATGCTTGCAGCTCTAACCGATGCGCGGGTCTCTGATCTGATGCGTCATTCGACGGCCTGAGCGACCTCTCTCAAGGGCGCCACCGCGGTCCACGCGGCTCCTGATCAATAGCGTGACCTTCGACACCGCGACGCGACCAGCCCGCGCCTACATCGGGTTACGCGCGTGCGTAACTCAAAACGGTGGTCGCTCCGAGCCCCGAAGTAGCAATGGCAATTCAGGGAGGCGTTTGACAGCCCACGGCGCCACTACAGAAGACCCCGTCGCGACGGCCGCGCTACCGACGGCGATTCCCCACCCAATTGGACCCATCGGTGTGCACCCGAAGAAGTGGCTCACTCCAGGCGTTTGGACGATCCCCACGAGCACGCCAGCTGAAAGCAGAGTCGACGTCAGTACAACCGGGCTCGTGCCTCCGATGACAGCTGTTTGCCCGAGCTGGGTGCCCACCAAAGCCGCCAGCGCGACGGTGCTGGCACGCCGCGAGGTTCCCGTCGGCCGGGCAAGCAGCCAGGCGCCCGTTGCTCCGGCAGCCGTTGTCGCGGCGCGCAGGGTGATCTGGCCCGCGAGAGCGCCACCGAGCGACGCCTCGGGTCCCTCGTGAAGCAGCTCCTCGGGTGAGCGCCGCGTTGGGGAACGCAAGGCGATCGTCATTGCCGGCAACATGTCGGTAAGGAGGTTCACCAGCAGCATCTGGCGAGGCCCGAGGGGCGAGGCCCCGGCGATAGCGGTGGAGGTCAGGACGAAACCGACCTCTCCCAGGTTGCCCCCGATAAGGATGGCCAGGGCGTCACGTACAGACGACCACATGGCGCGGCCCTCCACGATGGCGTCAATGACCGTCTCTATGCGGTCGTCAAGCACGACGAGGTCCGCCGCTTCGCGTGCCGCGGGCGAACCGCGGCCGCCGAGGGCGATCCCGGTATGAGCAAGGCGGATGGCAGGAGCGTCGTTGGCACCGTCGCCCGTCATGGCGACAGTTCGGCCGATGCGCTGGTAGGCGCGAATGATGCGCATCTTGTGCGCCGGGGTGACACGGGCGAACACCGTTGCCTCGCCTAGCACGGCGTCAAGCTCGTCGTCGTTCCTCGCGTCGAGGTCTGCTCCGGTGAGTACCGGCGCGCCATTTAAGATATGAAGCTCCTCGGCGATTGCGGCCGCAGTCGAGGGGTGGTCGCCGGTGATCATGACGACCGACACACCGGCCGCGCGCAAGTCAGCCACGGCCGCGGCGGCTGTCGGGCGCACCCCGTCGGCCAAGCCGAGAAAACCGAACAGCTCCATGTCGCTCACTCGCTCATCGGCGAGGTCGGCGCGCGCCGACGCCGGGCGCTCGGCCACGGCTAACACCCGTAGTCCTCGGCTCGCCAGGCGCTCCACCTCGGCGTCGAGCCGGAGTCTGGTTCGGCGGTCTATGACGGTCACGCCCTCGGGCGCCCGCCAGGTGGTACAGCGCGGCAATACGATCTCGGGCGCGCCTTTGACTGACACCCGTGAGCCACTCGGGCTGTCGCCGACAACGGCGTGGTAACCACGTGCCGGTTCGAAGGCGAGCTCGCCCAGAAGCTGCCAACCTCCGAGCCCGTCGCTCGCCTCCACCCCCGCAGCCTCGCCGCCCTCGAGCACCGCACGGTCGGTCGCATGCGGCAGGTCGTCGCCATCCTCGGCAGGGCTGGCCCGCAGCGCTGCCGCCAGTACCGACACGGACCGGGGCGACAGATCGCCTACCGGCTCTTCGGTGGAGCCATCGGACACCCGCTGCAAAGCGATATGCCCGGCCGTCAGGGTGCCAGTCTTGTCGAAGCACAAGACGTCGACGCGTCCGAGCGCCTCGATCGTCCGCGGGTTGCGGACCAGTGCACCGCGCTCTGCCAGCCGGTGCGCGGCCGCGAGCTGAGCGACGGTGGCCAGCAAGGGCAGCCCCTCGGGCACCGCGGCGACCATCAAACTGACACCGGAACTCACCGCGGCACGTGGTGACCGGCCCCTCAAGAGACTCATACCCGCGACTGCGGCTCCGCTCGCTACGGTCGCGGGCACGGTCAGCTTCGTAAGCGCGGACAGCCTGGCCTCTACCCCGCTCGCTGGGGGCTCGGGCGCGTCGGCAAGGCTACGACCAACCTCGGTCTGGTCCCGAACGGCAACCACTGCTGCGAGAACCGTGCCGGTAGCGATCACCGAACCCTCGTAGAGCATGCAGGCGCGCTCGGCGAGTGTCGCTCCGGTGACGGGCAGAGCGTGCTTTAGAACCGGGAAGGACTCACCAGTGAGGGCGGACTCGTCGACCTCGCACGCGAGCGTGTCGAGAATGCGACAGTCGGCGGGGACCATGTCGCCCGCCTTCAGTTCGAGCACATCACCGCGCACCAGCCCGATCTGTTCAATTTCCTTGACGCGACCGCCTCGACGTACGTCGACGTGTGTCGTCATGGTGTACATCAACTTGTCGATCGACGCGTCGGCGCGGACTCTTTGCACCCCGCCCATAAGGGCATTCGCAGCGGTGACCCCGGCGACAAGCCCGGCGTCTGTGACCGAACCGACCGCAGCGGCGAGCCCGGCACCCACCGCCAGCACCGGTGTGAGCGGGTTCGCCAGTTCGCCCGCCACCGCCCGGGCGAACGAGATGCGGGGTGATCCCTCGGCAGGCAGCTCCGCGTGGCGACGTGCCGCTTCGGCAACCGAGAGCCCCCGGCGCGACGAGCCGAGTGCCCGGAGCACGGCGTCAGGCGTCATGGTGTGCCAGGCGATCTCTCTGAGAGGCGCGGGCGCGGGGCGCCGACCGAGCGATGATCCGGCCACGGTCCCTGCCGCTTGGGCTGCGAGCGCGGCCACGTTTACCGGCACGGCCGCTCGCCGGGACGCGCTCGAAGCTGGCCCGAGAAAAGACCACGCCGCGCCCACGGCGGATCCCGCTGCTGAGAGGGCGACGCTGCGTGTGCTGACCGAGCGCGCCACGGACAAGGATTCGACCACGAGGTGTGCGTCGGCGAGACCGGGACGCGTCAGCAACGCGGCTCCCCAGGGCGGATGGCGACCGTGACCGTCGACGCCGACTCCGACGTCGGCCGCTCGCAAGGCCGCGTGTGCTGGGCCGCCTGACACGAGCAGCACGCCGTGGCCGGCTTTTTGCAACGAACGCACCGTGGCTGCGAGACGAGTACCGCCGGCGACCAGGCCGTCGGCAGCGAGTCGCTCTCCCAGTCCGCTGCGCAGCCCCGCGACCAGAAGCTGGCGGCCCCCCCGGCGCACGGACTGGGCAAGCGGTTCGGCTAGGGGGTCCAGCTCCACTTCGAGGGGTATGACACCGACGAGAACGCTGGCTCGTGTGACGCCGAGCACGCCGGGCCGGCCGCGCCCGAGGACCCGCGCCCGCGCGGCTGTCCTGACCGGTAGCTCCGCGTCGATCGACGCCACCGGCGCCAACCTCCACGCACCACGCCGCGCCAAACGGGAGGGCCGCGCCGGGTCGAAGAGCTCGAGCGCTTTGAGGCCGACTGCAGCTGCCTCGAGATCGCCCACCGGCTCCACCGCGCCTAGGGCTACCCGCCCAGTGGTCAGCACTGAAGCGTCGAGCACTACCACATCGACGCGGTCGAGCCGGCGCAGGACCTCACTGTCAAGCACGATGACGTCGCGTGTCGCGAGTTCGCGCCCCAGCCGAGCGGCAAACGCATCGCGCCCGTGACGCGCCGCTTTCGGCACAGCGGCCGTCACGATACCTCCGGCGCGTCTCGGGCTGCCCGTCAGGGCGAGAGTGGTCGCGGCTCCGCCAACGCTGAGCGCGCTCGAGATGTCCGCGAACCCCTCCACGGGTCCTCTGCCGAGTGGCGCCTCGCGGATCGGCAATCTCACTGCGTCGATGGACTCGTCGTGTGGTGCGTTGCAGAGGTCCGTCTCGCGGCGCTCCCACGCGCGACGTATCGCCTGCAGCTCGCCTAAGCGGTTGGCGCGGTGGGTGATGTCGGTCGCCAGGGTGAGTGGCCCCTGGGACAGCGACTGAACGAAGGCACTCGTGATCCCGAGTCCGAGATCGGTGAGAGCCACCCCCAGGTGCTGCTCGAGGAAGTGCCTTAAGCGAGGCTCGTTCTCCGCGAGGGCCACGAACGAACCGAGCTCGGCCGGGATCGGCGTCACCCGCAGCAGCTGGCCGAACAGGCCCCCACTAAGGGCGACAACGTCGGCACCGATTGCTATGGCCTGGCGCCGTATCGGCTCGATGTCGCCGGGATGTTCGGGCCGTTCGTGGGAGAAGCGCACCTTGTGGACCTCGTGCACTTCCTCCGCCCTCGATGACTTCGATCAGGTCCTCGGGCGACGGGCCATCGGGGTCGAAGGCCACGACAACGCGTCCGGCGACGGCGTTCACCTGCGCCCACTGCACGCCTTCGACGGCGTGCAGTGCCTGCTCCACGTCGCGGGCCAAACTCTTGCGCTTCGGGTCGTTGACTCCGCGTACCTCGATGTGAGCTTTACCCTCACCGATCCATGACCGGCGTCGTCTCCGACCCGGGCTCAAGTGGTCCAGCGCGCCGCCGATGACCGTGCCGGGGAGCGCCGCGCCCTCGCGTAGCAGCCGGAGTGGGTTCACCGGCCGGTCTGCGCCCGGCCGGCCGCCCCGTAAAGGTGGTCAGACGGTCGTCGAAGGCGCGACGGACTTGGTACGAGCGCTGGAGCCGACCCATTCCAGCAGACGCCAAAGCGCGAGCTGTACCGCGATAGCCAGGACTTCCATGAGCAACCGCTCCAGAATGACTTCCACCCGACCCCTCCTGTCCCGACTCTGCGTGACTGGTGAGGTTGATGATAAGGAAGTGAAATGAACGCCAGACGGCGTCCAGCCGACACTGGAGCGAATTCTGGATGAAGACTGGCCGTACGGCAACCTATGGGCAACGCCACGGCTGGTGGCTTAGAAGAGGTCGTTTGTCAAGCACGCCGGTGGCGGACCATCGCCACGCCGACGCCGGCGAGCAGAACAATGGGCCAGTCGAGCGCGCCCACCGCTACCGCCGTAGCCAGCCCACCGTAGAAGCCAGCTTTCACGACGGGCTCCGGTACGTGGACATGGACCACGGGAACCACGTAATCGCCACTAGACCGCCCCTTGCCGGGCGAGCCTTGCCGATTCACCGCGGGACGTGTCGCCATGGTTCCTCCTAGTTGTTGTTTCTACCGGTCGATGATAACTATCACTTGACCTGGACTGTTACGCGGGTCCCATACGCCACAAGTACGAATCGCCATCAGCGTGCCTGACGCGTCGATGAAACGGGCGATCAGTTCGGCAACCTTGTGCGCTGGCATCCGATGATGGATGTGCCGCACACCTTCAGCGGCAGACCGTTCCGGCCTCGTCAGCGCGCTGCATAATGGCACACAGGCGCCGGAGCATATCCGCCTTGTTTGTGTTCGACAGTTGCCCGGTTACCTCCACGCCCCCGCGGCCCTCGTTGCACCGCATGCTGTCGCGTAGACACGAAGCACATCGCGAACGGATTCGAGCACCAGGGTCCTGGGTGTCGGATCCAGGGCTCCACTGAACACGCGTGGATAAAGCCTCGGAAGGAACTGGCTGATCAGGGGCTCTGGGATACCGGTGCCGGTCAATCGGTCCAGGAGCCTTCGAACCGCTTCTTGCGAGGCCGCTGATGCCCAGTAGTAGCGAATCCGGTCGCTGTAGCTGAAATGGCGCAGCACACGTTGGCCATCCGGATCACCCTTATAGTGCGACTGCCAATACCCGGGGCGAGCGAGCATTTCCGTTTCCATTTCCGCTATCAGTGAGTGCTCGCACCAGCCGGGATGCAACGTAGCCGCGATCTGGTCGAGTGCATACAGAGTCTCGCGCAGGGCAAAAGTGAGACCGGGCCCGACCTTCAGTATCGCGAAGCCATCGATTACCAGCCTGGCGAGGCTCTGTGGAGGCTGATAGTCCGTAGAATGCGCCTCGAAAACCAGGCCGGGCATCTCATCGAGCGCGGCACTTAGCTCACGGGCACGATCCGGCCTGTAAACCACGACCTTCTGGTCATCGAACTCGACTCCTGGCTGTGCCACCAAGGCGATCACCGATTCGAAGGCGGCCTCGGCTCCAGCGGCGGAGAACGCTCGCCTGTGCGCTTCCAGGGTGGCGGCGATGGCTTCCGGCCGAGTCACCTCGAGCTGCTCGATGGTTGTCGACGCGCCACCGGGGACCGGCACCTCGGTACCTATGACATAGCGAGGTCTCGTGGCTGCGTCAGCTGCCGCGGCCTCAGCGACCATGGCGAGGCGAGCGGCGCGCTCGGCCGTCAAGGAATCCGGCAAGTGGTCGGGCTCGCCCTGACAACCCATGCTGGTGTCGAGGTGGATCTTCTCGTACCCGGCGGCGACATAGGCGGCCACCATTGCCTCTGCTCGTGCCAGCGCCGCCTCGGCGGGCAGGTGGCGCCACGGATTCGGGCCGAGGTGATCGCCACCGAGAACTATCTGATGGCGCGGGAACCCCACCTGATCAGCAATGCGGTGCACCTGGTCGCGGAACGCCGCCGGAGTCAGTCCTGTGTAGCCGCCCTCGTGATTGACCTGGTTGCAGGTCGCCTCGATTAGCACAGTCGTGCCATCGGCGGCCGCCTGACGCATGGCCGCCTCGACCACCATCGGATGTGCGGAGCACACCGAGGTGACGCCGACCGGCCCGGCGCCAACGCCTTTGCCGTGGTGGGATAAAAGGGCCCCAAGGCGCGTCGAGTGACCTGCCTTAGCGCCTGACCTCAAGGTGTCGAGCTGGGCGAAGCTCGACGTACCTTCCATCGGGCCCTTGATGCTCACCGCCCGGGCACCACTGGCGTTGGCGTATTCCAGGCTCTCTTCCACGCTGCGGCCCTGCAAGCGGCAGGTGATGAAGGTGGCACCGAAACAGTCGCCGGCACCCGTGGGGTCCAACTCCTCCACAGGATATCCCGGCGCGCTCCGGCTACCATCGGCGTCGTGGTAGGTCGCCCCGTTGGCGCCGTTCTTCACCACGATGGCGGTGACGCCCAAGCCTAGGATTTCGGCGATCGCCGTCTTAGGCGTAGTGGCCTTGGTCAGTAGCGTCAACTCCTCGCCGCTGGGCAAGAACGTGTCGCAGCGCGCCAACATGGCTTCGAGAGCCCCACGCACTTCCGGGTCACGAACGACTTCCTTGCGGACATTCGGGTCGAAGGAAATTGAGCCACCATTGTCCTTCACTAACCCAACTGCTTCCGCCATCATCTCGGCGATGTGGGTGGAGAAGAGCGACGCGCCTGAGACGTGCAAGTGCTCGCATTCTCCGAGCAGGTCCAGTGCGGCATCTGTCAAACGTAATTGACCGCACGCACTGTTCCTTATGTTGAACACAAAGTCGCGAATCCCGTCGTCGCGGTAGCGGACGAACGCGCTCCCCGTCACATGTGTCGGAAGGATCTCAACTCCCTTGACGTCGACGCCGTCTTCGCCGAGCCGATCCAGGTTCAGCCGGCCGAACTCGTCGTTCCCGACGCAGCTGATGATGCCGCAAGGCTGACCGAGCTTGGCGACTTGGTCGATGAAGATCGCCGGAGCGCCGCTCGGGAACGGCCCGACAAGGCGGAGAGGCTCGCGAAAGCCATGGCCACGCTCGTCCGCCATGATCTCCACAAGGATCTCACCGATAGTTACGACTTTGCGCACCGGTACCACTCCTTCTGCTGACCGTCGCGCCAGGCCGACCGGGCAAAGCCGCGAGGCCAACCCAAAGACCACGCCTCATCAACAATGACCTGATCTGCTTAGCAACCTGCGACTTCGCAGGCGACGGGCCCACGCCTCCATTGTCCCGCGAGAGAGACGTGAAAGCTAGATTAGGATTCGCCGAATGTTGGTACGTGCGGCGTGAATCGGCCCGGTAGAGGCCAATCGTGAGGGGTTAGCGCGACTCTTCACGTCGGTGCTACCTCATCTGGACGAACTCCAGTCGCGGCCGAGGGCCTTCAGCGATCGACATCGGTTGGCTGGTATCTCACTGCAGCAGTTCATGGTCACGATTAAGGCTCCGTACCGTCGTGATGAGCGCGCCTAGAGAGAACTCGGTATCTGCCCGGATGAGATGTAGAACAAAGCTACTATGGAGGATAGGGTGCAGGCGCACACAGACGGTCGACACACGAGACCATAGACATATTTGAGCAGGCTCCTGACGAGTGTTTACTTGTTGTTGCGGGGGTCGATCCCTTTGCTCTGCTCTGTCAGTTTCGAACTCGTCGGTAAGCCTTCGCAGGCTGGACCGAACGTGAACTCGGCATCCAGTAGTCACGAACGACCTCAGCGGAGATCGCACGCATATCGCCG
The DNA here is from genome assembly GCA_049523315.1 of Acidimicrobiales bacterium. Taxonomy (GTDB): domain Bacteria; phylum Actinomycetota; class Acidimicrobiia; order Acidimicrobiales; family Bog-793; genus Fen-455. The sequence goes on along the minus strand of JBEKMZ010000051.1, from coordinate 6,494 downwards.
TTCCTGGCGCGCAAGTCCATCGTGCGATCCATGGCGTTATGTGTATCGCGGAAGGCGTTGCACTAACCTCGAAAATTCATCCGGCCTCGGGAAGCTGACCGGGAGCTCTCGAGTACAGGCGATCCGGAGACAACGTGAGCGCCTCGCCATGACTGGGCGCGTCGGGTAAGAGATTCGTGCTCGTCGGATCGGATGTCACGCCCTCGGGATAATCACCGTTGTCGGATCGGGCGCCGGGACCCTCATTGTTATGGGAACGCGGTCCGTAGCCGGAGGAAAGCCCGCCTGAGCGCAGCAGTCCACGGCCAGGTCTCGTCCAGGCGCACGATGAGCCGTCGCCCGCGCCGCACGAGGACGGCGCCAATGTGCAACAGCCGGTAGCGAAGCGTCTTCGGCTCGTCCTTCTTGAGCCCGTCGTCGAGGCAGGTCATCTGCGCCCAGGCGATGAGCGTCCCGGCGATGAGACTGGTGGCCACCCAGCCAAGGTTCTGAGTGAAGCTCGCGAACGGCAGGTTCTGTAACCCGCAGTCTTTCCAACACCGGACCCGGTCCTCGACCCGGGCATGGCCGCGGTGGCGGCACTCGAGTGCCGCGGCGTCGATATTCAGGGCACTCGTGTTCGTGATTAAACACGTGTGCCGGAAGCCCTCTGAGGTATCGAACAAGCTGAGCTGGGCTCCGGGGTGAGGATGTTCGCGCCGGTAGATGAGCCGTGCGTCTTCACCCCAGACCGACAGGTCCTTGAGGTTTGTGAGCTCGGCCACCCATGCGCCGTCACGGACAGTCCCGTCCGATGGCGTTGCCCGGACTGAGCATCAACGCGAGCGGCTCTCCGGTCGTGTCGCACCAGGCCTCGAGGGGATGGAACCCATAGCATCGTCGACAAGGACGAGCTGACGGTGACCCGCACGCTTCGCACCCGTCACTTCTCCGTGCCTGCTCGCCTCGTCAATCGCTCCGGCATCCCGAGGCTTCGTGGACCGGACAAATGGCCCGGGGCCAATACCTTCATCAAAGGGCTGGGAAAGCTTCGCCTCCTCAATCTCGCTCCTGGCTGAGGGGCCCTCGCGGACCGGCGCAGCCGCAGACAGACAACGACGCGCTGACAACCAAGCCGAACAAGACAGCTTGTTTGACTACGTCCCGACAGCGGTCGGTAGACATCCGAGAGGGCCGTCAGCGGCGACTGCGCTCTCCCGGCTCCATCGGTGGATCCAGGCTTAGTCGTAAGCGCGTCCAGCAGGTGCGTCAGGCGAGTACGACGCGAAGTCCGGCGGCCTCGAGCCGTGACACGGCTTCTGGATCTGCCTCGTTGTCGGTTATGAGCTGGTCGACGAGTTCGAGCGGGCAAATGCTCGCAAAGGTGATGAGGCCAATCTTGGTGCTATCGGCGACGATGACCGTGCGCCGCGCTATTTTGACGAGCGCTGCGTTCGCTCTCGCCTCGGCGTCGTCGTGCGTCGTGCAGCCGACGTCAACGTTGATTCCATTGACACCGACGAAAGCCACGTCGAGGTTGTAGCCGGCGAGGGTGTTCTCCGCGATCGGTCCCGACAGCTCGAACGACGCCGTGCGGCAGACGCCACCTGTGAGGACGAGACGGATGTTCCGGTGGCGCGCCAGCTCCATGCCCACGTTGAGCGCGTTGGTAACGACAGTGAGCTTGCGTACCGGCGCCAGAGCGCGCGCGACCTCCATCGTCGTCGTACCACCGGTGATGCCTACGATGGCGCCTTCGCCGATCAACGTTGCGGCCGCGGCGGCGATTCGGCGTTTCTGGGCCACGGCTGTTCCGCGGCGATAGCTGATCGGCACTTCGAGTCCCGCGTCGGCCCGCATGGCCCCTCCATGGGATCGCGTGATTACGCCCTGGTCGGCCAAGCGAGCCAGGTCGCGGCGGATCGTCGCAGTAGACACTCCGAGTAGCTCCGCTAGTTCGTCGACGCCGATGGCACCGTTGTCGTCGATAACGTCGACGATGGACCGCAGGCGGCTGACTCGTATTTGTGGGCGGAGGTTCCTCGCGCCTCGGCCAAGCGTCAGCGGGCGCTCGGGCGAGGCGCGCCCGTCACCGAGCGGTTCTTGGTTACCACCTCTTGGGCCCGAGGGGACCATCGGGTGAGGAATGTTAGCAGTAGAAGGCGAGTGTTCCTCAGAAGTCTCAGGGCGCGCCCCAGGAAACGGCTCTGCGATTGTCATGACCCTGTCCGGGATAATGCCTTCACCGATTCACCGATTCAGCAGGCATACGAGGTGCTGCAGAGATCGCGTTGGCGACGTCTTCTGGCCGGCAGTGCGTCGTGCAGGTCTTTATTCTTTATTACATGACTTCGGTAGAATTCATTCGGAGAGCATTACGGAACGCCTCGGCGATGGCAAGGTAGCCGGATGCGATCCGTGCGACCGCCTCCTCGTGGTCGATCCGCTCAGTAAGGAGATCGCCCAACGGCGCGGTCCAGATCGTTCGTCCGACAGCGAACCCAGCGAAGCCACCCGCGAGCGCGCCGCTCGAAGCCACTCCTCGACACGTGCCGGATCCGCGCCGCGTCCGAGGACGAGGCAGCCTGAAGACGAGATCTGCGCGCCGATCTGGGCGATTCGGCCCTCGACCGCGACGCCTCTATAGCCCTCGACCTTCCACCATCTCGGGCGGACACCGGCGCCGGCAATCTCTTCCATTGCCCGCAGCACAAGATCGGGTCGCAGCGTGTCGTCATATCGGGTCTCGCTCCCACCGCACGTCTCGAGCTGCTGAACCGTCGGTGGGACGAGGAGCTCGAGCATGACATCGACGCCATCTTCGAACCCAGGACTGGCAGCGTCGAGCACGACCTGCGCGCCGTGGCCATGCGACAGCTCGGTGAGGTGGCGGTAGGCGTCGACGGGTGTGCCCAGGGGCAAGCTACCGGAGAGTACGACAATCGAGGCCCTGTGAAGATGGGCCTCCATCAAGTCGAGGAACGATCGCCGCGACTTGGGGGACAGCCCGGGGCCCTGCTCGTCGATCTCCAGCCAAGCGTCGCCACACCGTGAGACCACCGTCACGGTCTGCCGCGATTCGCCTTCGACGCGGTGTATCGCCGTGTCGACGCCCGCGACCTCGAGATCCCTCTCGATCTGCTGACCGGTCGACCCTGCCGTGAGACCGGCAGCGACCACGGCGACCCGGCAGCGACCACGGCGCGCGACATTGAGATCTTTCCCGCCTGCCAAGGCGTGCGTCTCCTCGGCGCGGTGGGCCGCGCCGAGCACGAGCTCACCGAACTGGTAGGTCTTGTCGAGGGCGGTATTCAGGGTCACTGTGAGGATCATCGACCCCTCTTCCCTTCGACGATGTCCGCGGCGCTCGCGCTGCCGAGGCAGTCTCGGAGTGCCACAGCCACCGCTCCGTGGAGCGACGCGTCGCCTGTGAAGCGGGCGCGCACCACCCTGGGGGGGTAGGGCACTGCCCGGGCAACGAAGCGAGCGATGGCGTCGATCGGGAAGCGGTCGGATCGCACGTAACCGCCGCCGAGGGCGAGGACCTCCGGGTCGCAGACAATCGCCAGATTGGCAACGAGCGTCGCGGTCTCGTCCCACACGTGTTGGAGCAGCGCTTCTGCACGTTGGTCGTCCTCGGCCCGAGTGACGAGCTCGGCAACCTCGACCGGCCGCCCGAAGAGCTCGGCGGCCTGGCGAGCGACGCCCCTGCCGCCGAGGGCTTCCTCGGTCGGTGCCGCGCCGTCCGCGGCCACTCGGAGCGTCGCGGAGCCTTCGGTGAGCCAATAGCCGATCTCGCCGGCCGCTCCGTGGGCCCCCTCTACAACCTGTCCGTCGACGACGAGCGTGGCGGCGATGCCGGTCCCAAGGTTGAGGTAGACGCCACAGGCCACGCCGGCGAGCACACCCCATGTAAGCTCCGCAAGCGCGGCCAGCTTCACGTCGTTGCCAAATGCTGCCGGCAGCGCTGGAAACGCCTTGCCGATTCTCGCGGGGATCGCTAGGTCCGTCCAGCCGGGGACGTTCGGCGCGAGATCGACGCGATCGGCGCGGGTCAGCCCCATGGTGGACACGCCAATGGCGCGGACATCACCGCCGCTCGCCCGCTCCTCGCGGAGCACCTCGTTGGCGAGCGCGATCGCTGACTCGAGCACGCTCTCGGCGCCACGTTCGCCCTCGGTAGGCAGCGTGCGCCAACGGCGCAGCTCCCCACGGGCGTCGCCTATCGCCGAAGCGATCTTTGTGCCACCGATGTCGAGCGCGACGACGGCGGTGGCTGTGCCGCCGGACATCTCAGCCGTGGTCGAGCATGATCGAGCGGGCGAGGAAGCGAGGGTGATCGGGATCGATACCCCGCCTCGTCGCGAGGTGCTGGACGGCGCGGTGGACCCGGACGAGGCTCGCGAGTGGGTCGCTCCCGCTACGGAGGACACGCGCGCCCGTGATCGCGATCTCTTCATCGATGCTCGGCTCGACGTCGTCCAGGATCCATATGAGCGACCGCTCGCTGGCGGCGGAGATCGGGCCGTGTCGGTACTCCATCGTCGGATAGGACTCGGTCCAGGCGCCCAGCACTTCGCGCAACTTCAGCGCAGCTTCGTTCGCCAGCGCGGCGGCGACGCCCCGCCCGAGGAAGACGAAGTGGTCAGCCCGGTCGAGCTCTTCAGTCGACGGCTCGCCGAGGAACACCTCGGCCCTGGTCGCAGACGCCGCGATGTCCCACCCGCAGTGGGTGAGCAGGAGAGAGAGCGCGCTCGTCGCGAAGCGCGTCTGTACGACCGACCGCTCGTCGGCGAAGGCAAGCACGATCCGGTCGGCGACGAGGCTCGCGAGGGGGCTGTCGTCCACCGCGGTGATGGCCAAGGTCCTCGTCTGTGGAGCGAACGCCGCTATGGCCTCGAGGACCTCAGTGGTCGTCCCCGAGCGAGAGATCGCGACTACCGCGTCGTACTTGCGGCCGGGGGGCACTTCCGAGGCCGGGAAGGCGTCGCTCTCGCCGAGCATCTGCTCGCTCCTGTACGCGGCGGCCGCCTGGGCGATGTACAACGAGGTGCCGCAGCCCACGAAGGCCACGCGGGCTCCCGGCGAGGGAAACAAAGTCAAACTGGAGGCGAGCTCAGCGGCGCGGCGCCACATCTCCGGTTGTGTCGTTAGCTCACGCTCGAAATTGCTCATGATGAGCGGTCCTTCCCGGGTAGGTGAGAAACTATTGGCGTTGCACAAACCCTACGAAACTTCCCGAGGACAGTGCAAGGCACGTCAGTCAACCCTTTTGCCCCCGTTCTCAGGGTGGGAGTTCTCGTCAACAGGATGGAACGTAACGAGATCGTCATGAGGTACTCCGCGCGAGCCGTTGACAGTCCCCCAGTCGGATGGCCACACTGAAGCGAGCCGCACCTGATCAGTTTTGCTCACAATGAGCAAGATTGGTGACGGCTCGGAGCGTAGGGGTGGTGGTCAGGATGACGAATGGTCGGACGCGTAGCCTGAGGGCGGCGGTGACTGCAACGCTGGTGGCTTCTGGGCTGGTCGCGGCTTCCGTCGGCGGTCTTATCGCGACTTCTCACACCGCTCACGCGGCGACGGAGTACGCGCCTCGCACTGTCGACAACGCCGACCCGACACCCGTGTTGGGATGGAGCAGCTGGAGCTTCACAAGGTTCCACCCGAACACGGCGTTGATCGAGGCTGAGGCGAATGCGCTGGTGAGCGACGGGCTCTCGTCAATCGGCTATCGCTACGTCAACATCGATGATGGATGGTATGAGTGCCCGGATACCACAGGCCCGAGCGTTGACGCGTACGGCCGCTGGATACCCCTCAGCTCCGTTTACCCGGGCAAGGGATCGCGGAACGGAATCCAAGTCCTCGCCGACTACGTGCACCGTCTCGGGTTGAAGTTCGGCATCTACGAGACGGCGGGAATATCGCAGAACGCCGTGTCGGCGGTCACCCCGATTCTCGAACCAGGGCAGACTGGGCTTCCGGGTAGCCAGGCCACCGTCCCCGGTGAAACCGCCGCTTCCATTGCTGTAACAGGTCAGCGCCAGGACAACTACAACTGTGGCAATCAGGACGTGATCAATTATGGCTCGCTCAGCACCCCGGAGGGCCAGGCGGCGCAGGACTATACGGACTCCGTGGTGGACGAGCTCGCCTCCTGGGGAGTGGACTACATCAAGCTCGACGGCATCTCTGACCGCAACGGGCCCGACGTCAAGGCCTGGCAGGCAGCGATCGCCCAGTCCGGCCGCCCAATCATTCTCAACATAACCCAGGGCAGCTTCAACGCGACCCTTGCCCCAACGCTGAGCGAGTACGCGAACCAGTGGGAGGAGCCAGGTGACATCGAGATCAACGGACCAAGCGAGGGCTCCGCGGACGCTTGCGACGTCGGAACGTCGTTTCCGTTGTCTGCCCAACCTTTTACGGGCTGCACCGATGTCTTCCCGCTGACCAGCTACTCAAACTGGGCTGACCGGTTCGCGTTCTTCGGTGGCAGCAGCAGCCGGAAC
>JBEKMZ010000050.1:0-26126 GCA_049523315.1 Acidimicrobiales bacterium | reverse complement strand
GTAGGCCGGCACGGCTCGCTGGCGAAGCCAGGCCCTCGGTGACGTCGACGAACAGCCTCCCGCCGGCCTCGTACATCGGCCGGAAAGCTGTCAGCTGCCACAGGGAGAGCCCCAGGGGCTTCATGGGGTCGGTCATCATCTGCTGATGACCGACCGAGACGTAGACGTGGTTCTCTCGGTCGCTGGCCGCGGGGATGGGGAACAGCGTCGTGATCGGCCGGCTCTGGACGATCTGGAAGGCGTCGTCGACCAGGCACCATTCGATGTCCTGGGGGTGGCCGAAGTGCTCCTCGATCCGCCGGCCCAGCTGCGCGAGCCGCACGACCTGCGCGTCTGACAACGCCGGCAGCTCCTGGCGCACCGGCTCGATCGGCTCCTTCTCCGTTCCGCCCGCCGGCAAGGCGTGGATTCTCAGCCGCTTGCGCCCGACTGCCCTCGAGACGACTTCGCCGTCCCGTACCTTGTAGACGTCCGCGTTCACCAGGCCGGAGACCAGCGCCTCGCCAAGACCGAAGGTGGCCTCCACGTAGGCGACCTTCCGGTTCGATGTGACGGGGTCGGCCGTGAAGAGGACGCCGGCCGCCTGGGGGAGCACCATCTGCTGCACGACCACGGCCATGTCGACCTTCCGGTGGTCGAACCCGTTCCGCAGGCGGTAGGTCACGGCCCGCTCGGTGAACAGCGAGGCCCAGCACCGGCTGATGTGCTGGAGGATCGCCGCCGACCCCACGACGTTCAGGAACGTGTCCTGCTGGCCTGCGAAGGAGGCCGCCGGCAAGTCCTCCGCCGTCGCGCTCGATCGGACGGCGTAGGCGTCTTGTTCGCCGAGCCGGGCGAGTGCGCGCATGATTGCCGCCGCAAGATCGTCCGGGATGGCTATCCCCTCGAGGGTCTGTCGGATCTCCGCGCTTAGCGTGCGGATCGCCTCCCGGTCGTCTGGGTCAAGGCGCGACAGCCGATCGAGCCGATCGTCGATCGATGGCGCGTCCTTCACGATCTGCCGGAAGGCGTCCGTCGTCACGCAGAAGCCAGCCGGCACGCAGATGCCTTCGATGCGCGAGAGCTCCCCGAGGTGCGCGGCCTTGCCGCCAACCACCGCGACCTGCGTCTGGTCGATCTCCCGGAGACACAGCACGTCACGGCCCATTCGTACACATCCTCCCCTTCAGCCCGTCGGGCTCTCTCGGCCGTCTCGTCTGCGTCCGTGACCCTTGCCCGCGACCCGAGGGCGCCCTTGACAACCGGGCACCAACAACCAAGCGATTACGGTCGCCCCCGATATAGAGATCAGGGTACTTCCCGATATACATGACGACCCTGACGGTCAAGGATCAGACCTGAAGGTAGACCCATCGGACCCCTACCACTGGTTCGAACACAACCTCGTCCGATGGAGGCAAAAGACTGATCATCACTGCCCAAGAGCAAGGGGCACATGCGCTGCCCGATAGGAGCGTTGTGCCGGCGCGACGCGCCATGGCACGCTGGGCTTCGCGGCTGCTCGATCGGGAGTGGCATCAGCAGCTGTTGGTCCTTCGGCTTATCACGGTCGCTGTCGTGGCGACGATCCCCGGCGCAGCCATCAGTACCAATACGCCCCCATCGGGCAACGACACTTTCGGAACCGTCGATTACCGCCGGCTCGGCCCGCGTGGTTCCCAGCCCTTCGAGGAGCGCGGTGGGTACTGCCGTTCTGGCGCGGCAACTCTTCGACGACTGGGCGACTCGCCGTCTGACATTGACGCCGACCTTGGTCTTGTCGCGCGGAGTCGACGATAGTGCTGCCCAAGAGTGGAGCTGCCTCAGGCAGTTGTGATGCTCCTGGCAAGTGACAGACTCCAAGACTAAATTTCCGGTGGCTTCTGCGAGCGCCGATTGCCGGTGAAACCGCCGTGGCCTGTTTGTGCGAGCGAACTACGAGTGTCGTGGGACGTCGGGAGGCGACATGGCACATAGATTGCCAAGCAGTTCCTGGGGTTTCGGGGTTGCAGCCGCCCTAGTGATGTGCATCCTGGCCTTGGCGGGGTGCAGCTCCAGCACGGCGCCTCCGGCGTCCACATCCACGTCCACGTCCACGTCAACGTCAACGTCAACGTCAACGTCCACGTCCACGTCCACGTCAACGTCGATCCCGGCCAACGGCAAGAGGGTAGCGCTGGGGACGAACAGTCCCGCGCAAGGAGACTGCACAACGAACACCAGCGAGGCAGCTACCTCTGTTGGGTTTGCTGTGCTAACCGTTACGGCCAGCTCATTCCAGGCGCAGATCCAGCTGGCAAAGGGCTCCCCTAGCACGACCTATGCGGTGCTCATGCAGCAGGTCCCAGGATCGTGCCCGCAAACGTCGGACAACGGCAGCACACTGACCACCGACTCGACCGGTCGCGGCCATGCGTCCACGAGCGTGCCGCGCGTGCCCGGCGCGACAGCCTTCTTCCTGCAACTCCTCCCTGCCGGGTCTGGGGCGCCTCAGTACACCAGCGACCGTGTCTCAGCCGGCTCGTAAGGGAAACCGTCGCAGCCCTGTCGCTGTCCGTGGTTGGTCGCTGGCCGAGGAGTTACGAGCAGCCAAGAGAGGCATGCGGGCCAGGGAACGAACCCGTATTGGCGGTCGGCCACCAGTTCGAGCCGGAACTGGAACAGGTTGGTGCCAGCGCCCGCCGATGGTCGACTCCTCCCGTAACAACGTTAGAACTGGGCGGTCGCGCGTCCCCAATGCGTAGATCAAAGCCGGTCCAGAACTGACACGCAGAACATCGCGGTCGAGGGCCTGCCGGCGCGCCCTATCGAGGCTACGGATCGCGGCGCCAGCAGCCAGCGAGGGCTCAGATGAGCGGTCGACCTGGCCGGCATTTGCGGCTGGTCGCGGACGGCCAGCACCCTGGTCGACCAGGGGGTCGGAGGCGGAGCGGCACCCGGCAGTACCGGACAGGCGATGTGGCGAGGAAGCGGAATGCCCAACGCCCGGACGCCAGACCACAGACGGCCAGCCAGCGGGCCTACCTCACTGGACGGTCCCAAAGCGATGATTGTGGGCGCCGTGTTCCGTCAACACCGCCAAATGAGAGGAGTGGCTATGTCCAAAGAAGAGATTGACCACTATCTGGCCTCGCTGGAGGAACCAAAACGGAGCACGTTGACGACCCTTCGCCTTTCGATCCTCGGCATCATCCCCGAGGCAGAGCAGTGCATCTCGTACGGACTGCCAGCTTTTCGGGTGCAGGGCAAGGTAATCGCCGGTTTTGGAGCCTTCAAGAACCACCTGAGCTATCTACCTCACAGCGGTTCGGTCTTCCCCGAACTTGGTGACGAACTCGCCAAGTACAAGACTTCGTCCGGGGCACTTCAGTTCCCCGTTGATGCGCCATTGCCAAAGGCGCTCGTCAAGAAGTTAGTCACGACCAGACTGCGCCAGGCCCTCGCCTGAGCCGTCCTCAAAGTACCGTTGCCGATCGGGTAACGATCGCGAGCGCCGGGACTGCCGCAGTTAGGAGTGCGCCCGGTATTCGCGCTGAAAGGCAACGCAAAATGACGCCCCGAACGACTGTCCGACGATCGACCGCCCGCGCCAGAGCGTCAGACGACTACTCCGCATCGCTGCGAAAATGCGGTGCCGGAACGACGCCCATGGGGGCTTCCGAAGCCTGTACCACGATCGACTACCTAGTCATTCAAGGCGTTCCACTAGTCCGACAACCGCGGGGCTCTCGGAGCCGACGAGGCCGGTCGAGGCCTCCGATGCCTCGCCGGTGTGGGTGCCCATGCGGACTTGTAGCTGCTCCCCGGCGGGCCACTCGTGACCTAAGGCAGGATCTCGATGTACCCGTCCGTTCCATGCACGCGAATCCGCTGCCCATCCCGGATCAGCCGGGTTGCATGCTCCACCCCCACGACGGCCGGCAAGCCGTACTCCCGTGCGATCACCGCGCCATGGGTCATTAGGCCCCCCACCTCGGTCACCAGGCCCTTGATCACGACGAACACAGGCGTCCAGCTGGGGTCCGTGTAGGCGGTGACCAGAATGTCGCCCGCTTCGAGATCGGCCTCGGCTATGTCCAGGATGACGCGAGCCCGCCCCTCGATGGTCCCGGCGGAAACGGGTAAGCCGACCAGCGCGCCGGACGGGAGATCGACGCGCTGGTAGGTCCCGGCGACGACCTCGCCATCCGACGTGAGCACCCGTGGCGGCGTGAGCGCTTGATACGACATGAACGCCTCCTTGCGCTGGCGGATGAGCTGGTCATCCACTTGGCGCGTGCGCACGACGTCGTGGAGCTCTCGAAACGTGACGTAAAAGATGTCTTCCTTCTCACGAAGTACGTGGGCTTGCACGAGGCGCTCGGCGTCATTCAACAAGGCCTGCTTGTAGACGAAGTAGCGGCTGACCATGTGGTACTTCGGATACTCCCGGTACCCGATGAACGTCCGGACCCGATCGATCATCCTCTTGGCCTCTTCAGCCTTCCGCTCTCCGTCCGGCAAGGCCCGCAAGCGAGCCAGCAGCTCCTGTTCCTTCTTCCAGGCCTCCTGCCGGCCTTGCTCGAAGCGCCGCCCGCCGGCGCCCGGCTCGAAGTTCTTGATGTTGCCGAGGATCATGGGCACGAGCATGGTGGGGCGTTCGCTCCAACGTGGCTTCGTGATGTCGATCTCGCCGACACAACGCATGCCGTAATTGTCGAGGTAGGCCTGGATGGCGTCTCGCGCCTCCGGCCCCCCTGCGAGCGTGGACAGCTCGTCCAGGAAGCTCCCGTCCTCGACGTGCTGCAGGAAAGCCACCACGTCCCGATGCGGGCGGATCACGTCCGCGACATTCAGGAGCGCCAGCCCCATCTCCGAGGTGACGTTGTGGAGGACTGACTGCGTGAGTGTGTCGACGGCATTCTTCTCGCCCAGCCACGCCTGCACCTGCTCGTTGAGCCACCAGGTGGCCTCCATCGCCGCCATGATCACCTGATGACTTTGCGGATCGAACAGGATCCGCTTCAGCTCCCGGACGTCCGCAAGAATGAAGTCGAGCAGCGCCGATCCGGACTTCGTCCGGATGTCGCGCTTCAAGGTGGCGATGGAGGCCTGGCTGCGCTCGATCAGCTCGGCGACGATGGCCGGATCGGTCTCGATCGGGGCTTGCGCGCCGCCAGCCGGCGTCCCGCCTGGACTCTCGTCCGGGAGTGTCGGGATGAAGTCGCCGCGTTCGAAGATGGTCTGCAGCGCGTCCCCGATCAGCGGATCGGATCTCCCCAGGACCTTCAGGAGGCCTGCGCGACTCGTTGGCGAACCCAGTGCCTGGGTGACGTCTACGAACAGTCTCCCGCCGGCCTCGTACATGGGCCGCGGCGTCGTCAGCTGCCACAGGGAGAGCCCCAGGGGCTTCATTGGGTCGGTCATCATCTGCTGATGACCGACGGAGACGTAGACGCGGTTCTCTTGATCGCTGGCCGCGGGGACGGGGAACAGCATGGTGATCGGCCGGCTCTGCACGATCTGGAACCCATCGTCGACCAGGCACCATTCGATGTCCTGGGGTTGGCCGAAGTGCGCTTCGATCCGCCGGCCCAACCGCGCGAGCCGCACGACTTGCGCATCGGTCAGTGCTGGCTGCTCCTGACGCTCTGGCTCGATCGCCAGTTCCTGCGTCCCACCCGCCGGCGAAGCGTGGATGGCGAGCTGCTTGGTGGCGACTGCCTTGGCGACGACTTCACCATCCCGCACCTTGTAGACGTCCGCGTTCACCAGGCCGGCGACCAGGGCCTCGCCGAGGCCGAAGCTGGCCTCCACGCAAGCGACCTTCCGGTTTGACGTAACGGGGTCGGCCGTGAAGAGGATGCCGGCCGCCTGCGGAAAGACCAACTGCTGCACGACCACGGCCGTGTGGGCATTCCGGTGGTCGAAGCCGTTCCGCAGGCGGTAGGTCACGGACCGCTCGGTGAACAGGGAGGCCCAGCACCGGCTGACGTGCTGGAGGATCCCAGCCGACCCCACAACGTTCAGGTACGTGTCCTGCTGGCCCGCGAAGGAGGCCGTCGGCAAGTCCTCCGCTGTCGCGCTGGATCGGACGGCGTAGGCAGCTTGCTCGCCGAGCTGGGCGACCGAGCGCGTGATCGCCGCCGCCAGATCGTCAGGGATGGCGATCCCTTCGAGGGTTCGGCGGATCTCCGCGCTGAGCGTGCGAATCACCTCCCGGTCGTCCGGGTCCAGGCGCGACAGCCGATCGAGTTGATCGTCGATCCAAGGCACTGTCGTCATGATCCGCCGGAAGGCATCCGTCGTCACGCAAAAGCCAGCCGGCACGCGAATGCCTTCGATCCGCGAAAGCTCTCCCAGGTGCGCGCCCTTGCCGCCAACGAGCGCGACCTGCGTCTTGTCGATCTCTTCGAGACCCAGCACATAGCGCTCGATCATCGCGATACCTCCAGGGTTGCCTTGCTCCGTTGCACTGCGGCGGCCGGCTGAGCCTGCGGCATGACGGACTCTGCCGAACCTCCCGTTTGGCACGCCCTCATCAAGCTGGAACGAACAGGTTCAGGGATAGTCAGGTGGCGCCGTTTCGATCAACGCGATGGGGTGCTGCCGTTTTCGAGCATCATTTGCAGATTGGCGCCATGCCAGCCGGGCATTCTGCCACTCCCGCTCCTGCTAGGAGCGGCCCGGCGGAGGGACAACCAGCACCGTAACCTATCCCGGGGCGTGCAGCGGGCGATCAGGGCGGGCGCGACATGGCTGAGCGACACTCGAGTTCATCGACCTGGACGCCGCTTCGAGTGGCGGTCTTTCGATGGTTGTGGCTCGCCTCGCTCGTCAGCAACATCGGCGCCTGGATGCAGACGGTCGGCGCACAGTGGCTTCTCGTCAACGCCGCCCATGCCGCCATTCTCGTCTCCCTCGTGCAGACCGCGGACATGCTCCCCGACGTGCTGTTCGGCATCGTCGGAGGTGTGCTGGCGGACACACTCGACCGGCGGCGGTTACTGATGGCGGTCCAGGCCGGCCTCACCGTGGTGACTGCGGGGTTGGCGGCCGTCACGATCGCCGGGCGCATCTCGCCGGCGCTGCTATTGATGTTCACCTTCGTCATCGGGACCGGTTCGGTCGTTGTCAGTCCCGCCTACCAGTCGCTCGTGCCCGAGCTCGTCGCGCGGGACCAGATCCCCGCAGCGGCTCAGCTCAGCTCGATAAGTGTCAACATCGCCCGGGCGGTGGGACCGGCGCTGGCGGGGATCCTGATCGCCCATGTCGGGGTCGGGGCTGTCTTCGCCCTCGACGCGGCGACGTTTCTCTTCTACGGCGTTGTCGTGGCTCTCTGGCGGCCCCCGTCCGACGCCACGCCACGGATCCCCGAGCCCTTCGTCTCCGCGCTTAGGGCCGGCGGCCGCTATGTCCGCTACTCCGTTGTCGTGCGGCGCATCTTGTTGCGGGCGACGGTGTTCCTCGTCCCCGCGAGCGCGCTGTGAGCTCTTTTGCCTGTCGTCGCCAGTCGCCGCCTCGGGCTCGGCCCGAGCGGGTACGGGCTCTTGCTCGGTGCCCTCGGCGTGGGCGCCATCGTGGGGGCCTCCGTGCTCTCGAACGTGCGTGCCCGCCTGTCGCCGAGCGCTTTGGTCTTCCTGACAGGCGCTGTCTACGCTCTCGCTCTCGTCGCCGTCGTCCTGGTGCGCTCGACGGTCGTGGTCGTTCTCGTGCTGATCCCGGCCGGGATGGCCTGGGTCGGGATGCTCGCGACGGTTAACACCCAGCTCCAGCTCTTCTTGCCGCGCTGGGTGAGGGCGCGGGGCCTCTCCGTCTATCAGATGGTGCTTTTCGGGGCCCAGGGGCTGGGGGCCGTGGCGTGGGGGCTTGTTGCAGACGAGCTCGGGCTCACGATCGCCTTCCTCGCTGCCGCCGCCCTGATGGTCGCCGGGGCGGCGTCCGTCCGCATCTGGCCGCTCGTCGACACGTCCCGCATGGACCGCAGCACTCTGGTCCGGCCCGACCCGGTCCTCACCCTCGAAGCGGACGCGGAGAGCGGACCGGTGGTAGTGCGGACGACCTACTCGATCCCAGCTAGTCGCGAGGTGGAGTTCATCCGGGCGATGGAGAAGTTGCGGCGGGTCCGGCTGCGCACAGGGGCCACTCAGTGGGGACTGTTCCGCGACGGCGAGCAGGCAGAGGTGTTCGAGGAGCTCTTCGTCGTCGCCTCCTGGGCCGAACATCTGCGCCAGCACCGGGAACGGATGACCGCCACAGACCAAGACTTCGAGCAAGCCGCGAAGGCGCTCTCGACGACGCCTCCCCAGACCTGGCACCTGCTCCCGACCGAGCTCGACGAGCCTTGAGGCCGCACGCGACCGGGCATGGGTCCTAGCGGGCCCCCGGCGCAACAGAGGGGCGAACCAGTTTCACTTCTGTAATAGTAGACTCTGCTGAATTAATTGGGACCATAGAGTTTGGTAACTCGAGATTATATAACCTTTTTTATGGCGATTTCTAGATCGGTTGAGTCTGCTTCGCGATCTTTTGTTGGATCAGATACAAAATGAACAACTTCTTCTGCAACCTCATTCTCAGGATTTGTGCTAATTTGTTCACTCATAATAAATTATTATATGCTCTACAAATCGTGTTTATGCAAGGATAAGAGAGTTTGAAGGAGAGCTACTTGGCTTGTCTTG
Source organism: Acidimicrobiales bacterium (assembly GCA_049523315.1). GTDB lineage: Bacteria > Actinomycetota > Acidimicrobiia > Acidimicrobiales > Bog-793 > Fen-455. The sequence continues at coordinate 17,484 of JBEKMZ010000050.1, read as the reverse complement.
GCGGGCTGCATGGGACCGTTTGCAAACCCGCTTCCAACTGTCATATTGCACCCTGAGAAAGTGCTATCTACGAGGGAGAACTGATCAGTTCCCGGTGTCCGATCGGTCAGATAAAAGCTCTTGTCTCGCCAGCAAAAGCGGCCGGTTGACTGACCAGATGGCCCTCGCGAGGTACTGACAGCGAACGCTCTTTGCTCGGGGTGGACGTGACAACATCGGCTCACTTTGTCGAAGCGCCTATCGCCGATTATTGCCATTAGGCGAGGCCGGGACCAGCTGCGTTCTGTTTGGTGTTCTGGGCGTCGTGGCGAGCACCGGTCGGTTGGTGGTGGTGGCGTCAGGAGTGGAGGTTCAGGGATGAAAGGCACTGGATCCGCTGGAGGCTCTGATCTCACAAGGAGACTGGAGCCATGCCTGCACCGAGGAAGTACGACCAGGAGACTCGTGACCGGGCGGTGAGGATGTATCAAGAGAGCGCCGGCAAGATTTCCAGATGAGGCGCTCCGATCCTCTCGAGGTCAGTCAGTTGCACGGGCACTCCTGCCCTCCCTTGACGGTATCTGACGTGAAAGATACTATCGTTATAACGTCTCTCCCCCGGAAGGGGTCAGACGACAATGATCCCCGTCGCGGAACCGAAGAAGGGGCCACCATGAGAGATCGCGAAATGGGCCTGCAGCAGCCGATTCTCAGCCGTCGGCGCTTCCTCTCCCTGACCGCAGCGTCCGCCGGTGCAGTGGGGATTGCTGCCCTCGGCAATCCGTCAGGGGCCGAAGCCAGCGCGTCCGCGACCCTACGGGTGGGCTGGAATTCGCCGCCTGACGTGATGAATCCCTTCACCTTCACGTCGACCGCCTCGAACGAGATCCTGTGGCTCATCTACGACACGCTGATGACCTACGACCTCGAGCTCAGGCCGGTTCCCTCCCTGGCCGCCAGTGAAGACATGAACGCCGATGGCACGGTGTTCACCTATCATCTGCGGCCCGAGGCGACGTGGCATGACGGCAAGCCGGTGACGGCGGCCGACGTCAAGTTCACCTACGACATGACGGCCCACCACAACCTTGGCCAGGCGGCCTGGGCTCTCGCCGAGTATGACTCCTCGCGCGTCATCAACGACCACACCGTGGAGATCACGTACAAGTCCTCGCAAGCTTTCGACCCAGCCCTGGCCATCGCTATCGTGCCCCAGCACATCTGGGGTTCGATGTCCCCCACCAAGATCGCGGGCTACGCCAACCCCCATCCGATCGGGAGCGGCCCGTTCACCTTTAACAGGTGGGTATCCGGCCAGTACGTCCAGGTCGACCGCTACGCCAAGTGGTGGGGACCGCGCCCCGCAGCCGCCTCGATCATCTGGATCCAGTACGACAACAGCGACGTCATGGTGCAGGCCCTCACCTCCGGACAAGTCGACGTCTTGACGGAGGTGCCCCCCATCCTCTTCGATGGGCTCACGCGCGATACGGGCGTGAAGGCGGTGGAGATGGAGTCGTTCTCCTTCCACCACATCGGCTTCAACGTGTCGTCCAACCCGAAGTCCGGCGGCAACCCGCTGCTGCGCGACGTCGAGGTTCGCCGGGCCCTCGAGTACTCGCTGAACCGCGAACAGCTGGTTGCCCTCTGCCTCGCCGGCCGGGGCCGTCCCGGCAGCGTCCTGCTCCCGCCCTCCTTCGGTGCGTGGCAGGAAAAGATCCCGCTGGACCAGCAGTTCAACGCCAACCCCGATAAGGCCAAGTCGATTCTCGACGCTGCGGGCTACAAGATGGGACGGAACGGGGTGCGCCAGGACAAGCATGGGCGGCCACTTAGCTTCCGACTGATCGCCATCGAGACGACCGACGTGGACGTGGAGGCCGGACAGGTCTTCGTGAAGGCGGCCGACGCGATCGGGGTCAAGCTGACCTTCAACACGCTCGACGCCACGACGTTGAGCAACATCGTCTACAACGCGGCCGCCCCGGACTGGGACATCTTCATCTGGGGCTGGGACTCAAACGTTCCCGACCCCGACTACCTCATGGGCATCGACTTGACCGACCAGATCGGCAGCAACAACGACGTCTACTACTCCAATCCCACCTACGACCGGCTTTGGGTCGAGCAGTCGACGACAATAAGCGCCGCCAAGCGCCAAGAGATCGTCCACGAGATGCAGAAGATGTACTACGACGATGCCGCCTATTGCATCATGTGGTATCAGAGCAAGCTTCAGGCCTACAACACCGGTACCTGGACTGGCTGGACGCCCACGCGCGGCGGCATGATCTACAACTTCACGCGATACAACTATCTCCGCGTGACACCGCTCTAACCGGGTCCAGCTGGCTGTCCCCCTCCGGTCGGAACCGTGAGCGCGCGCTATCTGTTGCGCAAGACCGCAACCCTGGCGCTAACGCTCTACCTCACGGTTTCGGCGAACTTCCTCCTTTTCCACGTCCTGCCCGGTAGTCCCGTCCAGCTCCTAGCCCGCTCCGGCCACTACACGGCCGCCGCGCGGGCTCAGCTGGTCAAGCTGTTCGGGCTAAACCACCCTCTGACGACCCAGTACGTCATCTATCTGAACCACATGATCCATGGCAACCTGGGCTTCTCCTACGTGTACCGCCTTCCGGTGACCACGGTGATGGGCTCCGCAATCGGCAACACGGTCCTACTCGTCGGCACCGCCACGCTGCTCACCGTCGTGATCGGCGTGTGGTTCGGCGTGGTGTCGGCGAAGCGCGCCAACTCGATACCGGACGCTTCCATCACGGTCATCAGCCTCGGCCTGTGGTCCATGCCCGACTTCTTCACCGGGATGATCCTCATCTTCATCGCCGGCGTGTGGACCCACGCTCTGCCGGTCTCGGGCATCGAAACGCCAGGCCTAGCCGCCGACACCTGGGGCCGCGTTCTCGACGTGGCACGCCACCTCGTGCTGCCCGCCCTCACCCTGGTTCTGGTCAACGCCGCGGAGTTCTCCCTTATCACTCGAAACAGCCTGGTCGACGCGCTTACGGAGGACTACATCCTCACCGCCCGGGCGAAGGGCCTCTCGCGTCGAACCATCGTGTGGCGCCATGCACTGCGCAATGCTCTCCTGCCTATCACCACGGCGGCGGCGCTCTACGTCGGGATGATCCTTGGAGGGGCCATCCAGGTGGAGACCGTCTTTTCATGGCCGGGCATGGGTCTGCTCATCTACGACTCCGTCGAGCAGCGCGACTATCCCGTCCTTGAAGGCTGCTTCCTCCTGTTCGCCCTAGCGGTAATCCTGACGAACTTCGTGAGCGACATCGTCTACCAGATGCTCGACGCCCGCGTGAGGCGGAACTGATGAGCCTGACCGAGATTGTGCAGGAAACAGAGGGCGAGTCGCGACGCTCGCGGCCAGGACTCGGTCGGGAGCTTTGGCACGACCGCATGGGACGCGCGGGCATCATCATGGCGATCGTGATGCTGCTCATCATCGGCGTGGGACCCGTGATCTTCCCCTTCAACGCCCAAGCCTTCGGCACCTCGGCGGCGTCTATCCTCCAGGGCCCGTCGCGCGCAGATTGGTTCGGCACCACAGAGCTGGGCCAGGACGTCTTCCGCGAGTTCCTCATCGGCGGCCGCATCTCCCTTTACGTCGGGGTGTCGGCCACGATCATCGCCATCGTCTTGGGTGCCGGTCTCGGCCTGATCTCGGGGTACTACGGCGGCTGGCGCGACACCGTGCTGATGCGCTTCACCGACTTCTTCCTCGTGCTGCCGACGCTACCTTTGATAATCGTGCTGGCGGCCCTGTTCGGGCAGAGCATTCTGGTCACCAGCCTGGTCATCGGCCTCACAAGCTGGCCACAGACCGCCCGCATCATCCGCTCCCAGGTGCTCTCCCTGCGCGAGCGGCCGCTCGTGTTGCGCATCCGCTCCATGGGCGCAAGAGACGTACGCATCATGGGCAAGCACATCCTGCCGAACGTCGCCCCGTTGATCCTGGCCAACCTCGTCCTCGTCCTCTCGGGTTCAATTCTGGCTCAGGCGGCGCTGGCCTTCCTGGGCCTCGGTGATCCCGTGCAGGTCTCCTGGGGAACCATGCTGCACAACGCGTTCGACTCGGGAGCCATGAGCGCCGGTGCGTGGTGGTACGTGCTCACCCCCGGTGCGGGCATCGTCGCCCTGGTGCTGGCCTTCTCGCTGATGGGTCACGCCTTGGACCGCGCGCTCAATCCCCTTCGGCGAGGTCGACGGTGAGTCTCTTGGCGATCCACGGACTGAGCGTCGACTACGCGCTCGGCGGGGGCTCGCTACGCGCCGTCGACTCGGTCAGCCTGGAGGTGGAACAAGGCGAGTCCGTGGGTGTGGTGGGTGAGTCAGGCTGCGGCAAGACCACACTCGGGCTGGCCATCCCCCTGCTGCTCCCCGACAACGCCACAATCTCCCAGGGCTCGATCCAATTGAACGGCGAGGAGCTGGTCGGGCTGTCCGAGGAAGCGATGCGACGCCATCGGTGGACCGATGTCGCCTTCATCTTCCAGGGAGCGATGAACGCCCTCAACCCGGTACAGCGCGTCGACCGTCAGATCCGCGAAGCCATCCGCGCCCACGAGCCGGCGACCACCAAAGACGAGGCTGACGCACGGGTACTGAGTCTCCTGGACCTTGTGGGCATCGCGCCCTCGCGCGCTCGCAGCTATCCCCATGAGTTCTCGGGCGGTATGCGTCAGAGGGTCATGATCGCCATGTCACTTGCGTGCCAACCATCGCTACTCATTGCCGACGAGCCGACTACGGCCCTCGACGTGATCAGTCAGGCCCAGATCCTGGCGCTCCTCGCGTCACTGCAACGCCGCGAATCGCTAAGTTTGCTGATGATTTCCCACGACCTGGCGGCCATCAAGCGGGTGTGCGGCCGTCTCGTGGTCATGTACGCCGGCATCGTCGTCGAATCCGGCCCCACGCGGTTCCTGCTGGGCCACGGCACGCGCGACGCCCAAGCCGCACACCCCTACACCCAAGCGCTCATCCGGTCCCATCCCGACCTCCAAGGCGAGCGGCAACTGGCGGAGGGCCTGACGGGTCACCCACCGGACCTGTCGCGCCCACTGGTCGGCTGCCGCTTCGCCGAGCGATGCCCCAAGGCCGAGGACCGCTGCCGCACGATCGCACCGACCCCGGTGACCTTGGCCCCGGGCCACCTCGCGTCGTGTCACCTGCTGGAGGCAACGTGAGCGAGTCCCCAGTCCTTGAGGTGAGCGACCTGGTCGTCCACTTCGAGACCCGACGCGGCCTTCGCCAGCACACGACGGTGCGCGCCGTCGACGGCGTCTCCTTCGACATCTCACAGGGCGAGATCCTCGCTCTCGTCGGTGAGTCGGGCTGTGGCAAGTCGACGATCGCCATGTCGGTGATGCGTCTCCTGGCACCCACGAGTGGTCACATCCTGGTCGAGGGTCGGGACCTCGCAGCGCTGCGGGGCCGAGAGCTGCGCCGGGCCCGACAGCGGATCCAGATGATCTTCCAGGATCCCTTCGGCTCGCTGGACAGCCGTCAGACGGTCTACGAATCGGTGGCCGAACCCCTGGTGGTCCATGGACTCGGCCGCGAAGGAGAGCGGCGGCGGCGGGTGCTAGCGGCCTTGGATCTGGCCCACTTGCGCCCCCCGGAGCGCCTGGCTGCCAACTACCCCCACGAGCTCTCCGGGGGCCAGCGCCAGCGGGTGGCCATCGCCTCGGCGATGGTGCTCGAACCGGCGCTGGTGATCGCCGACGAGCCGGTGTCCATGCTCGACGTATCCGCCCGCGCCGGGATCCTGCGGCTGATGATGGACCTGCGCGACCGCACGGGTGTCTCCTACCTGTTCATCACCCATGAGCTCGCCGTTGCCTGGATGGTGGCCGATCGGCTCGCCGTGCTCTACCTGGGTCGGGTAGTCGAGATCGGTACCTCACCCGAGGTCGTGGCAAACCCGGCGCATCCCTATACCCGAGCCCTTCTGGAGGTGAGCAGCGGCGGTGACGAGCTCGGCGAGGGCGCCGTGCTCGCCGGTGAGACGCCTTCGGCCTCCCGCGTCCCGGAGGGCTGCCGCTTTCACCCGCGCTGCCCGCGGTATGCCGAGCGCGGCCAGCCGGAGGTGTGCCGCACACAAGACCCGGTCCTGCACGGGGGGGGCCGGGCCGCGCCGGGAGAGCGTGAGCATCTCGTGGCGTGCCACTTCCCCGACACCGATAACCAAGGAGCACCATGATCGTTACTCCCGACACCGCCGCTCAACTGATCGGTGACCTAGTGGTACGCGAGTCCGTCACCCCATGGCTGGTGCCCGGAGGTGCCGGAGAGGGCGCCGTCGTCGCCTACCTGTCCGAATGGCTCACCGACTTACCCGTAGAGGTGGAGGTGACGGAGGTCGCGCCGGGCCGGCCCAACCTGCTGGCGACCTTGCGGGGCACGGGTGGCGGTCCTTCACTGTGCCTCAACGCCCACACCGACACCGTCGGCTACGCCGGATGGCCGGAGGAGGCGCTCGTCCCCCGACGCGACGGCGACCGCCTCTTCGGACTCGGTGCGGCCGACGACAAGGGGTGCTGCGCCGTCGCCCTCATGGTCCTGCGCGCCCTGGCTCTCGAAGGCCCGTCCCTGCAAGGCGACCTCGTCGTGGCCTGCGTGGCCGACGAGGAGGGCGTCTCTCTCGGTTCGGAGCAGCTGGCGCGCGATCGGCGATTCGACTACGCGATCGTGCTCGAGGCCGATGCGCTGCCGCGGGTCGTGGTCGAGCACCAGGGATTCGGCTGGCTCGACATCGTGGTGCACGGGCGAGCGGCACACGGCTCAGCTCCCGACGAGGGCGTCGACGCCATCTTGGGGCTGGCCGAGGTCCTCACGCGGCTCCGGGCCTGGGACCGCGACCATTTCGCCACGCCCCCCATTCCGCGCAACGGCAAGACGGTCTTCCACACCGGCGCCGTGCGCGGAGGGACGGACTACGCCACGTACCCGAGCGAAGCCATTGTGGGCGTCGAGATCGGCACGCAGCCAGGTGAGACGCTGGCGATCCGCGTCGCCGAGATCGAGGCCCTCATTGCTGAGGTCGCCGCCGAGATGCCCGGGCTGCGCGGCGAGGTCGTCGTCCGTCTGGACCGAGAGCCGTTCAAGGCCGCCGGCCACGAGGCGCTATTGGCGGCGCTCGATGACGCCGCCATGGAGCGGCTGAGTCACCACCTCGAGCCGGTGGGCCTGAACGCCTGGACCGACGCCGCCCTCCTGCAGTCCGCCGGCACCCCCACGGTGATGTTCGGCCCCTTGGGCGGTAACCTCCACAGCCCCCAAGAGTGGGTATCCCTGCCAGAGGTGGTGGCCACGGTCGATCTCGTAACAGCGGCCGCGACGAGGCTCCTCAAGTGACCGCCCGCCTCCTCAGCGACGCCGCGGCGGCGACCCGGGACTGGCTCGCCCCCCTCCTCGACGAGGCGCGCCGCTTCTACCCCGTCCCGGGAGGCGTCGTGTCGGTAACCGACCTCGACGGCGCGGTGGCGTTCGGTGAGGACGTCGCCGGGGTCCCCATGACCACCGACCGAGCCTTCGCAATTGGTTCCATCAGCAAGTTCTTCACCGCCCTCGTCGTCGACGCCATCGTTCAGGAGGGAAAGCTGCGCTTCGACGATCCGATCGGGTCGCTCCTCACGTGGGCAGACTTGCCTCCTGAGCTGGGTGACATCCCGTTGGCCGCGCTACTCACCCACACGGGGGGCCTCCCGCTCGGCGGCGACGTCCTGCCCGACGACGCGGGCGAGATCGCGATCGCCCGGGGCGTGGGGCGAGCGGGCGCCGCGAGGCGCTTCCACTACTCCAACCTCGGTTATCTGATGCTCGGCGAGGCCGTCCTCGCCGCCACCGGGCGACCTCTCGCCGACCACGTCGCCGCACGCCTCCTCTCGCCGCTCGGTTTGCACGCTGCCCGATCGCAGGCGAGCCACGCGGACCGCGGGACGATGGCCACGGGCCACTGGTCAGCCCGCCCCGACCGCCCCTGGGTGCCCGGCGACGCGCTGGAGACCGCCCCCTGGTTCGAGCTCGACTCGGCGAGCGGCAACGTGACGGCAACCGTGGCCGACATGGACCGCTTCGGCACCGCAGTTCTGTCGGCCCACGCAGGCGCACCGGCGCCCGCCGGCTCCGCGCTCACCCCCGCGTCGCTGGGCCGCGCTGTCAGCGACCTCGCGCCGGGCGGCGAGCCCGTTTACGCGGTCCCCGGCATCGCTCCGGCCTCGAGCAGCCGCTACGGCCGCGGCATCAACGTGGAGACCGTCGACGGATCCACCTGCCTCACGCACGGTGGCGGCATGGTCGGCTACTCGACCTTCTGGCTGGTCGACCTCGGGCGCGGCTTCGCCGTCACGGTGCTCACCAACGCGAACGGCAACTCCCTGGCTGCTCACCTCTTGGCCCGCGCGACGCACGCCTCCGTCGTCGGGCACCTCTCCGATAGCGTGCCGACGATCACCCTGGACACCCGGATCCGCGGTCCTCTGGCGGGCGAGGGCCGCTTCATGGGACGAAGCGGCGTGCTCGAGGTGCGCTCCGGCCCCGACGGTGCCCAGGTGGATCTGGCCGACTCGCACGGCACGCTCTTTCGCCTACCCGAGGGCCGCCCGGTCTCGGACAACCCCGCGTTGCGCACGTTCCCGCTGGACTATGACCCGGACGATGACGCGTGGACCTTCGGTCCCCGCACCTGGCGCCGCGACGGACGGGCTGTCGACGACGGACCCCCGCATCCGCTTGAGGGCCACTACCGCTCCTACTCGCCGTGGTACCGCGAACTGCGCATCTACCGTCGCTCCGGGCGCCTTTACCTGGCTGCGAGCGACGATGTGGAGGCGCCCGCCGACGAGCTCGCCCTCGTCGAGCTTGACAAGGGCTGCTGGCGCATCGGAGACGATCCCTGGCTGCCCGAGCGGCTCGTCGCCGGACCGCTTCGTCACGGCAGTGTGGCCGTCATCACCCGCGACACCTGCCCCTACTCAAGGGTTTTCAGCCCCTGAGTGCCGTATCGTGAAACCACATCGCTGAGCCGGGAGGAGTCGTCATCACCCTCTACGAGAAGACGATCGAGTTTGTACGCCGGTTGATCGCCGACCAGGAGTTGGGCCCGGGCGACCGGCTCCCCACCGAGGTCGAGATCGCCGCCATGACGGGCGTCAGCCTCATGACAGTGCGCCGGGCGATGTCCGAGCTCCGCGCTGCGGGGACCCTCCAGCGCATCCAGGGCAAGGGGACGTTCGTCCGGTCCACCCGCATTCACGCCGAGTCCACCATCATGGGCGGCCTCAAGCAGACCCTGGCCCTGCAGGGCGTCTCGCTGCGCACGTTGGTGATGTCCTTCGCCGAGGAGCCGGCCGACAAGGACATGGCCGCTCGCCTGTCGATCCCGGCGGGCACTGCCGTGTGGCAGATCGTCCGGGTTCGCCTTGTCGACGACCGGCGCGCCGTGCGCGAGGTTGCCGTGATCCCGCGGATCCTCGCCCCAGATCTGGACGCCCGCTTCGCGCGGGAGGACCAGAGCCTCTACGAGGTGCTGGCTCGGGACTACGGGCTCAGCGAAACCAACGAGGAGCAGACGCTAATCGCCCGGCTTGCTACTCCCACCGAGGCCAGCGACCTGGCGCTCGGCGCCGGCTCCTTCGTAGTGGAGATCACCGGCGTCTCAGGCTCCTCGAGCGGCACGGCCTTCGACTCGTTCACCATGGTCTTCGTGCCCAGCATGTTTGCCTTCCGCCTGCGTTCGGCCCCGATGGCCGATCCCGTGGTCCTCTAGGTCGGCACGAGAGCCGCCTCGGCGACGACCATCAGATCGGGATGATCGACCAGGTGCGTCACCGGCACGTCCTCCAGGCGACGACCCTCGGCGAGATGACGCACCACCTCCCCCTTGCCCCCTCCCGCCGCGAGGACGAGCACGGATCGCGCACGGCGCAGGTCGGCCAGCCCGACGGTGACGGCCCGGGTGGGTCGGCTCGCGGCCGGTTGTCCCGGGAAGTTCGCCTCGAGCGTCGCCCGGGTGAGCGTCACGACATGGGTGCGCTGATCGTCGGTGGCACCGGGCTCGTTGAACCCCACGTGCCCGTTACGGCCCACGCCCACGATCGCCAGGTCGAGCCCACCGGTCTCGTCCAGTGAGCGGTCGTACGCGGCGGGGTCGTAGGCGCTCTTCGGTGTGAGCAGGTATGTCGTCGTCGAGGCGTTGAAGGCGAGGTCGCCGAGATGTTCGCGGAGGTACGCCACGAAGCTGCCCACTGGGTACCCAGGTAGATCCACGTACTCGTCGAGCATGAAGAGGCTCACCCGTGACAGGTCCAGCGCGCCAGCGGCGCGCGCGGCCCGCAGCCGCTGATAGAGACCCTGCGGCGTGGCACCGGTAGGCACCGTGAGAGCCAGGGTCGGATTCGCCGTGACGCGCTCCGCCACGAGCCGCGCCGCCGTATCGGCGAGCGACCCCGCGTCGTCGACTGCGAGGAACCTCATGGGCGCAGGGGCGGCGCTGAGAGAACCGGCGCGGCCTCGAAATACCTGGTCATCCGCTTAGCCGCCGCCGCGAGGTAGGCGGCGCCCAGGTCCGGCGGCAACACCGCAGGAGCCGGTGCGGGGTGCACGGCAACGCCCAGCGCGTCGAAGGCGACGAGGGCTGCCCCCAGCACTGACGGGCTCGCCTCGGCGAGTGCGGCGACCGGGCCCGGCCACGTGGCCGCCACGATCGCCGTGCGAAGGTGTCCGCTGTCGGGCGGCGACACGGTGAACACCGTACGGGATCCGTCCGCCAGCTGATTCAGGCACCGCACCGTCTCGAAGGCGATTCCTTCGAAGAGGGCCCAGGCGAGATCCTGTGCCGTGGTGGCCAGTATGAGCCCGGCAAGGGTGCCTGTCAGATCGCTGCGCCACAGCGCGCCCTGCTCCCCGCCGGCCAAGTAGGGCAGCGCGAGTGCCGCGCTGCCGGCCGGATCCGGGTGAGTGAGAGCCAGGTCTTCTAGCCCCGCGGGCGTGAGGTGCAGCAGACCGGCCAGCCACCCGAGCGATGAGCCCGTGGCGAGCAGGTCGAGCTCCACGCCCCGCGAGCCGGGCGCTACGAGCGGGCTCACCAGGAGATCCTTCGGACGCGGAGTCGCCGCGTCCAGCTCGGCGATGATCACCGTGGACGACCCGTCGATCACCGCGATCCCGTCACCACAGCAGCGGGTTATGTAGTGGTGGGCGCACACCGAGTCGGCCGCGCCCACCACCACCGGCGTCCCCGGCGCCACTCCGGTCAGGGTGTTCGTCGCAAGGGGCGCGACGTGATGGACACCGACGAGTGGAGGAAGGAGTCCCTCCGCGACCCCCCAGAGGGCGAGAAGCTCGGCGCTCCAGCGTCCGGCGTCGACGTCGAGCGCCCCGTATCCCGAGGCGGTCGAGGGCTCAGTCGCCCGTGTCCCCGTCAGAGCGAGAAAGAGGTAGTCCTTGGCAGAGAGCAGCGTCGCGGGCTCCGGCGCGCCCTCCGCGGCCCGACGCAGGTGCATCGGCACCACGTAACGACCGTCAATCGGCGCGCCCGAGACGGCCGCCACACGCCGGCGTTCCTCCGCGGTGAGACGGGCCTCGACCAAGGCGTCGGCACGCGAATCCTGCCACGTCACCGCCGGTCCCTGAGCGAGCCCCGCTTCGTCGACCGCCACCAGCGTTGGCAACTGGCCAGTGAGGACAACGGCGTCCACGGCGGATTCCGCTTCGAGCACCCGCTCGGTCGCGGTCGTCACCGCGCGGAGCCAGTGCTCGGGCTCCTGCTCGGCCTGCCCGGGCTGGTCCACAGTCGTGGGGTAGCCTTCCGCAGCCGCCGCAACCACGCGGAGGGTGGCGTCGACGAGGGCGACCTTGACCCGGGAGGTGCCCAGGTCGATCGCCAGTACGCGGCTCATGGCACTGATGTCGCGACCTCACGACGGACGGCCGTCCGGGAGACGAGCGCGTCGAGGGCATCGTCGGCGCGAGACAGCGTCTCGTCGATGTCGCGTGCATCGTGGGCGAAGGACACGAAGAGATTCTCGAAGTGGCCAGGGTGGAAGAGCACACCTCGATCGAGCATCTCCTCCCACCAGATCCGGAAGAGGTCGGGTCGGCTGTGGCGCGCCGCGTCGCGGTAGTTCTCGATCGGGGCGTCGGCGAACCACACCTGGAACACAGGGCCCATGCCGACCACGGACCCCTCGATCGACTTGGCCCTCATGAGCGCCTCGAGCCCTTCACGCAGCCGGTCCGACAGTCGGTAGAGCTCCTCGTAGGAGACTTCCTCCCGCAGGACACGCAAAGACTCGACTGTGGCAGCTACCGCGATGGAGTTGCCGGAATACGTCCCTGCAATCGACACGGTGCCGTCGTTCGCCAAGTCCATGATAGCCCGCCGGCCGCCGACGGCAGCGACCGGGAAGCCCCCACCGCAGCCCTTGGCCATGACCGTAAGATCGGGCAACACGCCGAGCTTCTCCTGGCCACCGCCCAACGCCACGCGGAAGCCGGTGATGACCTCGTCGAAGATGAGTACCGCGCCGTAGCGCGCGGTAACCTTCCGCAGACCCTCCAGGTAGCCCGGCCGGGGAAGGATGCACCCCGTGTTGCACATGATCGGCTCGGTGATGACCGCGGCGATCTCCTCGCCGTGAGCGGCGAAGATCTCCTCAATCGCCTTGAGGTCGTTCCACTGCGCGATGATCAACGAGGTGCCCATCTCCGGGAGGACCCCCGGCCCCTGCGGCAGAGCCACCGGTTGGTTGTCGGGACCGGCCAGGCCGAGGTCGGGATGTTTCGACCAGTAGATTCCGTCTGAGAATCCGTGGTACTGACCTTCGAAGCGCACGACCTTGCTGCGCCCCGTGAAGGTGCGAGCGAGGCGCAAGGCGTAGAGCACGCCTTCCGTGCCGCTGTTGACGAGGCGCACGGTGTCGATGCTCGGCACGGCCTGGGCGATGGATGCCGCGAGGTCGATCTCGAGGGCGGTGGGCATGGCGAAGACGGTGCCCACCTCGCTGATGCGTCGCGCGACCGCCTCGGTCACTGTGGGCGGACGATGACCGAGGAGCATCGGACCCAGCCCCAGCAGATAGTCGATGTACTCGTTTCCGTCCGCGTCCACGAGGTGACTGCCCGTTCCGTGGTCGACGAAGATCGGATGGGGCTCCCAGCCGGAGAACCGGGCCCGGGCCGTACTGTTGACGCCCGCCGGGATCAACTCCTGGGCACGGCGGAAAAGCGCGGCCGAGCGAGCATACCGCTCCGGGTGCAGAAAGGTGGCGGTCATGACTCCCCTTAGTCTACATAATGACATAATGATGTTATCACTGGCTCCTGCCGCAGTGGCTTGCTTGCGGGGACAGGAGGAGGGACGACGACCACGAGCCCGCGGGAACGTCACGCCGCCGGCTGCTCGGTCTCGGTGACACCGTGGTGCTCGCCGTGGCAAGCTCCGGGTCGGGGCCCCCGCACCGCTCGACCCTGGGCGACGAGCACGGCGCTCCTATGCGCGCCGGACTGCTGTCGAGCGTTCGAACTTGAGGGTGAAAGACCCCGCCAGCATCGACGTCGCCAAGGGCTGGTGCCGTCTCATGTGAGGCACGCACCCCGACTCATGACGTGGCCGGGAACGAGACCAATGCGGCCGAAGCTGCAGCGACCTTGCGTGCACTCATTTCCGCCGTCGAAGCCGGAGAGCTGACGGCTCCTCCGCTACTGGTCGCCCGCCTAGAGGGCGCGCGATCGTGGCTCTGGAGGCGCTCGCGTCGGGTCGCCAACCGACTGCGGAGGATTTCCTCGATTAAGGGGTGCTGATGGGTGCCGTCCAGATCGCCGAATACTCACGCGCTCTCTCGACGCCCGGACGTGCAACCTGACCGACGTTCTGTCGCGATGCGATCCGGCTTGTGCTTAGGGTGTGCTGCCTGATGCGCCCCTCTGCGGGGAACGATGCATGCCGTGAGCTGACCTTTCTTTCGAGCCGGGAGGTTGCCCGTTCCCGGCGTGCCTAATACGTGCCTAAAACGAGTCCCGGCCCGGACCACGAGAGGTCACAGCTGGTCGAGCATTTCTGAGACTCGCTCAACGCCATCCACCGCGCCGAGCGACGATCCTTCTAGGCTCAGCGGCCCGACCAGACCGCCCGCTGAGGAACCGGATAAACGAAATGCAGTTGATCGAAACGAGGTCGCAGGAGTTCCGCGATTTCTTCGAGCGGGTCAAGATTGCCACCCGGCTGTCGTCCAGGCTCAGCGAATACTGCTTGGACGACCAGGATGCGATTCGAGAAGCCTTCGAGGAGCTGATCGGCAAGCCGGTTGGCGACACGTTCAACCTAATCCCACCCTTCTATACGGATTACGGACTGAACATCACGGTCGGTCGGGCCGTCTTCATCGGTCACGAGTGCGCGTTTACGGGCCACGCAGCAATCAACATCGCAGACCAGGTCATGATCGCCCACAAGGTCAACCTCGTCACGGCCGGTCATCCCGTTGAGCCAGACAAACGGCGGAGCTATATCACTGCGGAGCCGATCACAATCGAGACGAACGTGTGGATTGGGGTCGCCGCCACGATCTTGCCGGGCGTGACGATCGGGGCTGACTCTGTCGTCGCGGCCGGTGCAGTCGTAACCCATGACGTCCTGCCCGCGACCCTCGTCGCGGGAGTCCCTGCGAAGGTCATCAGGAATCTCTAAGGGGAGGGACTACCTCCCTCCTCGGTAGACAATCCCGGACAGGAATGATGGCTGGGAGCGATCGAGCTTCCTCACTGCGCGTGAGCCCTCCTTGTCGAAGGGCGTGGAGCTTGCGAGCCGCCCTGCTGTCGACTTCTGGGAAGAGATGGCCGTAGCGGTCGTAGGTGAAAGCAACCGGAGGTGTGACCGGCTCGGCGGCGATCTTGCGCGAGCCGAAGCCCACCTTCAGCATTGCAACAGTCGGACCCGGGAGGCGAGCTTCGGTTGGACGTCGACTACCCGTTCTCCGGCGGAGACGCACCGGCCGACTCGGCGCTCTTGGCCCTCGTCTGGCAGAGCGTTGTTCTGTACTTGCCAGCGACCCGGCAGCGTTCTGGACACCTCTTTGGCCGTTCCCTATTGCGACCTGCATAGCGTGTGCCGCGTGGTGATCGACAAGAACAGGCGACCCACGCTTCGGGCTCAGGTGGCGTGCGGGCTGGTGGCCGCACCACTGTTCATCACCGCCTTCACGACGATCGGGGCAAAGCGGCCGGGATACGAATGGCGTCGACAAACGGTGAGCCCGCTCGCCACCGGTGGCCGAGGGTGGCAGCAACGCGCGAACTTCGGGCTTGCCGGAGTGCTCCCTTTCATTGCCGCTCGGGGTCTTAGCCTTTGTTCCCGCCGAGGCGTGGACCCACGAGCGGTCCCTGCACTGGTTGCGGCTGCCGGCCCTCGGTCTGATCAGCTCAGGCCTGTTCATCACCGATCCGTGTGCCAAGCGTGGAGAGCATCGCGCATGAGCAGCCGCCTGAGCCTCCAGAACGAGGGCCGCGGCTTTGGAAGCGCTCGGATGGCCGGGATGAATCCGGTGAAAACGACCACGACGGCAACGAGATAGATACCTACGCCGACGGCCAGAATCGTGAGTCCAGTACCTGTTGACCACACACGAGTGACGAGACCCCCGACGGCGACGAACAAGCCGAGGCCTGCGAACCGGAGCCCCCGAACTGCCAGTCTCCAGTGTGCGCTGCCGCGCCGGCCAGTCGCGTCGTCCTCGCCAGCGTGGCCGCTGCTGGGCCCCAAAACCATGCATCAACCGTAACCTCGCGGCAAAGAGAAACCGATGGTGCCTTGGCCCACCCACGTGACGCAGCCATTGAGGTCTGTTTCTGGCCTCAACTACCCGAGGACGGATTTCTTTGGTTCGAGCAGTGACCTCAAGTAATCCTCCATCTTGTCGAAGCTGTCTTCCATGCCATCGAACTTGGTCATGTGGTCACGGCCAGCCTTGTCGCGGAACGCCAGCTTGTTCGTCATCTTCGTCACTCCGTCAGTCTCGTGTAGATCTACCGTCTCGACGGCCTCGGCATCGGGCCAGCCCTCGAACAGCCACGTATCGATGATGCGGGTAGGCGGCTCGACCTCCAAGTAGGTCCCACGAAACGAGCACTCGGTTCCGTCTTCCGTCACGAAGACCATGTGGTAGTTCCCCCCGACGCGCAAGTCGATCGAGCACACCGTCATCTTGTCCTCAAATGGAGCGAACCATTTGCGTACATGCTCTGGCTTCGTCAATACGTCGAAGACGAGTTCGATCGGAGCTTCGAAGTCTCGGGTGAGAAGAATTTCAAGTTCACTCGGAAACTCGATGTTGGCCGTTCCATGCCGATTAGGTGTCACTGCCCCCTCCTTGTTGTTGTAGCTCTTTGAGGTATTCATCCATCCGATCCATTCGGTCGTTCCACACCTGCTCGTACTTGACCAGCCACTCGCGCAACGGCCGAAGGTGCTCCGGTTCCAGGCGGTACAGCCGACGACGCCCCTCCGCCCGGCACCTGACGAGTCCCACCTCACTGAGCACCCGTAGGTGTTTTGAAACCTGGGGCTGGGACATCGAAAGGTCGTTCACGATCGCCCCGACGGCCTTTTCGCCCTCGATCAGCGCGTCCAGGACCTCACGACGGTGCATATCGGCAATTGCGTTGAAGACATCAGAAGTCGTGGAAGCACGGGCCACTGGTCCAATATATTCCGCTATCGACATGTGTCAACCCCTTCGGGATGACCGAAGCAACTTGTTGCCCATGGCCACGCTCCACGGGTTCAGACATCTACTAACCGGATCGAGCATCGAGGCGAAGGGTCGTCTCGTGGACCGTGCGCCGGCGTTCGAGGCCTGCCGGGCGCCCAGGAGTTAGTCGCCAGCCTGGTCCATGTGCCCGTCTGAAGTGCCCCAGAACGCGTGGTTTCCCGTTGGTCCTGGGTGACCCCGATCGCCGGTTCCGGCGTCACGCCGCGCAAGGTTGGCACCGAAAGTGAGGGATCGCGGGTGGAGCGTCTGTGTAGCTCGCTAATCGATACGGGATCGCTCCCGTGCCGGGTTCGAACGTGAACTACTCACTGGCTTTACGAACGGACACGGAAACTGCCACTGAACTGGAAAGCGTTGTGATTGTCACAACGAGCGGAGAGCATGCAGGCGCCGAACCCGCCCAGCACCTTCCTCCGTCTGAACGAAACCTATCGGAGACAAATCCGTTGAGTTGCGCTCAAATCTGCAAGCGTCCCTCTTCAAATATAAAGCACCAGGTCAAGGCTGAAAATACCGCAGGCGTGGGACGGTCGAGCCGACCTCCTCGTCGGGCGTTCTGGGACACCCCACGCATTCCCGAACCGTCTGATTGAGAATCCACCAAGACGTTGCGACTTGCTCGTAGCGTCGAGAGATCCTGACGGGCTGGCTCGCGAACCGTCTGCCGGCTTTGGTCTGGCTTATTAACGAGGCGCCAACCCGC
>JBEKMZ010000049.1:0-26160 GCA_049523315.1 Acidimicrobiales bacterium | reverse complement strand
TGGGGCGAGGTCCATCCGCTCTTGAGCGGCCTGCTGCTCAATTCCCTGACGCAGTGCTTCGTCGTCCATTCAGCGATAAAGCGGGGGATCCTCAACCTCGACGAGCGCGTGTTCATGGGCCATGGAGTGCTCGGTGGGGTCGACGCACGCTGGCCGTGACCGACAGCAGGCGAAGCACGGCCCGCTTCATTACCCGAACCAACCCTGCGAAAGTGAGCGTGAAATGAGCGAGTCATCACTACCGATGAAGCCGATACAGGAGGACTTCGTCGAAACGACCAGGCGGGCGGTTGTCCAGCGCGACCGTGCCCGGGAGGTCACGGCCCGCATCGTCGAGCGCGGCATCGACAACGTCTATTTCGTCGGTTGCGGGGGCTCGTTGTACGCGACCTACCCGGTGCATTTCCTGATGGACACCGTCGCCGAGCACCTGAACGTCTTTCGCCTCACGAGCAACGAGTTCAACTTCCGCCGGCCCCGTCATCTCGGGACCCGTTCCCTGGTCGTCGTGGCCTCGCACACCGGACGTACCAAAGAGACGGTCGCTGCCATCGGCACGGCCCACGAGGCTGGGGCGGCGGTACTGGGCGTCACGCGCTTGGCCGACAGCCCGCTCGCGACGGGCGTCGACGAGGCGTTCACCTACGGCAGCGACCACACGGTCTGGGAACCGAAGCACGTGCTGCTTGCCAACATCGGCCACGGCCTGATCCAGGCGAGCGGGACCTCGGAGGACACAGCGATGATCGCGGCCGCCTACGAGGCCCTGCCCGAGGCCATGGAGCTGGGGCTCAAAGAGCAGGATCCACGCAGCCATGAGATCGCCGAGCAGCTCCAAGACGCCCCGGTCATCTACGTGCTCGGTGCCGGGCCTGTCGAGGGCGTCGCGCGCTGTCTTTCCATGTGCTACCTGCAAGAGATGCAGTGGATGCATTCGGGCGCCTTCAACGCCGGCGAGTTCTTCCACGGAGCCTTCGAGGTAGTGACCGATGACGTGCCGGTGATCCTGTTCGCCGGTGAGGATGCCACCCGCCCGATGGCCGAGCGCGCACTCAGCTTCCTGCGCCAGTACACGAAGATGGCCTTCCTCGTGGACTCGCGCGACCTGAGCCTTCCCGGGGTCCCTGACGCGGCCCGGGCCGAGGTCGCCCCGATCGCCCTGGGTGCCGTCGTCTCCAGGTTGGCCAAGCACTTCGAGTCCGTGCGCGGCCACGACCTCGAGCAGCGAAGGTACATGTTCAAAGTCGAGTACTGATGCGCCTCGCGTGTGTCGGGGACAACGTCGTCGACGTCTACCCCGCCCTCCGGCTCGTGTTCCCGGGTGGCAACACCGTGAACGTGGCTGTCGCCGCCCGGCGTGCCGGGGCCGAGGCCGCGTACATCGGAGCTCTCGGCACCGACAAAGCGGGCAGGATCGTCCGCGACGCGCTTATCGCCGAGGACGTCGACATCTCCCGCACACGCGTCATCGAGGGGCCGAACGCCTTTTCGACCATCGAGCTCGTCGGCGGGGACCGGATCTTCGGAGCCGCCGACGTCGGCGTCTCGCGCTTCGCGCTCGACGATGACGATCTCGGGTACCTCGCCGGGTTCGATATCGTCCACAGCGGAGACAACTCGATGTGCGAGGACCAGGTGTCCCAGATGGCCCAGGTGGCGCCCATCTCCTTCGACTTCGGCGAGCGCCCAGCCGAGTACTGGCACCCGCTCGTTGCCTACGTGCGGGTGGCGTGCTTCTCTGCTGGGCAACGCTCGGCCGAGGAGGCCGAGGAGCTCGCCCGCGGCGCCGCCGCCATCGGGCCCGAGATCGTCCTCGTCACCGAGGGGGCGCGGGGGGCGATGGTCTTAGAGGACGGGAAAGTGCACCGGGTAGGCACGTCGGTCACCCCCGTCGACACCCTCGGGGCTGGGGACAGCCTCATCGGTCGCTTCCTCGCCGGGATCATCGCCGGGGAAGAGGCGTGCGACGCTTTGGAGGCGGCGAACGCGGTAGCGGCCAAGACCTGCTTGCACAACGGCGCCTTCGGCTACGTGCACCCATACGGCTCGGACGCCGTTCACGACGGCCACGCCTGGCCGCTCGTGTTCAACCGGCACGCCCATCCCGATAGGACGGCCCACGTCCCGGCACCGTCACGAGGGGCGTCCGGCGCTTGACCGGTTTCATCCTCCGGCGCCTGGCGCAGGCGGTGATCGTCGTCATTGGCGTGACTATCTTCACGTTCCTCCTTCAGCACCTGATCCCCGGCAACATCGCCCGGGCGATCGTCGGACCCAGGGCGACGCCGGCCCAGATCGCCGGCTTCGACAAGGAGTGGGGGCTGAACCAGGCGCTCCCCCTCCAGTACTTCTCCTTCGTCGACCACCTCGTTCACGGCAACCTCGGCTACTCGTACAAGCAGAACCGCAGCGTCGACTCGATCGTCAGCCAGTACCTCCCACGCGACGTTCTCTTGGTCGGCAGCTCGCTCGTCCTCGCCCTCGTCATCGCCCTTCCCCTCGGGATGCTCCAGGCGGTAAAGCGCAACCGGATCCCCGACTACGTCGGGACCGGGGTCTCGTTCCTCCTCTACTCGATGCCGACTTACCTGCTAGGTCTCCTCCTGATCGCCGGCTTCTCGATCCAGTTCCGCATCTTCCCGCCCTCGGCGCCGCAAGCCGCGACGATCACCGGGATCCTGGCGCACCCTTCGGGCCTCGTGCTGCCCATCGCCACCCTCACGCTCGTCAGCTGTGCCCTGTTCAGCCGCTACATGAGGTCATCGGCGATCGACAGCTTCACCCAGGACTACATCCGCACCGCCCGCGCCAAGGGCCTCTTCGAGCGGACGATCCGCCACCGTCACGTGCTGCGCAACTCGCTCATTCCGATCGCCACCTTGGTCGGGCTCTCGCTGCCGTCGGTGCTCACGGCCGCGTTGATGGTGGAATACGTCTTCAACTTCCAGGGTCTCGGTCTCGCCTACTACAACGCCGCCCTCACTACCGACTACCCGGTCGAGCTCGGGATAACTGTCCTCATCGGCATCGCGACCGTCGTCGGCAACCTCATCGCCGACCTCGCCTACGCGGTGCTCGACCCCCGCGTCAGATACAGGTCGTCATGACGCCGCCGCGGACCGACCAGGAGCGTGCGAGATGAGCCTTGCGGCCGATCCCGTGCCGACTCTCGAGTCCGTTCCCGAGGGCGGTGAGGTGCACGACTCGGGCAGTGTCGCCCGCCTCGTGGCGCGTACGTTCCTCGAGAACCGGCTCGCGCTCGTGGGCCTCGTCATCGTCGTCCTCGTGACGCTTTTCTGCTTCGTGGGGCCGCTCTTTTACAAGACGGACCAGGTGCACTCGAATCTTCTCAACGCGAACATC
Source organism: Acidimicrobiales bacterium (assembly GCA_049523315.1). Taxonomy (GTDB): domain Bacteria; phylum Actinomycetota; class Acidimicrobiia; order Acidimicrobiales; family Bog-793; genus Fen-455. The sequence continues at coordinate 22,797 of JBEKMZ010000049.1, read as the reverse complement.
CCGCCGGGGGGCGCGTACCCGCTCGGCACCGATGACAATGGCTACGACATCTTGGGTCGGCTCATGGCAGGTGGCCAGAGCTCGATCGAGGTAGGCATCTCCGTGGCCCTAATGGCGACGAGCTTAGGCGTGCTCTGGGGGGCGATAGCTGGCTTCGTCGGGGGAGCGGTCGATGCCGTGATGATGCGCATCGTCGACGTCGTGCTCGCCATCCCGGTCGTCTTCCTGTTCATCTTCCTCGCCTCTGTGGTGCAGCCGACCCTCTTGCTCTTGATCCTCGTGCTCGCTCTTTTGTCGTGGCTCGGCCCGGCGCGACTCGTCCGCGGCGAGACCCTCTCGCTGCGCACACGCGAGTACGTGCAGGCAACGCGGGTGATGGGGGGCGGGTCCTGGCGGGCGGTACTGCGCCACATCGTCCCGAACACGATCGGCACGATCATCGTGAACGCCACCTTCCAGGTCGCGGATGCGATCCTGGTTCTGGCCACGCTCCAGTTCCTCGGCTTCGGCCTCCCCCCGCCGACCGCGACATGGGGAGGCATGCTCGCCAACGGGACCGAATACCTCTTCGACGGCTACTGGTGGATGGTTTATCCCGCCGGGATCCTGATCGTCCTCACCGTTCTCGCTTTCAACTTCATAGGCGACGGGCTGCGCGACTCGCTCGAAGTCCGCTTGCAACGCCGATGAACTCAGTCCTCACGAGTACCGAATCACCGAGAGGGGGCCGATGACAGACATGGAGCAACAGACAAGTGCAGCGAATCTCAGACACAAACAGGAAAAGGAGGGTTAGATGAACAGAAACTGGTGGCGGGTGGCCACCGTTTGCGCGGCTGTCATTTTCTGTGCGGGCGTGCTCGTCACGAGCATCGCCTCTGCACAGAACCGCGCCCCGGCCCGTACGCACACGACCAAGGCGGTCAAGGCCGGCTCCGGCGGGACGGTGACAGTTGCCTACCTGCCCGGCGACATGCCGAACTACATCTTTCCGATGATCGCGCCGGCATCGGACACCCCGGCAGACATCTTTTGGTTCATCGAGCAGTTCTGGCGGCCCTTGTACTGGTTCGGAGGGTCAAAGGGCGGCTCCGGCTTCAACGAGGCTCTCAGCCTCGCCTACCCGCCGACGTTCTCAAATGGCGGTCGGACGGCGACGATCAAGCTGAAGAGCTGGAAGTGGTCGGACGGCAAGCCGATCACCTCGCGTGACGTCGAATTCTGGATCAACCTGTTCCGCAACGACCGTTCGGGTTATGCGAACTACATTCCCGGCAACTTCCCTGACAACGTCACGTCGTTCGACTACATCAACCCGACGACGTTCTCGGTCACTTTCAACGCCAAGTACAACCAGAACTGGCTGCTGTACAACCAGTTGAGCGTGATCTTCGTCGCCCCGCAGCACGCGTGGGACAAGACGTCGATGAACGGGAAGATTGGCAACTACGACCTCACGGCCGCCGGCGCGCAGGCGGTGTACAAGTTCTTGAACACCGAGTCGCTGAACGTCGACACCTACCAGTCCAACCCGCTCTGGCAGATCGTCGACGGCCCATACCGCCTCTCTTCGTACCAGCCGAACTCCGAGGTGACGATCGTCCCGAACCCGAACTACTCGGGCTCCCCGCGGTCTCATTTGAGCAAGATCGAGTTCTTGAACTTCACGAGCGACGCGGCCGAGTACCTCCAGGTCCTCGCAGGCAAGATCGACTATGGCTATGTACCGTTCGCGGACGCCCCCGGTGACGCTCAGGCGAAGGCGCTCGGCTACAGGATCGACCCATGGCCGCAAGGCGGCATGAACTACGCGGTCTACAACTTCACGAACCCGACAGTCGGGCCACTGTTCAAACAGCTCTACATACGCGCGGCGATCCAGTCGACGATCGACCAGCCCGCGTACATCAAAAAGGCCCTCTACGGCTTCGGCGTTCCGACCTATGGGCCTGTGCCCGCCTTCTCACCGCAGCTGCAATTCAACGGGCTGCCCGAAGGCGATCCGGCACAGCAGCAGAACCCGTACCCCTACAGCATCTCGAACGCGAAGCAGCTCCTGCGCTCACACGGCTGGAATGTCGTCCCCGGTGGGGTCGACACCTGCCAGAGCCCGGGCACGGCCGCCAACGAGTGCGGGGCGGGGATCACCAAGGGCGAGAAGCTCAGCTTCCAGTTCCTTTACGCGAGCGGCGTGATCCAGTACACCGTCGAGATACAGGCGTTCGCGAGCGCCGCGTCCGAGGCCGGGATCCAAGTCGTCCAGCGCCAGAACTCTGACAGCCAGGTCGTCGGCATCGCCTTCCCGTGCAAGTCGGGCCAGGCATGCCCCTGGCAGGTCGCCTACTGGTACCTGAGCGGCTGGCAGTACGGGATGCCGATCAACTACCCGCTGGCGACGATCGTCTTCGGTTGCGGCGGCATCTACACCGGTGGATACTGCTCGCCAGCGCTCGACAAGCTGATGCAGAGCGCGTCGACGAGCCCCACGATCAAGGCCCTATACCCCTACGAGGACTACGTGTCGAAGAACCTGCCCGTCATGTTCTTCCCGCTCCAGCCCTACCAGCTGTCGGCGGTCTCGAGCCGGCTCAAGGGTGTCGACCCGCAGAACACCCAGAACACGATGACGCCCGAGTTCTGGACGGTCAGCGGCTAGCACAGCAGTACAAGTACCAGGCCTGCCCAGAGGCGGGCGCGGGACTGATGCGCCCGCACCCGCCTCGTGGGTCGGTCGGGGCGGTCCCACGAGGCACCGGGGAGGTGACGCGAATGAGCGGCAACTGCGAACCAATCGTCGCCCGATCGGCCGGGAGAGGCGACGCCGATGCTTCTTGAAATCGACGGCCTTAGGACCTACATCCGCCAACGCCACGCCGTCGTCCGTGCCGTGGACGGGGTGTCGTTCACCGTCGACGCCGGTGAGACAGTAGGAATCGTCGGGGAGTCCGGATGCGGCAAGACCATGACCGGCATGTCGATCATCAGCCTGTTGCCCCCGGGCGGCTATATCGCGGGCGGCTCGATCCGCTTCGAGGGCCGTGAGCTGACCGAGATCTCCGACAGGGAGATACGTGACGTCCGCGGCAACCAGGTCGCGGTCATCTTCCAGGACCCGATGACCTCGCTCAACCCGACGATGACGATCGGGCGCCAGATCGCGGAGCCTGTGGTTCGCCACCGCAACGCCTCGCGCGGCGCGGCATTGAAACGGGCCGAGGAGGTGCTTGCCCTCGTTGGCATGCCCAAGCCGAAAGAGCGCCTCGAGGATTATCCCCACCAGCTCTCGGGGGGCCTGCGCCAACGGGCGATGATCGCGATGGCGCTCGCCTGCGAGCCGCGGCTCCTGATCGCCGACGAGCCGACGACGGCTCTGGACGTGACGATCCAAAAGCAGATCCTCGAGCTGTTGGACGAGCTGAAGGCGCGTCTCGGCATGGCGATGATCCTCATCACCCACGACCTGGGCGTGATCGCGGGTCGGGCCGACAAAGTCGTCGTGATGTACGCCGGCAAGGTCGTAGAGCAGGCCGAGACGCTCGATTTGTTCGAGGGGACCCGGCACCCGTACACCGAGGCCCTGCTCGCCTCCATCCCCCAGGTGGGCCAGGCGAGGCACCAACCCCTCTACGCGATACCGGGCCTACCGCCCGACCTCGCGAACCCCCCGCAAGGCTGCCGCTTTGCGCCCCGCTGTTCATATGCGACCCTGCGCTGCAACGAGGAAGAGCCACCGCTGGAGGGTTCGCGCCCCGACCATCCCTTCGCGTGCTTCCATCCGGTAGGCGCCGACGGAGAGCCGGGCGCAGTCGCGACCGGTGCAGCCACGCAGGCTCGCGGCGACCCAGGCGTGGCGGCGACCGCGGTCGCAGCGCGGCCCGGGGCTCCGGACAGGTCTGCCGCCGACTTACCACTGCTTGTCCTGGATCAGGTGGTGAAGGAGTTCGCCGTCACCTCCGGCGCCGTCTTCCAGCGCAAGATCGGCACCATCAAGGCCGTGAGCGACATCTCGTTCTCGATCGAGGCGGGCGAGACCTTCGGGCTCGTCGGCGAGTCCGGTTGTGGCAAGACGACGCTCGGGCGGATGATCACGGCCCTCGAAGGCCTCACGGGAGGCCGGATCCTTTTCGGCGGCGAGGACCTCACCAAACTGGGGCGTCGCGACCTGCGGGCGCGCCGTCGCGACCTGCAGCTCATGTTCCAGGACCCTTATGCCTCGCTCGATCCGCGCATGCGGGTCTCGACGATCATGCGCGAGCCGCTCGCCATCCAACACTATGGGTCGCGCGCCGAGCAGGAGAGCCGGGTTGCCGAGCTCCTTAGAGAGGTGGGCCTGCCCACCCAGGCCGCGCAGCGCTACCCGCACGAGTTCTCGGGGGGTCAACGCCAGCGCATCGGCCTCGCCCGGGCCCTCGCGCTGAACCCGAAGCTCATTGTCGCCGACGAACCGGTCTCTGCGCTCGACGTTTCGGTCCGCTCGCAGATCCTCAACCTCATGAAGCGGCTACAGGCGGCTCACAATCTGACATACATCGTGATCTCCCACGACCTCTCCGTCGTCAGGTACCTGGCCGACAGGATCGGTGTCATGTACCTCGGCAAGCTCGTCGAGATCGGGAGCGGGTCCGACATCTACGAACGCGCGGCGCATCCCTACACGGCCGGGCTGCTGAAGACGATCCCCGTCCCGGACCCCGTCGTCGAGCGCGCCAAGCGTGGCGCGACGGTCCTCGGTGAGCTGCCCTCGTCCATGAACCCTCCGTCTGGTTGCCGCTTTCGGACCCGTTGCGAGCGCGCCGAGGAGATATGCGCCCTGGAGGAGCCCCCGCTCGCCGCCTTCGACGAGAGCCATCTTGCGGCCTGCCATTTCCCCCTGCAATCGCCGGTCGCGTACGCCCCCGCGGCCTCGGGCGCCCGATAGCCCATGGAGGGCCGCGTCTGCATTGTGGGGAACCTCAACATGGACCTCATCTTGCGCGGGGTCGAGCGGCTGCCCGAATGGGGCCGTGGCGTTGAGTGCGCCGGCCACCATCTCACGAGCTCGGGGCAGGCCGGGTACCTCGCGCTCGGCCTCGGTGCCCTCGGTGTCCCGACAGAGGTCGTCGGCAACGTCGGCAACGACGACTGGGGGGCCGAGATCATCGCCGACCTTGCCCGGGCAGGCGTCGGCGTTGACGCCATCGAGGTGAGCAAGTCGCTTCCGACAGCGCTGTGTGTCGCTATAGCGCGTCGCCACGACGGCGAGCGCGCCTTCATTGGGTCGATGGAACACCTCGTCGAGTTCGACGCCGCCCTCGTGCGTCGTCACGAGAGCGCTCTCGAACGGGCCGAGGTGATAGGCCTCGTCGGCCTGTTCGACCTCCCCAGCTTCGGCCTTCTCGGAGCGGCAGACGTCCTCGCCGCTGCCCGCAGGGCCGGCAAGGCGACCCTCTTCGATCCCGGCGGGGATCCGCAGGGCTGGCAGGCGGAGACTGTCCAGGTTGTCGAGAGACTGCTCCCGGATGTGTGCTACCTCGTCATCAACTCCGACGAAGCCACCGGGATCTGCGGTGAGACCGACCCGTGGCGGGCCTGCGACGCGCTCCGGGCCGCAAGCGGCGGATCGGTGATCATAAAGTGCGGGGCCGACGGCAGCTACGGGCTAGACGGCGACGGGCACCACCGGGTGCCGGCAATGACGATCACGCCGGCAGACGCCGTCGGCGCCGGCGACTCGTATGACGCCGGGTTCCTCTGGGGGCTCTGGCGTGGCCTCGGCTTCGAGCAGTCGATGTCGGCTGCGACCGCCGTCGCCACCATCTACGTCAGCCGCCTCGAGAACCGGTACCCGAAGCCGGTCGAAGTGTCGGCCTTCAAGGCCGCGTATTCCGTGCCCGCCCCGGGGGCGTTCTCAGGCCCACAACCGGGCGGGCACAGCGACTCCCCACCGTAAGACAGGAGGACAACCAAACGTGATCGACATCCACACCCATCCGGTCGACGTCGCCGAGCTATTCGAGGCCGACCCCAGCCTCGAGGCGGCAGTCGACGGAGTCTTCGGCCTGCACGGGTCGCCCCAGCCCATGGCGACGTTCATCGCCAAGCTCGACGCATCGGGCATAGACCGAGCCGTGCTGCTGCCCATCGACTGCACGTCGGCACACGGCTGCAAGATCCTGTCGAACGAGACGATCGCGGGCCTCGTGTCCGAACACCCGCGCCTCATCGGCTTCGCCTCGGTGGACCCGAACCTAAAGGACGCTCCGGCGACGCTCGAGGCGGCGGCGCGGACACTCGGCCTGCGTGGCCTCAAGCTCGACCCAGCCCTGCAGCTTTTCGACATCGACGACGAGAAGACCGCCTTTCCTGTCTACGAAGCCTGCGTGCGCCTGAGGATCCCGGTCCTCATGCACTGCGGGCTGAGCTGGGCGCCCAAGGGGCGTTCGTCGCGGGCACAGCCTCTCCGGCTCGAGAGCGTCGTCCACGAGTTCCCGGAGCTGCGCGTCGTCATCGCCCACTGCGGGTTCCCGTGGGTGTCCGACGCCCTTCTGCTTGCCCTCAAGTACCCGAACGTCTACCTGGACACAGCGGTGATCTACAGCGGCACCCCGACCGACTCGCTCAGGCGGGTGCTCGCCCAGGACATCGGTCTCGAGGTCGTCGACCGCAGCCTTCACCACCAGCTCGTGTTCGGCTCGAACTTCCCCCGCGTCGACCACAAACGCGTCGTCGCCGCCGTGCGCTCGCTCGGGTTCAGCGACTGGCTCGAGAACCGGATCTTTCACGCCAACGCCGCCGAGCTGCTCGGCCTCGAGGAGGACTGACGATGCGATCCGTACTGCGACGAATGACGATCCAGACCACCAAGGACACAGAGGTGATCAACATCACTGGGCGTGTCCTCGAGGCCGTGAGCGAGTCAGGCGTACTCGAGGGCGTCGTCTATGTCACGACGATGCATACCACGACAGCCATAACCGTCAACGAGTGCCTGCCGGACGTCGAGGACGACGTCGTGGCGATGCTGAAGCGCCTCGCCCCAGTGGGCGAAGCCTCATACCGCCACGCCCGTTTCCTGCCCTCGGACGGCGCGATGGCGGTGAACTCTCACTCGCACCAACGCGCCGCCCTGCTCGGACCCCAGGTCGTGTTCCCTGTGGAGAACGGGAAGGTCGTGCTCGGCGGTCGCCAGACGATCTACTACGTAGAGCTCGACGGGCCGCTGCTGCGTAACTTCGTGGTCCACATCCTCGGCGAGTGACGGCCGCCTGACCGACCGTCATCCGCCACGTGTGACCCCAGGAGACACTGGTGGACTAGAGGTCGGAAGGAAGGGCGTTGTCGCTGATCACTTGGGAGTAGAAGCGGGCGCTCGCCTTGGGAATGCGGCGCTGGGTGCCGTAGTCGACGAAGACGAGCCCGAAGCGCTTCTGGTAACCGGCAGCCCATTCGAAGTTGTCGAGGAAGGACCAGTAGAGGTAACCGCGCAGGTTGACACCCTCCTCGATCGCTCGCGCCGAAGCCTCGAGGTGCTCGGTCAAATAGGCGATGCGTTCGAAATCGTCGACCCCGCCCTCGGGGTCGACGTAGTCCTCAGCTGCCAACCCGTTCTCGGTGACATAGAGCGGTAGCTCAGCCATGCGTGCGTGCAGCGAGACCAAGAGCTCGTACAGACCGCCGGCATCGATCGGCCACCCCATCGAGTTGTGGACGGTGCCATCGGGGGTGACGCTGACCGCACCGAGATGTCCCTCGATGCGCTCTTCTCCGCGAAGCGGCTGGTCACCTGGGTCACGCCACCCGATCGAGTTCGGTCGGTAGTAGTTGATGCCGAGAAAGTCGACCGGTGCACTGATGAGAGCGAGATCGCCGTCGCGCACGAGCTCGGGCGGGGGCAATAGCCGCGCGCTGACGAACCCGCTCGGGTAGCCATCGCCGAGGACAGGATCGAGGAAGATCCTGTTGGTCTCGGCCTCGATCTCCTCGGCGATAGCCTTCGCCTCGGCGCATATGGGCCGGACAGCGGTCATGTTGAGCGTGATGCCGATCTCGGCGCCGGACCCCAGCTCGGCCCGCAGGGATTGCAGCGCGAGGCCGTGGCCGAGGAGGAGATGATGAGTCGCCGCCGCCGCCGCAGTCTCGTCGGTCCGCCCCGGCGCATGGATGCCGAGCCGATACCCGAGATTGGCCACGACCTGTGGCTCGTTCAGGGTTATCCAGCGCGATACCCCGTCGCCAAGGGCCCGGGCGGCTATTGCGGCGTACTCTGCGAAGCGCTCCGCTGTTTCACGCGCCGGCCACCCGCCGGCGTCCTCGAGCGGCTGGGGGAGATCCCAGTGATAGAGGGTCGCCATCGGCTCGATCCCACGATCACGGAGCCCGTCGACGAGCCTGCGGTAGTAGTCGAGGCCCTCCTTGTTGACCGCCCCGCTTCCCGTGGGCTGAACCCGCGGCCAAGCGATCGAGAAGCGGTAGGCGCCGACGCCTAGCTCGCTCAGCAGTTCGAGGTCAGTCTCAAGCCGGTGGTAGCCGTCACAGGCGTTGTCACCGGTGTCGCCGTGGAATACCTTGCCCGGGGTGTGGCTGAAGGTGTCCCAGACCGAAGGGCCCCGACCGCCCTCATTGACAGCCCCTTCCACCTGGTACGCAGCGCTGGCCACTCCCCAGAGGAAGCCGTCTGGGAAGCGTCGCCCGGTGACAGCGCTGGCTAGATCGTTTGTCATCGAACTCTCCTTGACTAGCAGGGGTCTTGACGCACCCCCGAACGCTCCTTAGTGTAAGCGCTTAGATGTAAGCGCTTAGACTTGCGGCTAACTTTAACGATAACCGCGCAGTGCCCTAGGTGGTGGCAGGAGCCGGGGATGACTGGCACGAGGAGCGAGAGGCACGAGGGCCGGGACGAGTCGAGCGACATCAGCACGGGAGAACGCGGGCGCACGGCAAACCTGGGCCACCCGAGCCCTGCGACTCTCTACGACGTCGCCCGCCTGGCCGGGGTGTCAACAGCGACGGTATCGCGTGTCGTGCACGGCCACGACAGAGTGCGCCTTTCCACGCGTCAGCGGGTGCTCGAGGTCATCGACGCCCTGCATTACATTCCCGACGGCGCCGCCCAGAGCCTGTCTCGCCGGCGCAAGGAAGTAATCGGGCTAGTCAGCATCGAACGCCTTGCGGACGAATCCGACATCGAGCAGTTGAACCTGCTCTTTGTCGACGAGGTGCTGCGCGGTGTAGAGGCATCGCTTCGCGACCTGGGTTGGTCGCTCCTGATCTCGTTCCTCCAACAGGGCGATGCGGTCTACAAGCGGCTGCTATCGATGTCGGGCAAGATCGACGGTCTGCTGATCGTCGAGGGTCTGCCCGATGCCAAGCAGCTCGCTCAGCTCGCGGGCCGCCTGCCGGTCGTGCTCGTCTCCGGCTCGCCACACTGGCCGAGTGCTGACGTCGTTGCAGCTGACAACCGCGCAGGGACAGTCGCCCTCGTCTCGCACCTCGTCGAGGTGCACGGTCGCAAGCGCCTCTACTACGTCGCGGGACCGAACGAGGCTCCCGACGCCCAGGAGCGACGCTTGGCCTTCGAGCAAGTCCTCGCCAATTACTCCGGCGCCACGATCGGCGGGTTCTTCAAAGGTCGCTTCTCATCCCAGAGCGGTCGTGACGCGGCAAGGGAGATCCTCACCTCCGGCCGCGAGCTTCCCGACGCCGTCGTCTGCGGCAACGATCAGATGGCAATAGGGGTGATTCGAGAACTCGGCAATAGCGGCGTTCGTGTCCCCAACGACGTCGCTGTCGTCGGGTTCGATGACATCTACGCAGGGTCCCTGCTCGTTCCAGCGCTCACAACTGTCCGCCAGCCGATGCGACTTATCGGGGAACGTGCCTCGGAGCGGCTGCTGGAGCGCATCAAGGACCCGACCCTCGAGCGCAGGGTTGAGCTGCTCCCGACCGAGCTCGTCCTTCGGGCCAGCTGCGGGTGTTCAAGCCAGGCGGCCGACGATGGCGCAGGGTCTGCACCCGCCTTGGCGGGCTCCTGATGGCCTTCGTCGCGCGGCGACTCGGCTTTTACATAGTCGCAGCCTGGGTAGCCCTGACAATCAATTTCTTCATCCCCCGCGCGATGCCGGGGAGCGCCGTCGAGGACATCATGTCCAAATTCCCGAACTTGCAGCCTTCTGCCTACAGGGCCCTCGAGGCCATGTTAGGAGTCGGCCACCCTGGTTCGCTGTGGCACCAGTACGTCTCTTACCTCGACGATGTCTTCCACTTCAACTTCGGCACGGACGTGATCGAGTACCCAGCGAAGGTGTCCACCCTCCTCGGCCAGACCATCCCTTGGACCTTGACGCTCGTGGGCACCGCGACCGTGATTGCCTTTTTCTTGGGCACCGGGCTCGGCATCATCGCCGGTTGGAGGCACGGCGGCTGGCTGGACCGCATCCTGCCCGGGCTCATGTTCGTCCAGGCGATCCCGTACTTCTTCCTCGCCCTCATCCTGGTCGACTTCCTCGCCCTCAACCATCACGTGTTCCCGATCGGGCAGGGATACGCGGGGGGCCTTGTTCCCGGCTGGCACTGGGACTTCATCGGAAGTGCCATCTACCACTCGATCCTGCCGGCCTTCACGATCGTCATCACATCCATGGCGGGCTGGATGCTGCAGATGCGCAACGTCATGATCACGACGATCGGCGAGGACTTCGTGCTCGCCGCGCAGGCAAAAGGGCTTCCAAACCAAAGGGTCGTGCTCACCTACGCGGCGCGAAACGCCATCCTGCCCCAGCTGCAGGGCTTCGGCCTGGCTCTGGGCTTTGTCGTCTCCGGGGCGATCATCATGGAGATCGTCTTCTCCTATCCGGGGATCGGCCTGCTGCTGCTGAACGCTGTGACCTCGGATGACTACCCGTTGATGCAGGCGATCTTCCTCGTGATCACCTTTACCGTTCTGCTGGCCAATCTGATCGTCGATCTGGTGATCGTGTTCGTCGATCCGCGCGTGCGGGCACGAGAGAGTGCCTGATGGCAGTCGCGCTGTTGGTCAGTTCTGACCCGTCGTATCTGGCGGAGACTCGTCAGCGTCTTGGCTTTTGGAAGCGTCTTCCGACCAAGGCGAAGATAGGGGCTTTCCTTCTGGGCTTTTTCGTACTCGCCGCCATCATCGGACCGATGGTCACCCCTTACGATCCGTCCTTCCAGAACCCGTTGCTGAGCCTCTCGCTGGCCGCGCCGAGTGCCGCCCACCTGCTCGGCACGACCCTAAGTGGTCAAGACGTGCTCTCACAGCTCCTCGTCGGGATCCGCATGACAATGGAGCTGGCTCTCATCGTCGGCGCCGTGGCGACGGCATTGTCGGTCATCGTCGGCGTGTCGGCAGCTTTCCTCGGAGGCATGTGGGACGAGATCCTGTCGCTCTTGACGAACGTATTCCTCGTCATTCCGGCGCTCCCGCTTCTCATCCTTCTCCTCGGCTACCTCCCCCAGAAGGGCCAGACGGCGACGATCCTCGTCCTCAGCCTGCTCGGCTGGCCCTGGGGAGCAAGGGTGATCCGTGCTCAGACATTGGCGATCCGCAACCGCGACTTCGTCGCAGCTTCACGAGAGACCGGAGAGAAGACCTGGCGCATCCTCGCCTTCGAGATCGTGCCGAACGAGGTGAGCCTTATCGCGGCCAGCTTTGTCAACACCGTCCTCTACGCGATCGGGACGTCGGTCGCTCTGGCCTTTATCGGGCTCGCCGACCTGTCGAGCTGGAGCCTCGGCACGATGCTCTACTGGGCAGAGGGCCAGCAGGCACTGGAGCTTGGGGCCTGGTGGTGGTTCGCGCCTCCGGGAATCGCCGTGGCGCTTATGGGTGCCTCGCTCGTGCTCTTGAACACCGGGATCGACGAGCTCGGAAACCCGCGCCTTCGTGACGCGAGCAGCGCCAGCCGTATCGCGGGACGACGGCTTCGTCCCACCGACCCGACGCCGGTGCTCGAGACGTTCCGGTCTCGCCGCGCTCTGCCTGCTTTCCTCCACTCGTTCAGCCGCAGCTCGTGGTTCGAACAAGAGGCGAGATCTAGGCGGGAGCGGACCCGACGGGCAGCAGAGCCTCTAGTCACAGGTGACGGGCGATGAGTATCGGTCGGCCCGAGGCGGGCGCTGCGCTCGACATTCGCGACCTGTCGGTCGTCTACCGCACGCCCGCGGGCGACGTGCGCGCGGTGGACGCAGTCAACCTCGAACTCCGTGCTGGTGAGGTCGTCGGTCTCGCAGGCGAGAGCGGCTCGGGCAAGTCGACCCTCGCTTATGGGGCTTGCCGGCTCTTGCGGGCGCCGGCGCTCATCACTGCCGGGAGCGTCCGCTATCAAGGAAGGCGCTCGCCCGAGCCTGTGGAGATCCTCAAGATGCGACGCGAAGAGCTGCGAAGGTTGCGTTGGCGCGAGATCGCAATCGTCTTCCAAAGCGCCATGAATGCTCTCAACCCGGTGCTCAATGTCAGCGATCAGCTTCTCGACGTCATAAGGGCCCATCTCAAGCTCTCCAGAGATGAGGCGGCCGAGAAGGTCGGCTTACTGCTCGATCTTGTCGGGATCCCGCGCTCACGCCTTCGGAGCTATCCGCACGAGCTCTCCGGTGGCATGCGTCAGCGCGTCATGATCGCCATGGCACTGGCGACCGATCCCGAGGTCGTCATTATGGACGAGCCGACGACGGCACTTGACGTCGTGGTTCAGCGTGACATCCTCGCCCAGATCGTGGAGCTGAAAGAGCGGCTGGGCTTCTCGATCCTTTTCATCACCCACGACCTGTCGTTGTTGCTGGAGCTGGCTGACCGGATCGCGATCATGTACGCCGGGCAGCTCGTCGAGATCGGCACCGCGGATGAGATCCACCATGAGCCCTCTCACCCTTACACCAAGGGCCTGCTCAACTCCTTCCCGTCGCTTCGGGGTCCACGTCGGGAGCTTGCGGGAATCCCCGGCTCGCCTCCCGACTTGCACCGGCCGCCACCGGGCTGTCGGTTCCTGCCGCGTTGTTCCTACGGCACCGAGGCTTGCACAAGCATCAACATGCGGCTGATGCCCGGTTTGTCGCTGCAGAGCGGCCAACACGTCAGCGCCTGCCCGTTCGTATCGGCTGACACACCGCCACCGTCAAAACGCCTCGACCAGCCTGCGGGGGGCTCTGCGGACGAGCCCTCGAGGTCCGAGGTAACCGAGCCCGGCCTTGGTGCAGGTCTCCTTGATACGGGCACCCTGGAATCAGCCTCCCTTGAGACGCCGGACCACGCCTCTTATCAACAGGGGCTGGCTGGCCCGAGGGGCAGCCTCACTCACCGGGAGCCAGGAGCATGAACTCGACCGGCTCCGGCGAGGGGGCCTTTCAGGTCAGCGTGGTGTCAGCTGCTGCCGGGCGCGGTCCGCTCGCGATGGAGGCGGTCTCGCTGAGCAAGGACTTCCACCTAGGGCGCCACCAGATCCTGCAGGCGGTCCGCGGCGTGACCTTCAGTCTCTACCGCGGGGCGGTCATAGCCCTTGTCGGTGAGAGTGGGTCGGGCAAGACGACTGTCGCCAAGCTCCTCGCCGGCCAAGAGCATCCGACCTCGGGCGAGATCCTGCTCGACGGCGAGCCCGTCGACCTGTCTTCGCGCAGAGCCTTCCGGCGTTACAAGAACAAGGTTCAACTTGTCTTCCAGGACCCGTTTGCCTCGCTGAATCCCGCCCATACGGTGCACTACGTCCTAAAGCGGCCGGTGATACTGCATCAGGGAAAATCCAAAGAGGACGTCGAGCGGGAGATCGACGCGTTGATGAGCCAGGTTCGCCTTACTCCGGCCGGGCCATTCCTTGCCAAGTACCCCCACGAGCTCTCCGGGGGCCAGCGCCAGCGGGTTTCGTTCGCGCGCGCTCTCGCCGCCCATCCGAGCGTGTTGCTTGCCGACGAACCGGTCTCCATGCTCGATGTCTCGATCCGCCTCGAGATTCTCGCCCTGTTGGACGATTTGTGCCGGAGCTTCCAACTTGCGCTCCTCTACATCACCCACGACATCGCCTCGGCGCGTTATCTCGCCGACGAGATCCTCGTCATGTACGCCGGGCAGATAGTCGAGCGCGGGCCGGCGGAGGAGCTGACCCAGCAACCGGCTCATCCCTACACGCAATTGTTGGTGGCGTCGGCACCGGACCCGGACAATCTCGGGAGCACGCTGCGTACCGGCACGGGTGGGCGCGCCCGCCAACCCGAGGTCGCCAGCACGGCGGCCCAAGGTTGTCCTTTCAGCTCGCGCTGTGAACTTGCCGAGGACAAGTGCCGGGACGAGAACCCGCCGAGCCGACAGGTCTCCGCTACGCGATCGGCAGCTTGTTGGCGTCTCGAGGTCGCCGCCCCACATGTTTTTACTGGACGAAATGGAGGATAAAGGAGGCATGACGAGCTGAAAACACCGAACCTCAAAACCTTGGTCTTTCGATCTATGACCATTCGACGGAAGGAAACGAGAAGACAATGAGAAGAGTGTTGCAACACAAGAGATTCGTGACGCTCGCCGCGGCGAGCATCGTTTGTGGCGGGCTGATGGTCGGGCTAGGGGCCGGGACGCCAGTCGCGGCCAGTTCGGCCGCGAGGGCGACTACGTCTCCCAGCTTGATCATGGAAAGCTCGCCCGAGAGCACTATCACCCAAGACTTCAACCCCTACATAGCCACAGGTGCCGCGTACGGGATGGGTGCGACCGGACTCATCTACGAGCCGCTGATCGAGTTCGACCTCGCAGCGCCGCCCAAGTACTACCCGTGGCTGGCGACGTCGTATCACTGGGTCAATGCCGGCAAGTCGATCGTGTTCACGATCCGCACGGGTGTGAAGTGGAACAACGGCACGGCGTTCACGCCAGCCGATGTCGCCTTCACCTACAATCTCATGAAGGACAACCCGGCGATCAACACGGCCGGCTTGGCCATTACGAGCGTAAGCACAGCTGGCGACAACGTGAAGATCAACTTCGCCACGCCGCAGTTCACGAACCTGGAGCAGATCGCGGGCGTCGGGATCGTTCCGCAGTCGGTCTGGGGCACGGCCGGCAACCCGGCGACGTTCGTCGACGCAACCCCGGTCGGCACGGGACCGTACATGCTGGGCACTTTCACGCCGCAGGGCTTCACCCTTGTGAAGAACCCTAACTACTGGCAGAAGGTGAGCGTCCCGAGCGTCTACTTCCCGGTGTACACCTCGAACACGGGGGCGACGGAGGCCCTGTTCTCCGGCCAGATCGACTGGACGGGCAACTTCATTCCCGGTCTTCAGAAGGACTTCGTCGACAAGTCTCCCGCCTACCACCACTACTGGGAAGCACCGGGCAGCACCAACTCATTCTTCCCGAACCTCAACAAGTGGCCGACCAACCAGCTGGCTGTCCGACAGGCCATCAGCCTGGCGGTGAACCGCACGGTGATCGCAACTGAGGGCGAGGCCGGTCTCGAGAACCCTGTCCTCAATGCGACAGGCCTGACGCTGCCGACCTTCGCCGCCTGGAGCGGTCCGGTCAAGTCGATGACCAATTCGGCGACGTCGCAGACCACAGCTGCCAAGGCCGTCCTCACCAAGGCCGGCTACACCATGGGCACGAACGGCTACTTCGAGAAGGGTGGAAAGACGGTTACAGTCACGCTGATAAGTCCTTCCGCCTACACCGACTATGCCGAGGTCGGGTCCATCGCCGCAGGCGAGCTGAGGTCCGCCGGAATTGACGCGACCTTCCAGGGCCTCACGGTGAGTGCTTGGAACCAGGACGTTGCTGACGGCGACTTCAGTATCAGTGAGCACTGGGCGAACGGCGGTCTCACCCCATACAACATGTACGACGGCTGGCTCAACAGCGCGCTCGCCTCAGGCAAGAACGCCACAGGCGACTACGAACGGTTGAACAACAGCGCGATCGACGCCGACCTTGCCAAGCTGGCCGGTGCCGCGTCGACGGCCGCGCAGACCTCTGCCCTCGTTCCGATCGAGAAGTTCGTCGCGGCCAACCTGCCGGTGATCCCGGTCACGACGGCGTCGGAGTGGTTCGAGTACAACTCGCAGCGGTTCGTTGGCTGGCCAACCCAGCAGAACCCGTATGAGACCGGACAGCCTTCCGGCACCAACAACGGGCCCGGTTCGGGTACCGACTTGGTGGTGATTCTTCACCTGAGTCCGCGCAGCTGACGCTTCGCGGCAACTAGCGGGGCCCGCCCCCGGGGAACCGGGGGCGGGCCTCACCCCACAGCTACGGTAGTCCTCCCTAGTCGACAACCGACGTGGCAGAGAGGTGACTTGTTTGTCGGCTGGACCAACCTGCCCTCGGAATGCGACCTGGCGGCAAAGCTGAATCGTGTGCCGGCCCGGCCACGGGCTGGCCGTCCCTTTGGGTTCCGATAGGTCCGGCCATGGTCCGCATGGTGGTTCCGGCTCCGCCGGTAAGGAAATGCCCGCCAGATCCAAGGCCGCCTCGCACTCTCGGGACGGCCGGCCGAGCTCAGCTAGGCGTTGACGGCGTTGGCGGCTATTACCTCCCGATACCAGTGAGCGCTGTCTTTCAAGATGCGCTCCTGGGTCCGGTAATCGGTGAACACGAGTCCGAAACGCTGCGCGAAACCCTCGGCCCATTCGAAGTTGTCGTAGAGCGACCATACGAAATAGCCGCGCAGGTCCACCCCGTGTGCCATGGCCGCGTGGGCGGCCGCGAAATGGTCCCTCAGGTACTCGATGCGCTCGGTGTCGTGCACGGCCCCTGTCGGGTCCACATAGTCGTAGAAGGCGGCGCCGTTCTCGGTGATGTACATGGGGATGTCGCCGTAGTCCCGCAGCACCCGAACGAGGACCTCGGTCAGCCCGTCCGGTTCGATTGTCCACCCCATCGTGGTGCGCGCCACGTCGGTTCGCGACCGGTCCTCGATCCCGATCCACTCGCTGAAAGACGAGCGGCGCGTCGATGCGACTCTAGTCCCGGTGGCGGCTGCGATCCTGTTGGGTGAGTAGTAGTTGACGGCGAGGAAGCTGGTGTCCGCGTGCATGACCTCGAGGTCGCCGTCGCGCAGGAAGTCGTCGCCTATGAGGCTCGTGTACTCCTCTAAGAGCTCGGCGGGATAGCTGCCCCGCAGCATCGGGTCGAGGAACCAGCGGTTGCGATGGTCATCGTAGCGCCGCGCCGCCGCGGCGTCCTCCTCGCTGTCCGTCGCCGGTATCACCTGCGCCAGGTTGATCGCCGAGCCGACCTGAGCCGAGTTCCCCGATGTCTCGGCGATGGCGCGCGCCGCGAGGCCGTGGCCTAAGAGCAGGTGGTGCGAGGCCAGGATGCCGGCGCCGATCTCCTTAAGGCCCGGGGCGTGCTGCCCCATGGCATAGCCGACAAAGGCCGCCACCCAGGGCTCGTTCACCGTCGTCCACAGGTCGACGCGGTCCCCGAGCGCTTCGGCGACGACCCGGGCGAAGTCCTCGAGCTTCTTGGCCGTGTCCCTGTTCGTCCAGCCGCCCGCGTCCTCGAGCGGCTGGGGAAGGTCCCAGTGGTAGAGCGTGAGGAACGGCTCGATGTCGTGCGCGCGGAGCGCGTCCACGAGCCGCCGGTAGTAGTCCAGGCCGACCTCGTTCACCGCCGCCTTTCCTTCAGGCTGGATACGAGGCCATGCGACCGAGAAGCGGTAGGCACGGATCCCGAGCGAGGCCATGAGCTCGACGTCCTCCTCGAGGCGGTGGTAGTGGTCGCAGGCGATGTCACCAGTGTCGCCGTGACGGGTGGCTCCAGGACGGTGGCTGAAGGTGTCCCAGATCGACGGGGTCCTGCCGTCCTCGTCGACGGCTCCCTCGATCTGATAGGCGGAGGTGGCCACGCCCCATAGGAAGTCCTCGGGAAACAGCCGGTCGGTCATGTTCGCGTCCTCTCGTCGAAGCTCTGCCGTGCGCGATCAAAGGGCCAGGGCCGAAGCGCACCAAAACGAGAGCGAAGCCTAATAGGGTCCGACGCGTACAATTTGAGCTGCTCGACCGAGGCGCGATGTCAGCCGCCGGGCACCGGAACGCTGCTCCAGATGCTCCCGCCGTCGGTGGTGCGCCACAAGGACCGAGTGCCGGTGCTCGAGGTGCTAACGACCCATCCGACCTCGGCTGTCGCGAAGTCCACGGTCTGACTCCCCGCGGTGTCGTCGTACAGAGGGTTGAGGCTGACATTGCTGCTGATCGTTCTCCAGGTCAGCCCACCGTCGTCGGTTGCGAGAATGTTGTCACCACTCACGAGCCGCCAGCGCAGCGGTGTGATGGCGTCCACGATCCATCCCACGGGCCGTCCCGGGGGTATCGTCGGACGCCAGGAGGCACCCGCGTCCGTGCTCATGTAGACGACCGACTTCCGCACCGAGCCGTTGCCGACCTGGAAGGTATAGCCGACCGCTCCTCTGTCGCCGGTGAGCTCGGGGGCCCCGGCGAAGCCGCCGGACTCGAAGGAGAACACCGGTGCCTTCACGCCTCGCTTGACCCAGCTCGCACCGCCGTTGTGCGTCTCGTAGATGGGGGCAAGGCCACCGTTGCACTGGAACATCGCCCACCCGACGTTCGTGCTCACGAAATGGATGCTCTTGTCGCAGCCGAAGGGAACTGCGCCTTCGGAGCTGGTGGTCGGGCCTGTTTCTGATGTCAGATGCCAGCGCCTTCCACCGTCCTCGGTCCGGTAGATAAGGACGCTCTCCGATCCCAAGGCTGCGCCGATTCCGGTGCACCACTCGGCCGCCTCGGTCTGGCCGCATCGCCACGCAGCCTCTAGCCAATTACACGCACAGGGTGCCCGACTCGTTGCATGCGGCCGGCAAGCCCGCAGTCACGACGTCCGACGGTTCTCGTCGGTGTTGACGCTTGACGCTTGACGCGGACGTGCGCCGCGACGACGATCGCTGGTACCTGGCAGGCTCCGCTGTGTCGACTGGCCCCTCTCGACGGGTAGCGCTGTCTGCATTGATCGCTGTTGGAGCTACAAGAGAACGGAAGAACCTTGTTCGTTGATCTACCACTCGCTGAACTTCGGAACTACCGACCCGATGTCGACGAAGCCCCTGATTTCGACGAGTTCTGGAGGCGCGAGATCGCGGATGCCCGTTCGATCGACATCGGTGTGCAATTCGTCCCTAGAGCGACCGCCATACGGCACGCCCGTGTCTTCGACGTGACATTCGCCGGCCACGGCGGGGACCCGATCAAGGCTTGGCTTCTCATCCCCCGCGACATCACCTCGGGTCAGGTGATGATTGTTGAGTACGTAGGCTACGGCGGTGGTCGAGGTGACCCATTCGACTGGCTCGTCTGGAGCAGCGCCGGTTACCCGCACTTCATCATGGACACTCGTGGCCAGGGCGGGGCCTGGCGAACCGCCGAGACAAGCGATATCGGCGACCGTGGACAGCCCAGCACGCCTGGCTTTCTCACGCGGGGCATAAGTGAACCTCGCGACTACTACTACACGAGACTGTTCGTTGACGCTGCCCGGGCGATCGACGCCGCCCGGCGTCATCCCGAGCTCTCCGAGATGCGTGCCGTCACAACAGGCGGTAGCCAAGGAGGGGGCCTTGCGCTGGCTGCAGCTCACCTGGGCGACAGCGTGTCCGCGACGCTGCCCGATGTCCCCTTCCTGGCTTATCCGCGTCGCGCCGCCGAGATAACGGCGAGCATGCCGTACGGCGAACTCGCCCAGTACTGTGGAGTCCACCACAATGAGGTCGAACGAGTATTTCGAACTATTTCGTACGTGGACGTAGTGAATCACGCGAAGCGCTGCGTGATCCCAGCACTCTTTTCGGTCAGTCTGCTTGACGACATCACGCCTGCGTCAACGGTCTTCGCGGCCTTCAACCACTACGCCGGGCCAAAGGAGATCGCTGTGTACCCTTTCAATGGCCACGAGGGCGGTGGCACAACCCATCTGCTGAGAAAGCTCGAGTTCCTGTCCGCGGGAATGTTGGCTTAGGGCCGACCTCTGACCACCTCCGCGGCTCAGAGATCCGTTGTTCCTCTCGGCGGCAAACCCGTCCCATTCACAAGCAGGCAGTATCCTCGTGCTCAGCGTGCTCACGGAGTCGGTCGATTGATCATGGGCCTTAGCAGGAGTTGCGATGGTCAAGTCCGGGCCAGAACCACAGTGGTCGAATGAGAGTGCGGCGCAGCGCGAGCTAAAGCTCACCTGCATGGGAAACCTCTTGTTGACGACCGAGGAGCGTATCTATTTCAAGGACTTGCAGAGCCGGTTCCTCCTAGTCAGTACGGGCTGGATCGCG
Source organism: Acidimicrobiales bacterium (assembly GCA_049523315.1). Classification (GTDB taxonomy): domain Bacteria; phylum Actinomycetota; class Acidimicrobiia; order Acidimicrobiales; family Bog-793; genus Fen-455. Next base: position 2,551 of record JBEKMZ010000049.1, on the reverse strand, counting down.
GCGATCGCCCCGGGCCGCACCTTGGGCGAGGTGATCGGGAAGACTGATTTCGACTTCTTCACGAATGAGCACGCGGCTGCTGCCTTTGAGGACGAGCAGCGGATCATCCGAACAGGCGAACCGATGATTGGAAAACTGGAGCGGGAGACCTACCACCACGGAAGCAGTCCCTGGATCTCCACATCCAAGATGCCTCTTCGCGACGTGCAGGGCCATGTCATCGGCACGTTCGGGATCTCTCGCGACATCACGGCGCAGATCAACGCAGAGAACGCTCTGGGCTACCAGGTTCTGCACGACCCAGTGACGGGTCTGGCGAACCGGGTCGCGCTGATGGACCGGCTGACCCAGGCTGTTGCTGCCCTGGAACGGCGACCTGGTCGTCTTGCCGTCCTGTTCGTTGACCTGGACCATTTCAAGGCGATCAACGACTCGTACGGTCACGAAGCCGGTGACCAGGTGCTCGCCGAGGTCGGGCGCAGACTTTCATGCCTCTCCCGCAACGTCGACACCGTCGCCCGCCTCGGTGGCGACGAGTACGTGCTGCTCTGCAGCTCGCTAGGAAACGACGAGGACGTCGGCCTAATCGCCGACCGGATCGTGCGTGGGATACGCGTCCCTTACACCGACGATGGGCGTGACCTCTCGATCACCTGCAGCGTAGGCATCGTCGTAACGAGCGATCACCTCGCTCAACCCGAGCAGTTGATTCGCGACGCCGACGCGGTGATGTACGAGGCCAAGGAAACGGGCCGGAACCGCTACAGGATCTTCGACTCGGCCCAGCACATCGGCACCTTGGCGAGCCTGCTCCAGAACGAGCTGAGCCGTGCGATCGAAAGAGGGGAGCTGTTCCTGCTTTACCAGCCCCTGTTCGCCCTCGAGGACAGATCGCTGATCGGAGTCGAGGCACTGGTGCGCTGGCGACATCCACAGCGTGGCGTCGTGCCGCCCGACGACTTCATTCCCTTCGCCGAACAACACGGGCTGATCGCCGGGATCGACTCGTTCGTCTTGGACAGTGCCTGTCGCCAGCTTGCCGAGTGGACTGCGCGCGACGGCTGGCCCAGCGCGTTCACCATGGCGGTCAACGTGTCAGGCGCGGAACTGGCGGACCCGCGCTTCGCCGGACGTGTCGGCGAGGTGATCGACTGCCACGGCATTCCGGCGGGGAAGCTATGTCTTGAGATGACGGAGACCGCGTTCGTCGGTGAGTGGGGCGATGTCCAATCGACGCTGTCGGCTTTGTCGAATCTCGGTGTGCGCCTCGCCCTCGACGACTTTGGGACCGGCTACTCGTCGCTCGCGCACCTGCAGCGAATGAAGGTTGACATCTTGAAGATAGACCGGACATTCGTGGCGCAGATTGGCCGGAGTGCTCGCGACCGCGAGATCGTCGCTGCGGTGACCGCGATGTCCCACGCGCTCGGCATAATTGTGGTCGGCGAGGGCATCGAAACGAACCAGCAACTCGACACGCTCGCCAGGCTGGACTGCGATCAGGGTCAGGGGTTCCTTTTCGCGCGCCCACTGTTGCCGGAGGCAGTCGTCGCACTGGTGGGTTGAATGCTCTGGCGTCAACCTTCGCGAGTCCGGGGATCCTCGTCGCTGCGAGATCGTCGACTTCGGCTCTGAGCCTGATTCTGGGACGCAGATGGAGCTCGGACCTGCCGCGAGACCAAGGGAGACTGCGGCTTTCCAAAAGGGCGCTGTTTAATCTTCCGAAGGCCGATTACTCCTCTCGCCATATCAGGGTTCCCGGACCTGCGATTTGATGCCGAAGATGTCATGTCGATCGGCGAGAAGGTCATCGCCCGGACCAGGGTCACCGGAACCAACACGGCGAGCTTCATGGGCATGCCGCCAACCGGCAAGGGCGTCAACGTGCAAGTCATCGACATCGTGCGTTTCGGTAACGATGGACTGGTCTATGAACACCGGGGTCTCATGGACCTGATGTCCATGATGCAGCAACTCGCGGTCGTTCGTCAGAGCCCTCCTGGACAGACACCGAGAGGCCTCAGCCGCGGCCAGCCGCGGACTCGAAAGCGCGGAACCCGGAAGCGGGCGTCATCCTGATCGAGGATGCCGGCGAGGGTCATCTTCGCTGAAAAGCAGTTTCTATGATCGCCCTTGGGACGCTGGGTCGTCGCCGTGGCGATGGGCTGGCCTCCGTTCGCGTCTCAGCCGCTATGTTCGCCACTTATGACTCATCTGAACGCGGATGGTCGCGCCGAACCTCCCGTCGCAGGCGACGAGACCGCCACCCTGCTGGGCTCCCTGGAGCGCCAGCGTGCGATCTTCGCCTGGAAGTGCGGGGGTCTGGACGCAATCGGCCTGACGGCAACGGTCGGTGCCTCGGCGATGACCCTGGGTGGGCTGATCAAGCACCTGGCCTTGGTCGAGGACGAGTACTTCTCCAGGCGGTTGTCTGGCCCGACTTCGGCGGCTCAGAATTGAAAGTCCTGTTCACGAGGTCGCGGTAAGGCGGTTTTTGCCCTACAAACCGTGATCGGGCTTGATCAGGCGACGCGCGAGCGCCAGGCGGAGG
>JBEKMZ010000048.1:0-26214 GCA_049523315.1 Acidimicrobiales bacterium | reverse complement strand
ACCTCATATTGTTCTTCAAGGGGATCGAGGCCTCGCTGAAAAGCTGCCCTTGGGTCAGTAGGTTGCTCTGGCCGATGCTGAAGGCGAGACCTTCGTTGTGCTGGATGGTGTAGCCCGGCGAGGTCGCGGCGTTGTAACAGACACCGGTCTGCGCCACAGCACTCGATCCCCGCCCGACCAGGGCGCTTGCCACTGATGCCGGCGTGGCAGAGGAGCCGTAGCCGCCGGAGTAGTAGGACGCGCTTAGAGGGAGCAGCGGCGACGAAGACGGATTCGAGACCGTCGAGCTCGAGGTGGAGCAGGCGCTGCTCGCGAGCGACAAGGGCTGCGTCGAGGTGTTACCGCTAGCGCCTTTGTACTCGATGAACGGGCCTGTCTTCTGCTGGCCGCTCTTTTGGACATAGATGATCTGGGTCGGCGCGCTCGTCGCTGACGCCACGGTGTTGAGGACCACGATCGGTGCTACAGCGCCCGCGCCGGCCAGCAGGGTGCACAACGCGCCGATACGCCATCTTTTGCCGATTGCTCCCATCTGCCCTCTCCTCGCACTCGATCTACCCGCTCGGCGCGGTTGCGCGCCCGCGTTCACAGGAGCTGCCGAACGTGGGCGGATGATCCGCAACCTTGGTCCCATCTCGGGTATCTCTCCTCACAATTTTCCGCGGGGAGGCCGGACGTCGAACCATTCGCAGCCACCAACGGCCCCCCTCGTGGCGTAGCGCGGCATTGTAACGTCGAGACCGACAAATGTCCAGGTTGCGCCTAACCATTTGTTGTGCTCCAGGCTGCTTGGGTGAGGCCGTAGATGACCTCTTGGCCGTGACGGCACAGTCGACAGCTCTGAGACAAGAAGCTGCCGGCGAACCCCCGAAGACCTCGTCGCGGTTCCAGTAGGTGCAAAGCCTCGGAATCTCGAGGAGGTGCCCTGGGAGCCTTGCGGCTGGTCGGCGACCAACTCAGCTGCTTCGATCGGTCGGGTCTGCATCGCTGCGAGTACGCACCCTTAATGAGCGGTTCGCGGGGATTTCTTATCCTTGTTTTCAGTGGCTACTCGCACGATGCGAGGTCCGTGGGAATGGCGGTAATCAGGGAAAAGGCGGCTCCCGTGTCTCATGTGAATGTGGGAGGGATGCGAACAAGCGTCGTAAGCCGCTCTCCGACGGGGCTGCGGGTGCTCTTGGCAAGCTGGCCGTGGGCCTCTGCAGGTCTGATTGCGTTCATGCTCATGGGCGTCGTCGCCGTGATAATGACCCTGCCGATCGTGCTCGGCTGAAGACGCAATTCTTGCTAGCGGCGAAGTGCAAGCCCGTGATCCTCGGCCAACTCCTTGATCTCTGCCACATCGAGCACGCAGTGAGGACGCGGGGGGCGGGATGGCACCGCTCGGCTCGCTCTCCCCCGGAGCGAGGACCGTGCCACGTGGCAGATCCGATCGAGATATCAGTCGGCGATCGGGTTTCTGTTTCTATCGGCCCACCACACTTGAAGCGATACCCACGTCGCTTCCCCTTCAGTTGGTGACCCGCGTGACTTCGAGGACTTAGCTTCTTGGCACTCGGGTCGCATCGTTGGCCTTTTCTGTGTGGCACCGAGCTCGTATGCAACCCGACGCTCCGCTACGCCGACAAACGCCAAGATGCCCCCCACCGGAACCGGTGGGGGGCATCTTGCTAAGTGGACTTGTGAGACCGGAGGTCTCACTAATGTGATGTCGATTAGCTAGTCGTGGTCGTCGTCGTCGAGACGGGCTTCACGTAGTGGAGCCAGTGGACGCCGAGGGCGATGTCCTCGATGGCCTTGACGTCGGTCCTTGCGATCGAGAGGTCGCGTCCGACCTGGCCGAGCTGGAACTTGTAGGTGTTGATCTGGCTCTCGTTGCCCGGGTAGCCCGCCGGAGTGAGGGCAAGGGCATCGGCGGAAAGGCCGGTGGTCAACGACGTGGCGGCGCTCACCCTGGAGGTGATGTCGCTGAGCAGGTGTGACGCGTGGTTCGAGTCGAGCTCGGTGACCAACGGCGCAAGCTCGGTCGCGAGGCCGGTGTAGCCGGTTTCGATGACCGCGTCATCGTCGGCGCCGATCACCAGGTTCACCTGGGCGGTGACCACAGCGTAGACCCTCTCGTCTCCGATGACGGCCTGGCGCACCTTGTTGAGCTCGGCGAAAGTGGTCGCTGCAGCCGCGTTGGTTGCATCAGTGCCGAGAGCGTTCTGCTCGTTCGTGATGATCGTTGCCAGGGCCGTGCGGTCCGCGGACGTGACGTTGGCAGCGTCGGCGAGCTCTGTCCCGAGCAGGACCAGCTGGACCTGACGGGCGACGATCTGGTGCTCGAGGGCCTGCTGCGCCTGTTGGAACTTGGTCAGGTTCGTCGTCGCGACGAGCTTGCCGAAGTGGAAAACCCGTATGCCCAAGGCGATGTCTTCGATGGCCTTGACGTCGCCCTTGGCGATCCCGAGGTCGCGTGCAACCTGGTTGAGCTGGAAGTTGTAGGTCTTGATCTGGCTCTCGTTGCCGGGGTAGCCCGCCGGAGTGAGCGCTAGCGCCTCACCTGACAGGCCCGTCGTCAACGACGTGGCTGCGGTCACCCGGGAGGTGATGTCGCTGAGCAAGTGCGTCGCGTGGTTCGAGTTGAGCTCGCTCACCAACGACGCAAGCTCGGTCGCGAGGCCCGTGTAGCCGGCTTCTGTGACCGTGTCATTGTCGGCAGCGAGCACCAGGTTCACCTGGGCGGTGACCACCACATAGACCCTCTCGTCTCCGATCATGGCCTGGTGCACCGTGTTGAGCTCGGCGTAAGTCGTCGCCCCAGCCGCGTTGGTGGCGTCGGTCGCAAGGCCGGACTGCTCGTTCGTGATGATCGTTGACAGGGCCGTGCGGTCAGTGGACGTGACGTTGGCCGCGTTCGCGACCTCGGTCCCGAGCAGGGCCAGTTGGACCTGACGGGCGATGATCTGGTGTTCGAGGGCCTGCTGAGCCTTTTGGAACTTTGTCGAGCTGCCGGCCTGCAGGGGTTGGGCCTGTACCGAAGAAGCGGAGATAAACAACATGCTCGCCGCCGCGGTCAGCGCAATGACTATTGCTTTGGTTGAGTGTCGTTTCATGAATCTATGTAACACTTCTGAAATCATTTTGTCAAGTTCGACACATTCCGGTCAAGATCGCAACGCGCTCGTCACCCTGTGGTGGTCGGAGGGAGGGCCTCGCTGCCTGCGGTTCGGTGCCGATCTGAATCTTCAGCTCGATATATCGACAAGGAATTCATCCAACTAGACCCCGAACGCGATCTGACCGGCCGTAGGCATTTGTGCCTGGTCACCCATGGCTCGGTTCGTGTCGATCCCGTGACGGTCGCGAGTCCGCGACGGGGTCAACTCATGCGAACATGAGCGACGTGCCGAGGCGGGAAATGCTCGAGAACCTGACCATGCCGCTTGTGCCTGTCGAGGCGAGCCCTGGCTCGTCGCTCGTCTCTAAGGGGGGCCGGGCCGGCGCGCACGCGGCTCGGCGATGAGCACGCTCACAAAGCCCACCGTCGTCGTGCTGGCGGCCGCGTTGGCGCTGGTTGCCTCGTGGCGCACCAGCGGCGGGGGTTCCTGGCGGCCCGCGTCCGCACTCTCGCACTCGTCGACGCCTGGTCCGACCGTCGATCGGGGTGCCTTCTCGGGTCGTGGGGACCTTGCCTTCGTCTCCGAGGGCGGGCTCTGGGTGCTTGACGGCACGACCGGAGCACTCATTGCGGTCGCCTCTCCCGCGCGACAAGCGACGGACCCCCAGTTCTCCCCGAGCGGGAACTGGCTCAGCTACTCGCTCGCCTCGGGCCAGGTCTGGCTCGCACGCTCCGACGGCCGCGCTCCCCGCGTTGTTGGCCCGGGCGCCGGCGGGCGATGGCTGCCCGGTGGTGAGCTGCTTGCTGGCAACGTCGTGTGGCATGTATCTGCCTCGGGAAGCCTCTCCCGGGTCGCGAACGCGCCAGCTGGGCTCGCGGCATGGTCGTTTGACGGCGGGCGTTACGCCTTCGTGTCCGACGACCTCACATTCACCAAGGCGTCTACGGGCCTCGACCGGCTGCAGGTGTCAAGCACCCTCACGGGAAAGCGCACGACCTGGTACCAGAGCAGGGTCTCGTTCACGAAGTCGTCCGGCGCTCAGGGCAACTTCCTCGACAGCGTCTTCGTCCTTCCCCATGAAGAGGGGATCCTCTTCACGCTCGACCCCGATCGGTCGGCCTCGCTCGCCGCTGACGGCGTGAACCTCTATGAGATAAGAGGTCCGGGCGCGCAACCGAAAAAGCTAGGCATCATGGTCGGGGACACCGTCGCCCTGGGGCGGGACGGGACCTTCGCATTCACCAACGGACCGGACCGCTACGCGTGGCTCACCAAGACCCTGGAGACGTGCTCGGCAGCGAAGGCTGAGTGCATGCCCGTCGGCACCGCCTCGGGCGAGCTGTCCTTCGATCCGTCCTGGTCCCCAGACGGGAGCGAGCTCGCCTTCGTCCAGGCGCCGAGCAACTCGCTGACGACCAACTTCTACCAGTCGACCGTGGCGCAGTGGTACGCCGCGCATTCGCTCTGGGTGCTCAGGCCGGACACGGCCTCGCCCTCGCGAATAAAGACCGCGGATGGAGCCTCCGTTCCGGTCTGGTCGGCCGACGGCAAGAGCCTGTTGTACGAGGCGAACGACGCCCTGTGGCTCCTCCCCACGCTTTCGAGCAAGCCGCACTTTGTCGCCTCACCCCTGTTCACACCAGACGACTGGCCGAGTTACTACGGACAGATCGACTGGTCGGATCAGTTCGCCTGGCGGTCGTAGGCCTATAACCGCCGCCAGTGCCACAGGCTCGTCAGGCGGAGGGGCCTGACGAGCCCATCAGCGAACCGGCCCGGCAGTCCGAACGCGAGGTTGTCCGGGCCGCGTCGCGCTTGGCCGAGTCTCGCAGTGATCGTTCCGATCTGATATCACCAGGCCCGAGCCCGCTGAAGGCGCGGTTGGCTCCGGCTAGCCTTGAGCGGAGCAGTCCGCACATGGGGGGTGGAACAGATGCACGCGACTCGGCGATCTCGAGTCGATCCTTCATCGGGCGAGAGTGTCCGCTCGTGCGGCGGTTGCTGGTTGCTCAGGCCCCGCGACAGTCGGCGCTCCGGGGCCGCGAGATGACTCCATCCGGATGAGAAGGCTCTCGGCCGCCGATTTTGCACTCGCGGCTGACCTCATGCCGCACGTCGTATGGATGTCGACAGCGGACCGACTGGTCGAGTACGTCAATTCAAAGGGCACTGACTACACCGGGGTGTCGGCGGAGAAGCTGTTGGGATGGAAGTGGATCCTCTTGGTCCATGGCGACGACGTCGAGCGGGTGCGGGCGGCTCGGGACCTGGCCGCCCGGACGCAAGGACCGATCGAGATGGAGTTTCGTCTGAGACGCTTCGACGGGCAGCACCGCTGGCATTACCTGAGCACCCGCGCTCTTGGTGGCGAGGACGGGAAGATCACAAAGTGGTTCGGCGCGGCAATCGACATCGAGGGCGCGGAGCGCTCCGGCGCCAAGCTCGACTTCGCGCGGCGTGAGGTCGAGGAAACTCTCAACTTCCTCGAGTCGATCCAGGCCAATGCGACCGTTGGCTTGGGCATCGTTGACCGCGACTTCCGCTACCTGCGGGTCAACGAGGATCTGGCCGCCTCCGACGGGTCGCCGGTGAACGGGCACATCGGCCGGCAGGTGGCCGAGGTGATCCCCGACTCATGGGCGCTGACCGAGCCCTTCTATCGCCAAGTGCTCGAGACCGGCCAAGCCGTGCTCAACATCGAGTTCGAGGGATCGTCCACAAGTCTTGGTGGGACTCGCCGCTTCACGGAGAGCTACTACCCCGTCGTGGTGCGCGGCGAGACTGTGGGTGTAGGCGTGGTCGTGCTCGACCGCGGTCCGGACGCGACCAGGTGAAGTCGCGACCACCTGAAGTCGCGGCTAGTTTGCTCCGCCCCCGGCGAGCGAGTCGCGGGAGAAAGAGCCACAGGGTGCGGTAGCCGTGTGGTCGAGGTCGCGAGATCAGGCACCTGCCGACCTGATTAGGCGAGCCAGGGATGTCCGGTGGCAGGCTCGGCGCGCGGCATCGACCAAGCCAGGCGTACGGCCGCTGATATGCCGGTCGAGCTGACAGTCATGTCCTCAGCATCCACCCTGTGCCGGCCGATAAGAAGATGAGTGAACCAGGGCACCGGTGCCAACGTCGACTGTCTGGCGTTGCTTGAACGCACGCGCCTTGCGGCGACCCCGGAGGCTGGCCAGGCGTGCCTGCCGGAGGTCACAGAGGCGCTCGAGGCCGAGACTGCCGTGATCGACAGGGCCCGGCTGCTCCTATGCCGAGCGCGCGTGCGATCGCTCGAGCTGCGCGACCGCGAGGCCTGTGAGGACGCCAACGCGGCCATGACCCTTGCCGAGATGGTCGGAGACACAGAACTGGCCATCGACGCCGCCAGCCTCGGCGCGGCGCACGCGTCCCGACTCGGAAACGCCTCGCTCGCCTCAGAGCTCGCGACGAGGAGCGTTCTCGCCCTTGACTCGATCAGCGATGACCGCCTCCGCGTCGAGGTCACGAACAGGCTCGGCATCTTCTGTTACTACTACCTGGACTACGAGCGGGCCGTTGAGCTCTTCGAGATCTCGCTCGCCGCCGCGGAGCGCACGGGCAACCGCGAGAAGACCTGCCGCGAGCTGTACAACGTCGCCGACGCATCGCTGCTCGCCTCCCAGCATTCCGGGAGCGATACTGCCCGGCTCGAACGCGCCGAGGCAATGGCACGGAGACTAGTGCTCGAGGAGAGGGAGGTGACGAGCCCTCGGCTCGGCAGTTACCGGCTGCTCGCCGAGGTCCTCTGCGAACTCGGACGCGTGCAGGACGCGCTGAAAGTGCTGGAGGACTTCCGAAGCGACGCGACGGTGACCCCGCCGACGGCTCAATACGCCGAGCTCGGTTGGGTCGAGGCCCGCTGCCTGCGTCTCGCGGGCCGGGTGGACGAAGCCCTGGTGGCCGCGCACCGCGATGTGCTCATCGTCGAGGCGAGTGGTGACGAGCACGACCTGATGCTCACTGTAGAAGAGCTAGCCGCTTGCGAGGAGGCCGCAGGCGACCTCCAAAGCGCCTTGACGCACGCCCGCGAAGCCAAGAGGCATATGTGGGCGATACACCACGCCCAGACGCGCCAGCTCGTCCAGCACGTCTGGGCACGCGTGGACTTCGAGCAGGACCGCAGGAATCTCCAGTCTCAGGCGGAAGAAGCCACACGATCGGCCGAGGAGGACGCTCTCACCGGCGTCGGCAACAGGCGACGGCTCGAGCGCTTCCTTTCAGAAGAGGCGGTGCGGCAGTCCGAAGTCGCCTGCATCATCGCCGACATCGACTCGTTCAAGGAGATCAACGACACGTTCGGTCACGAGATCGGCGATGCAGTGCTGCGACAGATAGGCCAGCTCTTCTCGAGCAGGACACGACCGGGACAACAAGCCATCCGTTTCGGGGGCGACGAGTTCGTGGTGGCGCTGTCGGGCGTGGACCTGGCCGCTGCGAACGCGTTCGCCGAGCGAATAAGAGATGCGATCTCCGAAGTCGACTGGCTGACTATCTCGCCCGGGCTACATGTCACCGTAAGCCTCGGAGTCGGTTGCGGTCCGGCGAAGGATTGGCAGGCGGCGCTCGCAGCCGCAGACGGTCGGCTTCTCGAGGCCAAACGGCGGGGCAGGAACACAATCGTCGGGGCCTCGGCCGGCGCCCTCACTGCGTAAGGACCATGGCGAGGCGCCCGTCCGGCCAAGCCCGGCACTACGGGGCGGCCGAGGGCTCTTCGAACTCGAACAGCTCTTGGGTGCGGGCTCTGCCACGGCAGGCCTACTCAGGAAAGCGCCGGATTCCTGCCGACGAGCACGTCTTCGAGCGCGAACGGCTCGAGCGCTATCACGGTCCCAAAGGCGTCCTGCCAGGACAGATGGACTAATCCCTCGGCTTCAGTCGCCCTCGAAAGGGCAGGCGACAGGGGCAAGAGCCGAAGGTCCCCCGTCTCCGGTCTCGCCGGCCAAGGCCGATCCAGCACTTCGGTCGCGAAGCGCTGGATCTCACTGAGCACCTGCTGGCTTGCGAGCGCGACGGCTCTCGGCGCCGGCTCGAGGCGAAACCGGCCAATGCGCGAGGTGACGACATACTCGCGTCCCGAATGCGTCACGAAGATCGAGCCCTCTGGCGAGGCGGTGAGGTCGAACTCAGATCCGAGGGCGCCGCCGAGCCGGCCTACCAACACGGTGGCGAGAGCCGCGCTGTCAACCAAACTCAGCGCGTCGCCGCCGGCCGGGGTAGCTGGGGCGTCCCCGTCGGCTTCTGGCATCGGCCGACCCGGCGAGGTCAGTGGAGCCGCCTGTCTCGTGGACCAGAGGGCCTGGCCCGCCCAAGGATGCATCCGCCCGAGCGACCCGCTCAGCGCGATCCACACGCATGTCCCGAGGATTATCACTGAAAGTCCGAGGAGAAGGAAACCCCTCAGGCTCGAGCCAGTCAAGGTTTCCGCAAGCGGCGAGCCCGCGTCTTCGGACGAGGCCGTCCCGAGCAGGATGACGACAGGGACTGCGAAGAGGAGCACTGCCATTCCGACATAGCCAGCAACCGCCGGGCGGGAGGGATCGAGGCGATGGCGCCTCGCCATGAGCTCGGGATCGTCTGCCAGCGACGATCGAAAGACATCGGACAACGGGCGTCTCACAAACGTCGCGACCTGCAAAGAGACGACGACGAGAAGATCGCCGACCAGGAAGACCGTCAGCGCCGCACGTAGGGCGCTCGATAGGGCCACGAATACCCAGATCAAGAAGATGACTATCAAGGCGACGCCAGCGGTGTTGCCGACGCGTCTTGTGCTGACCGTCCGTCGCAAAGGCACCCTTAGACGGCCTCAGCAGTCACCTTGATCGTTCCGACGAGGACCGAGCCGAGCATTGACACTAGGTGCCATGGCGTCTTCTTCCCTGGCCGCCTTGCACAATCGCGGCCGGTCGAACCCAAGCTACTGCACGATCCGCGGTCTTCTCGAGTCCTGTGCGCGGACACTGAGCGCCTGCTCGCGGTGTGATTGGCACTAATACTTAGGTACAAATCTGTCGATGTAACGAGGATGCCGGAGCCGACCGAGAAGTCAGACGACGGCATCGTCCCACAGGTCGACCCTAACGCGGTCAAGGCCGCGTCTCGAGATGTCCCTCGGATCCTGATCCTTCGAGCCGACTCCACCGACGTCGCGGACATCGAACGGCAGTTGATGCGCAGGGGCTATCAGCTTCACACGACGGTCGTGAACGACGAAGTGGCACTGATCGACGCGGTCGGCTCCTTTTCGCCCGATCTCGTGCTGGCCGACGGCGACCTCCCTCACCTGATGGGCGCGCAGGTGGTCCGGATTTGCGCGCGCGTGTTCCCCGGTCTCCCCGTCATCGTTCTCACGGGAACGCTTCTTGACGCCGCCGCCGCGGAGCTGCTCGGCCTTGGAGCGTGCGACTATATCTTTAAGGACCGCCCTGCCCGACTCGGATTCGCGGTCGAAAGCGCCATCACCGCGGCGGCGGACAGGGCGGCCGCCAGCGTCGCCGAGACCGAGCGCGAGCGATTCGCCGACGAGCTGGAGGCGAGCGAGAGGCGCTTTCGCAACCTCGTCCAGCACTCGAGCGATCTGATCCTGCTCGTGGACAAAAACGGTGTCGTCGTCTACGTCGGTCCATCGGTCGAGAATCTCCTCGGATATTCGGCGGACTTCCTCGTGGGGACGATGGCATTCGCCCAGGTGCACCCGGAGGACCTGGGCGAGATGGTTTCCGCCTTCACCGAGGCTCTCTCGACGCCGGGCACTCGCCCACCCGTAACGGTGCGGATCCGTCACGCCTCGGGGGAGTGGCGCTGGTTCCGCGCAGTCGGCAACAGTTTGATGCATGACCCGACGGTCGAAGGCATGGTGGTCAACGCCCACGATGTCACGGAGGAGAAGGCCGCGTCGGACAGGCTGATCCGCAGCGAAGCCCTCCTGCGCAAGGCAGAGAGCCTCACTCATGTCGGTCACTGGGAGCTCGAGCCTTCGAGCGGACGACTCGAGTGGCTGGCAGACGAAATGTTCACTATCCACGGCATCACCTCGAGCCAGTGGGAGGCCACCTTTGCTGCGCTCCTGAACCTCGTGCACCCCGAAGACCGTTCCCTTGTGGAGCGCGCGATCGAGCAAACGCTCGAGGAAGGCTCCGCGGAAGTGCAGTATCGGATCGTTCGCCCCGACGGGCAGGTCCGCCACGTCCGCAAGCGCACAGAAGCTGTGGTCGAAGGCGACGGCGGGGCCGTACGGATAGTCGGCACCTGCCAGGACATCACAGATCAGACGGTGGCGGAGCAGGAGATCGAGCGTTCGCGCGAGTTCCTGGCAGCGATAACCGACAACATGGCCGAGGGAATGATCGCCGAGGACGGCGAGGGCAGGGTGACTTTCGTCAATGCCGCGGCCGAGCGGCTCCTCGGATGGAAGGCCGCTGATCTGATCGGAAAGCGCGGGCACGAGATGGTCCACTTCCGCCGCGCCGACGGGTCCCCGCTTTCGGAAGACGAATGCCCGATTCGCGTCGCTTTGAAGCGGGGCGATTCGGTTCACGTCGATCACGACACCTTCATATGTCGCGACGGCACCTCGTTCCCTGTCGCGTACAGCGCCTCGCCTCTGCTCACCGACGAGCTGCGCGGCTCGGTGGTCGTCTTCGACGACATCACCGAGCGTGCGGCCGAGGAGCTTCGGGTCGAACGCGAGCTCGAGAAGCTCAGCTGGGTAGGCCGCATCCGCGACGCGCTCGACCAGGGCAGGTTCGTCCTCTACGCCCAGCCGATCCTGGACTTGAGCACGAACCTGGTCATCCAGCACGAGCTCCTGATCAGAATGGTCAGCCCCTCGGGTGAGATAGTGCTCCCGAGTCGCTTCCTCCCGACGGCGGAGGAATTCGGGCTGATCTCCGAGATCGACCGCTGGGTCATCGGCGAAGCGGCCCGTCTCGCCGGCGAGGGCCACGCCGTGGAGTTCAACCTCTCCGCCAAGTCGGTCGTCGATCCCAACATGGTGACGGTGGTGGCCGAGGCGCTCGCGGCTCACGGGGCCAAGCCCGAGCTCGTCGTGTGTGAGATCACCGAGACCGCGATCATGCGCGACAGCGCCGCCGCCGAGGCGTTCGTGCAGGGCCTCAACGACATCGGCTGCCAGGTTGCCCTGGACGATTTCGGAGCCGGCTACGGCGGGTTCTCATATCTGAAGCGGCTCCCGGTCTCTTATCTCAAGATCGACCAGGAGTTCGTCCGCGACCTGCCAGAGGAGGCATCCAGCCGCCACGTCGTCTCCGCTGTGGTGAGCCTCGCCAAGGCATTCTCGTTGGTGACTGTCGGCGAGGCTGCAGAAGACGAGGCCACCCTCGAGCTCTTGAAGCAGCTCGGCGTGGACCGCGCGCAGGGATTCGTGATCGCGCGACCCGGCCCGCTCGACGAGGTGCTCGGAGCAGCGACAGCCTGAGGGGACCGGCGGCACCGCTCATCGCGAGCGAGAATCATGCGATGGCTCATCTGCTGATCGCCGGCATACCCGGCACGGGCAAGTCAGGCTTTTCCCGCTGGCTCGCAGACACCCACGGCTACCTGCACGTCGAGGTCGACGCGGCCGTGGAGAACGACCCCGTCGTCCAGCTACTGGTTCACCGCGACGTATTCAATGTCCTAGGCGTCGCCGACAACCTGAAGGCACGCGGGCCCGACGTCGTGCTCGACTGGGGATTCGTCCCGTCGCTGCTTGGCAGAGTCCGCCAGCTGATCCGAAAGGGCTTCGAGCCGTGGTGGTTCACGGGCGACGAAGACGCCGCCCGACGGGCGTTCTTGGACAGCGCCAGGGCCCCCGAGGCCCTCTTCGACCTCCAGACCGCGGACATCCACTCGTCTTGGAGAAGGATCGAGAAGGTCTTCGACGGTCACATGTTGAACGTCATCGGCTCGACTCCGGAGGGCTTTTCTCGGGTGGCACCTGCCGAGGTGTTCCGAATGATGACCGAAAGCGCCCGCTCTGTCGGCTCGGCCGGCGACTGAGACGCCACGGCGGATCGGCACCGACTCATCGTGGCGGAAAGGCCGTCCAGCCCCGAGGTTTCGACAGGGCGGAGTCAAGTCGAAAAGAAGACACCTGCCGGTTCGTGCACGGGAGGCTCAAGGTCGCCTCACCAGGTCCTGAGCGCCGGACAGTTGTTCACGTCGACGTTCTTGCTGCAGGCACCGGTGAGACGGTTTCGGGGAACTACATCGCCCTTTCCAGAACCTGTACGTCGGCGAGGGCAGCCCTAAAGGCGGCGAGCGCGGCACCGATCACGACACAGTCGCCACCGAGCGACGCGAACTGCATCGCCGGCATCCTCGGCACGAAGCGGCGGACCTGCTCGACGATACGTTCGAGCAGAGCTTGGCTCACGAGCTCGATCCATCCGGACAGCAGCACGACTTCGGGGTCCAAGACGGCGATTGATGAGGCCAGGGCGGACCCAATCGTCAGCACTAGCTGTTCGCAGATGTCCTCGGAGAACTGGACTGCTCCGCGCGAACGCCCGAGCAGGTGAACCAGTCGAGCGGTTTGGCCCTCGCAAAGGGCGGGGTCGATACCGTCGCGGCTCGCGTCCTGAGCCACGAGGTCGAAGAGTCTCGCCTCGAGCATGCCGGTGCCGTGGTAGGCCCCCGCCGCACCGGAGGCGTCGGTAACCATGTATCCCATCTCTCCGGCCGCTCCGCGCCCGCGGTAGAGCTTGCCGTCCAACAGCATCGCTCCGCCGACGCCCTCGGCGAAGGTCACGAGGATGGCGTCGCGGGCGTTGGTCGCGGCCCCACGATCGACCTCTGCGGCAAGCGCGAAGGTCACGTCGTTGTCGATATGGACGGGGACGCCGAGCAACTCGCCTAGCGGCCCGCCGAACTCGACTTCCTCCCATCCGAGCAGGGGAGCAATCTGCACGCGCCCGGTTGCCTGGTCGACGACGCCGGGCACTCCGATTCCAGCACCAACGATGCGCGCCCAGGGGGAGCGTGAGGTCATGTCGACGACATACTCGGCGAGAGACGTGGCGACGAGCGATGTGCTGGGCGCATGGGCTGGGACCGCGAGCACCCGCGACTCGATCAGCTCGCCGGACAGGTGCATTAGACCGACACGTAGGCCCTCCGCCGAGGCGAGGTCACAGCCGAGGAAAAGCACGTCGTCGGCGAAACGCACCAGTCGCCCCGGCCGTCCGACGTCCGAGCGTGCTTGGCCCTCCTCACGCAGCAGCCCTTCCTCGATAAGGTCCGCCACGATCGCCGATACCGAAGCGGGGCTGATCGACGTGCAGCGGACCAGGTCGGCACGGGTGAGCTTTCCATGCTCTCGTATTGCGTCGACGACGATGCTCCGATTGAGCCCACGCATGAGCTCTGGGGTACCTCGTCTGCGCAACATTTCTTTACTATACGAAATAAAGTGGAAGCTGTAAACGCTCCGCCGATGCCGTTCGTCATCAGGCCATCTCGCCCCGGGCCGTAGGACCTTGCCCCTGTGGCGCGGGTATGCCGTCTAGCAGGAGTTTTGCCATCCTGTATCTCTCATGCAGGGTCTTTCGGCTCTTGTGCTAACAGGTACCGGTCTGCTACAACGAAACTCGCACGTGTGATCCGTTGGAAAACTCATCTAGCGGCGAAGGTCCCTGGCCCCCAGGCAGCGGTGAGGTGCCGACACACAGGACCTCGACCCTTTTCCGGCTATGGGCGCGCGGGTGAATTCGCGCAGATCACGCCCTTGCTTCGCCGCGTCCGGCGTTGACGACAGGAGGCGATGCGAAATGGTCTCACAGGAGACCTACACCAGCAGCTTGCAGATCGAGCGTCGCTCGATCGACCACATTCCCGCCTCGGAGAGGCACGGCACCCCGAACCGGCTGTTTTTCATCTGGTTCGGGGCCAACATGCAGATAACTGCCGCCGCCGCAGGGGCAGTCGCAGTGCTGATCGGGCTGTCGCTGCCCTGGGCGCTGTTGGCCCTGCTCATCGGCAACCTCTTCGGCGTCACCTTCATGGCAGCCCACTCCGCCCAGGGTCCGACGCTCGGCATCCCGCAGATGATCCAGAGCCGGGCCCAGTTCGGCTTCTACGGCGCGATTCTCCCGCTCGTGCTCGTGCTCTTGATGTACGTCGGCTACTTCGCGGCGAGCGCCATATTGGGCGGCGCGGCTTTGTCCGCCTGGTGGGGCATTAATGACAAGCTGGCCACGGTCATCGTGTCCCTCTTGTGCACGGTGCTCGCCATCTACGGATACCGGATGATCCACCAGTACGAGCGGTGGATCAGCCTGATCAGCGGAGCGGGCTTCGTTTACCTCACGGTCCGGCTGCTCACCGTTTACCACATCAGCTCGGTCTGGCACTCCGGGAGCGTGCCCTACGGCACTTTCCTCCTCGCCATCACCGTGGCCGCCACCTGGCAGATCACCTACGCCCCCTATGTCGCCGACTACAGCCGTTACCTGCCCGAGAACACGAGCAAAGCGGCGACATTCTGGTGGACCGCAGCCGGATCGGTCATCGGCTCGTACTGGGTCATGGCCTTCGGCGCCATCGGGCTGGCAGTTGCCCCCAAGCTGTTCAACGGCGGCAGCGTGAGCTTCTTCACGGGCCTCGGCGTCAACCACACGGCGTGGCTGATCGCCTTGATCATCATCGGCGGCATCGTGGCCGCGAACGTGCTCAACCTCTACGGCATGTTCATGTCGTCCACGACCACCATCACCGCTCTGCGCCGCATGCAGGTGCACCGGGGCGCCCGGACCATCTTCGTGCTCGTCGCCGCCGTGATCGGCACCGTGATCGCGATCGCCGCCACCGCCAACTTCCTCACCAACTTCGAGAACTTCATCCTCTTCTTGGCCTACTTCCTCATCCCGTGGACGGCGATCAACCTCACCGACTTCTACTTCGTGCGCAAGGAGCGCTACGACATCGACTCCATCTTCACCCCGGACGGCATCTACGGCCGGATCGACTGGCGGACTATGGCGGCCTACCTCATCGCCATCGGAGTGGAGGTCCCGTTCATGAACACGACCTTCTACGCCGGCCCGATGGTCTCGCACCTCGGAGGCGGGGACATCTCCTGGATCCTCGGCCTGATCGTGGCGAGCGGCCTCTATTACGTGCTGCACCTCGGGGTCGACGTGATGCCGCCGGAGAAGGTGAGCTCAGTGACGGCTCCGGACTCGACCGCCGGTCACATCGAGACGACAGGGACGGTGGCACCATGACAAGCGGACCCCGCACTGTGCGCGCGCCGCACGGGAGCCAACTCTCTTGCAGGGGCTGGCCCCAGGAAGCCGCCATGCGCATGCTGATGAACAACCTCGACCCCGATATCGGCGAGCATCCCGAACAGCTCATCGTCTACGGCGGGGGCGGAAAGGCCGCCCGCAACTGGGACTGTTACGACGCCATCATCGCGAGTCTGCGCGAGCTCGGACCCGAAGAGACACTCCTCGTCCAGTCCGGCAAGCCCGTCGGAGTGTTCCGGACCCATGAGTGGGCGCCCCGGGTGCTCATCGCGAACGCCAACCTCGTGCCGCAATGGGCGACATGGGAGGAGTTCCGCCGCCTCGACGGGCTGGGACTGACCATGTTCGGCCAGATGACCGCCGGATCGTGGATCTACATAGGGACCCAGGGCATCTTGCAGGGCACATATGAGACCTTTGCCGCCATCGCGGACAAGCGCCACGGCGGCAGTCTCGCGGGGACGATCACCCTTACCGCCGGCCTCGGCGGGATGGGAGGCGCCCAGCCGATGGCCGTGACCATGAACGGCGGCGTCGTGTTGTGCGTGGAGGTCGACCCTTCACGCATACAGCGTCGGCTCGACAACGGCTATCTCGATGTTTGTGCGGACAGCGTCGAGGACGCGCTGCGCCGCGCGTTAGAGGCAAAGCGTGAGCACCGGGCGCTGTCAATCGGCGTGCTCGCCAACGCCGCGGACGTTGTGCCGCATCTGCTTGCGATCGGAGCAGAGATCGACATCGTCACCGACCAGACCTCGGCGCACGACCCGCTCATGTACGTGCCACGAGGTGTGGGCGTCGAGGAGATGGCGGATCTGCGCCTTAAGGACCCCGAGGGCCTCGTCAAGATGGCCCGGGAGTCGATGGCAAGCCATGTAGAGGCGATGGTCGGCTTCATGGACGCGGGCGCCGAGGTGTTCGACTACGGCAACTCGATCCGCGCCGAGGCGAAGACGGGCGGCTGCGAACGCGCCTTCGACTTCCCCGGTTTCGTCCCGGCATACGTCCGGCCGCTGTTCTGCCAGGGCAAGGGACCGTTCCGCTGGGTCGCGCTCTCAGGTGACCCGCGCGACATCGCCGCCACAGACCAGGCCGTGCTCGACGAGTTCCCCGAGAACGAGTCACTAGGCAGGTGGATCAAGATGGCCGGCGAACGCGTGAAGTTCCAGGGCCTGCCCGCACGCATTTGCTGGCTCGGCTACGGCGAGCGTGACCGGCTCGGGCTTCGCTTCAACGACATGGTCGCCAGCGGCGTCCTGCAGGCGCCAATCGTCATAGGGCGCGACCATCTCGACTGCGGGTCCGTGGCCTCGCCCTACCGGGAGACGGAGGGCATGATCGACGGTTCGGACGCCATCGCGGATTGGCCGCTTTTGAACGCGATGCTGAATACCGCATCGGGCGCCTCGTGGGTGTCGATACACCATGGAGGTGGCGTCGGCATCGGCCGCTCCATCCATGCCGGCCAGGTGACGGTCGCGGACGGGACGCGCCTCGCGGCCGAGAAACTTGAGCGCGTCTTAACCAACGATCCCGGCAGCGGCGTGATCCGCCATGCGGACGCTGGCTACCCGGAGGCCGAAGCCGTCGCCGAGGCCCATGGGCTCCGGATCCCGATGCGCGAGCATCGGGAGGCGGAGGCGACGCCGTGAAGCTCACCGAGCATGACGCCAAGATGCTCGACGGGACCTATGGCGAAGGTGTCGCCCTTGCCATGCAGGTGCTCGTCGCGGTCGGAAAGGCATTCGACGCCGAGCAGATGTGCGACATCACGCGGGCGCACGTCGCCTTGAGCAATCAGGACGCGGACATCTGGTTCGCCGAGCGCCTCGTCGCCGGGGGAGCGGTCTGCCGGGTCCCGCCGACGGTGAACCCCGGCTTTTGCCTGGAGTTCTTCCGCCACGTTCCCGGGCTGAGCCCGGAGGACCTCGCGACCATGGAGCGGACCGAGGCCGCCTACAAGGCTCTCGGCGCGCAGCTGAGCTACAACTGCACGCCGTACCTGCAGGGCAACGTCCCGCGCTTTGGCGAGGTGACCGCCTACTCGGAGTCCAGTGCCACCCCGTACATGAACTCGGTCTACGGGGCGCGCACCAATCGCGAGTCGGCCCAGTCCGCGCTCTGCGCGGCGGTGACAGGCCGCGTGCCCGTCTACGGCCTGCTGCTCGAGGAGAACCGCAAGGGGCAGGTGCTCGTGCATGTCGAGCCGACGCTCACCGACGAGTTCGACTACCACCTGCTCGGCTACGCCGTGCCCCGCAAAACAGCCATTCAGACGGCCTTCATCCCGGTGTTCACCGGCATCCCGGCCCAGGTCAGCCCGGAGGCCCTGATGAACTTGGGTGCCGAGCTGAACACGGGCGGCAACGTGCCGATGTACCACATCGTCGGGGTGACGCCCGAGGCCCCGACGCTCGAGGCCGCCTTCCAAGGCGACCCGCCAGGCGATCCGGTCGTGATAACGGATAAGGACCTTGCCGAACAACGCGAGATGCTCACAGCCGAGAGCGGCCAGATCGAGTTCGCGCTGCTCGGGTGTCCGCACCTGTCGCTCGACCAGCTGAAGGCGATCGCCGAGCGGATCGGCGGCCGGCACTTCAAGGTGGAGTTCTGGGTGCAGACCTCCTTTTATGCCAAACAGCTCGCCGAGCGCATGGGCATCGCGGCGGAGATCGAGAGGGCCGGAGGCCACCTCGTCCCCGACACCTGTATCGACCAGGTCGCCTGGAAGCACCTGTTCGGCAAGAAGGGCGTGACCGACTCGCTGAAGGGTGCCTATTACTCCAAGCGCCGGGGCATGGACTTCGTGCTGCGCTCGGTTGGTGACTGCGTGGAGGCAGCGATAAAGGGAGAAGCGTGATGAGCTCGCGAGAGATGACAGTCATTGCCTGCCGGGGCGCGGCGCCTGGCAAGGCGTCCGGCCCTGCCGTCGTGTCCAGCGACGCCATCTGCTTTTATCTCGTCGACCCGCCCTCAGGGACGGTCATCGAGCCCGGCCACGACATCGAGGGCCGCTCGATCGCCGGCGCTGTCCTCGTTTGCCCTGGTGGGAAGGGGAGCTCGGTGGTCCAGGCCGACGGGCTCTACCAGTTGGCCAAGGCGGGCACCTCGCCGGCCGCGATCGTGGTTCAGGAGTTCGACACCGTCCTCGTCGCGACGGCCGTGATCATGGGCGTGCCTCTGGTGCGCTGTGACCCGTCCGAGTTCGGGCGGATTCGCGATGGCGACACGCTGGAGGTGGACGCCGACCAGGAGTCCGTCACGATCCGGTGACTGTCGCGCCGGTCGTACGCTCGCTGCACAGCGGCGCCCTGGACCTGCCCCGGGTGCGTCTTGTGCGCCAGCGCTTCAGCGTGCCGCAGGCGATCGACGTAACGGCGCAGGTGGCCGCCGAGTGGAGGCGGGTCGGAGACCGCATCCGCCCACCCGTTGGGGCGCGCATCGCGGTGGCGGTCGGCAGCCGGGGCATCGACGGCCTCCTCCCGGCGGTGCGCGCTGTCGTCGACCACCTGCGATCCTCGGGCTGTGATCCGTTCATCGTGCCGGCGATGGGCTCTCACGGCGGCGCCACCGCTGCCGGTCAGACCGAGGTTCTGGCGGGCTTCGGCATCACGCCGGAGGCCGTCGGCGCACCCGTCCGAGCCAGCATGGACGTCGTCTCGCTGGGCAGCCGCGGGGACATCCCCCTCGTGTTGGACCGGCTCGCCGCCCGCGCCGACGGCATCGTCCTCGTGAACCGGGTGAAGCCGCACACGGACTTCGCCGGCCCGATGGGGAGCGGGTTGTTGAAGATGCTCTGCATAGGCTTGGGCAACCAGCAGGGCGCCGACCGGCTGCACCGCCTGGGTGTGGCCCGCGACCTAGGTGAGATCGTCCGCGAGGCGGGTGTCGCCATGTTGGCGTTGGCCCCCGTCATCTTCGGCGTCGCCATCTTGGAGAACCAGCAGCACCGGGCCTGCGAGTTGCGGCTCGTGCCGGGCGAGGAGATCGAGTCCGAGGAGCTGGCTCTTCAACGCGTCGCGCAAGGCCTTTTGCCGGGGCTGCCGCTTGACGACATCGACCTTCTCATCGTCGACGAGATGGGCAAGGACATAAGCGGGGCCGGCCTGGACCCGAACGTGATCGGGCGCGCCCTCGGTCCCTGGCAGGTGAAGCGGGATCGGCCCCGTGTCACGCGCATCTTCGTGCGCGACCTGACCCCAGCCTCTGAGGGCAATGCCTGCGGGCTGGGTTTCATCGACGTCACGACTCCTCGACTGATCGAGAAGGTCGATCTCGATCTGACCGCCGTGAACGCCATCACCGCATGTTTCCCCGAGGACATGCGCCTGCCCCTGACGGTTCCGACCGACCGGGACGCCATCGCCGCCATGCTCGACACCCTGCGCCCCTTCACCATGGAGGACCTACGGCTCGTACACATAAAGAGCACGCTCGCGCTCGAGCATCTCGTTGTTTCCGAAGGCTGCCTGCCCGCTCTTCGGGACCGATCCGACATCGACCTAGACGACGAGCCACGCTGCCTCGGGTTCGACGAAGACGCCCGACTAGTCTCGCCTTTGTCGGTGTGACTGCAAATTCTGGAGGATTCCCGTGAGCTGGTTCGAATGCGTCCCAAACTTCTCAGAAGGCCGGGACGAGACCAAGATCGCCCGCATCGTGGCCGCGGCTCAGGCGATTGCGGGTGTGACATTGCTCGACTCCGAGCAGAACGCCGACCACAACCGCTGCGTCGTCACCCTCGTCGGAGAGGGACCGGCACTTCTGGAAGCGGTCAAGAAGATGATGAGGGTGGCGACCGAGCTCATCGACCTCACCAAGCACGAGGGAGAACACCCTCGGATGGGCGCCACCGACGTCGTCCCGTTCGTACCTCTCGGTGAGGCCACCGCCGAACAGGCGGTCGAGCTCGCCGTCGCGCTCGGCACGTGGGTGTGGGACGAGCTCGCGATACCCGTCTATTTCTACGGCCAGGCCGCCCGGCTGCCCGAACGCCAGGATCTCGCGAAGGTGCGCGCCGGTCAGTTCGAAGGGATCCGGGACTCCATCTCGACCGACCCGGCCCGGCGCCCCGACATCGGCGAGCCTCGGGTCCACCCGAGCGCGGGTGTCGTGGCGATCGGGGCACGGCCCGTGCTGATCGCCTACAACGCGTACCTGACCACGCCGGACGTCGCCGTGGCCAAGCGCGTCGCGAGCGCCGTTCGCTCGCGAGACGGCGGCCTGGCCGAGGTCAAGGCGCTCGGCTTCGACATACGCGAGCGCCAACGGGCGCAGGTCTCGATGAATCTGACCGATTACCGGCGAACACCCATTCACCGCGCCGTCGAGGCCGTGCGACGAGAGGCGGCCCGCTACGGCGTCGCGATCGAGGAGACCGAGGTCGTAGGCCTCGTCCCCGAGGACGCCCTGTTCGACGCAGCCGAGTACTACCTGCAGCTCAACAGCTTCGACCGCAGCACAGTCCTCGAGCGCAAGGTGCGCGGCATCCAGTCGGCGGAGTCCCTCGCCGACTTCACCGCTCGGCTCGCGGCCCGCACGCCCACGCCCGGAGGCGGGAGCGCGGCCGCCGCCGCCGGAGCGATGGGGGCGGCTCTCGGCGAGATGGTGCTCGCCTACTCCGCCCCTAAGGACGAGACGGCGCCTGACCCGGCCCGGGAAGAGCTCGCCACCGCCCGGAGCCGTTTCCTTGCCCTCGTGGAACAAGACGCGCGGGCCTACGCCGACACCGTCCTCGCGCGACGCGCCACGAAGAACGAGCCCGGACCACAGGCAGAGCAGGCTTTCACCGCTGCCATCAGACATGCAGCCGACGTGCCGCTCGAGACGGCGCGCCTCGCATGGAGGTCAGCCGGTGAGCTGAAAGCCTTGGGCGACCGCGTCCGATCGGTCATGAAGAGCGACTGGACAGTCGCGCTGGCGCTGTTGAACGCGGCTCGCGAGGGAGCTCTGGCAAACGTCCTCATCAACCTCGACGACATGCGCGGGCGCGGGGCCGACACCGCTGAGCTGGAGGACGCGGTCCGCGAGATCAGCTGACGGGTCTCGTGAGCACGGCGAGGCAGAGCTCCGTGTCCGGCTTCGGCACGCCCATGGTGTAGTGGGCGTTCTCGTTCTCGCACTCGATCACGTTGGACAGGTACCTCTTGGCGGGACGGTCGTCCGCGCCCGGCGAGCGCGAATGAGACACCCAGGCTGACGCCGGCAGGTCGATCGTGCCCCACTTCTTTCGTGAGCCCTTCCAATGCGCGCCCTCGGAAGAGTCCACGAACAAGCCCGCCTTCCAGATCCTGTGGAGGCGGCGCTTGTCCGCCTCCGGCTTCAGATAGCAGCGCACGACCCTGCTCTCCTCTGCGGATCGTCACGCCAAGACCATCTTGGCCCTGGCGCACCGCTCGGCCCTGGGTGTTCGCCGATAGGGCATCGTCGCGCTCACGGCCCGAACACCTCTGTCTCGACATCGAAGCCCCCTGGTGACCCGGCCGACGGCGTCGGTACCCAAGGTGGATGTGACATGACGCCTGCCTCGAACTGAGAAACCACGACCGGCACATTTTTGCAGCCAACTGCGGCATCGGGCGTGACTTGGGTGATCCCGGAGCTCTGCCCGACGAACGTCCAGCTCGAAGTCAGGGTCACGATCTTCACCTGCGCGCTCGGGAGAGCGTCCGGGCAGTTCTGCCACCACGCCGCGAAAGAGCCGTGTCCCCCCGGCCAGAGCACGACACGCCTTTCCGCGGTGCCCGAGGTCGCACGAGCGCGTCCGGTGTTGGCGTAGGTCTCCTGAACGGTTCCGACCGCTCTCGCCGCAGAGTCGGTGGCGGAAAACAGCGGCGTACCGGCCAAGGCGCACGGTGCCGAACCGATGTTGGTTATCGAGTAGATGGCGTAGGCACCGGTCATGTCGACGTTGTAGGCGCGGGTGGAAAGTCGCAGGCGACTCGCGAGGCACGTCGGATAGGTTGCGACGGTCACCTTCGGTCCCATCGGCTTGGAACCGGTGGTGGTACGAGCAGGCGTCCTGGCAGCAGAGCTGAGATGGACCGCGATTCCACTCACCATTGCGATCAGGACTGCGGCCGCCAGTCCCGTCCATCGGCGTCGTTGGCGCCGGCGTGCCTGTCTTATCAGCGCCTCGGCGCCGAGCTCCGGTTTCGTCTCCGCGGCCTCGAGGACGATCACGGCCTGGCCTAGGACACCTGCTCGATGATCTGGACCAGCTCCTCGGGCCGGTAGCCGAAGTGGCGGGCAAGCTTGACCAGCTCTCGGGCCTTCTCGACGATGACGCTGCGGTGAATGGCGGCACCGGCGACCGAGACGCCGCGCCCGCGGGAGAACTCGAGCAGCCCCTCGTCCCTAAGGGTGTGCAGGGAACGGAAGACGGTGTTGGAGTTGACCCCCAGCACGGCGGCGAGGTCTCGTGCCGGCGGTAGGCGCTCGCCCGGCTTAGCCTCGCCATCGGCGATGGCCCTGCGGATGGCCGCGGCGACCTGTTCGTGCAGTGGGACGGGGCTGTCGGGGTCGATGGCGACATTGGGCATCGTGCTATTCACAATGTGATCATGTTCTCACAGTGGGCTCTCGACAACCAGGTCTTCCCGGGCTCGCGTGAAGATCAGTTGCTCAGCGGTACGCGTCGAGGCCGAGATGGACTGCGAGGCCGAGCCCTCCGCAGGCGATGAGTACTCGAAGCGGTGTAGCCGGGAACCGCCGCACGATGGTCGGGCCGAGGCGCCCGCCGATCAGGCATCCGACAGCGAGGGGGATTACCGGCAGCCAGCGGACTGGGCCGAAGATCGCGAACGCGATCGCAGCAACGGCATTGGCCAACCCCACGAGCAGGTTCTTCATGGCGTTGTCACGTGCCAGGGACTCCGCCGTGGCGACGATCAACAAGGCGAGGAGCAGCACCCCGGCTGCGGCGCCGAAGTAGCCGCCATACACGGCCACTAGGAACACGCCCACACTGAGCTTCCAGTTCGGCCGGCGCAACGCGTCCGGCGCCAAGCGGCCCGGGTCGCGCGGGATCACGATCGTGAGCGCGGCGAGGCCGATCAGCCACGGCACGACCAGGGTGAAGGTGCGAGACGGGGTCTCGAGCAGCAGGGTCCCGCCCATCAGCCCGCCGGCGACAGCGATCGGTCCCAGGTACCTCGCCCGGGCCTGCTGGCCCGTGAACTCGGGCCTCGAGCCCCAAACCGAGCCGATGCTGGAGAAGACGAGGGCGACGGTGTTGGACACGTTGGCGGTCACAGGTGGCAGGCCCAGTGCCAAGAGGGCGGGGTAGCTAACGAGCGAGGCCAGCCCCGCCACGCTTCCCGCCAGGCCCGCACCGAAGCCGGCAAGCACCAACCAGAGTGGATCGAGACCAGTCAAGGTCTTCCTGACGCTAGTTCCGGGCTGGCGACGCCGGCGCGGCTGTGAAGGGCCTACCCTCCCGGCCCGCCTGTTGGTGTGGCCTGGCCCCTAACGACTCGCCTGCAGTTGCACGCCGGAAGAGCCAGGCGCGAGGGGTTCAACGAGAGCCCGTGCCCGCACGAGCATGGGCGCGGCCCCGATGCCCTCGAATGTGGAGGCGGCTTGGGCGGCGACCCGCGCGGCGTTCTCGGGGCTGTCGTTTCTCGAGAGCCACTCGGCCCGGTCGAGCTGCGCCCGTGCCGTCCAGTAGGGGTAGGCGAGCTCCCGGAACATGGCCTCAGCGGCCGCGAGATCCTTCTCGACAGCTGCGTTGTCTCCTCTCGCGGCTGCGATGAGAGCCCTCCAGCGGACGACCTGGGCTCTCAGAAATGGCGGGACCTGGCCCCGTGGGCGTGTCGCCAAGATGGCAGCGAGCCGGTCCGCTTCGTCTAGCTCGCCGAGGTTCACCGCCGCCTCCAGGGCGACCGGGAAGGCGGTCCGGACCGTCTCATTGGCGATGCCCATGCCGCCATGGGTGGCTTCTTCGATCGCGGTGCGCGCGCTCTCGAGCGCCCGCGGGCTGTCTCCGGCCGCGAGCGCGATGACCCCCACCGGCGACGCGTAGACGGACCTGTTCTGGATGTCGTCCAGGCCCGACCAGACACTGCAGACCGCGGCGTGATCGCGGGCGGCAAGGACGTTTCCGCGCATCGCCTCGAGGCACGCGAGCGGGTAGTGGATCGCAGCCGCACCCGGACGGTCGTCTCCACCCTGGAGGAGCTCGGCCCCGAGCTGGAACGCCCTGTCGAGACGCCCCATCAGCATGAATATGTACATGAGGTTCGCCGCCGCCCAGGCCTCATCCTCCCGACGCCCGGCGCGCCGCGCCAACACGAGCGCAGCCCCGGCATGCTCCTCGGCTCCGGGCAGGTCAAGTGTCATGCAAAGGTCGGCGAGGTTATTCTCTGCGGTCATCTCCGGCCGAGTTAGGCCGCTTTCCCGGGCAACCGAGGCCATGCCTTCGAAGAGCAAACGGGCCTCGACGGGTCGGCCTATGTGAGCAAGGCTCATCGCCTTTGCGTTGAAGCCGCGCGCGAGGGTCTCGGGGAGCACATGGTGCTCGGCCAAAGTGAGCGCCGCTTCGATCGGTCCTGACGTCTCGTCCGCGTGGCCCGAGAACAGGAGTGATCCCGCGAGCCTCACCTGAAGATCCGCGAGCACCTCCGGAGCTGGGTCGGTCCCCTGCAGAGACGCGAGTGCCTCGCGGACGCGGATGACGGCTAGCTCGCCCCTTCCGAGCGCGTCGAGTGCCATGGAGACCGAACCGGTGACGCGGGCGACCTCGATGATGCGCCTGGCCTTGGCATGGGCTGAGACGGCGGCCTCGAGGTGAGCGAGCGCACGCTCGTTCCAACCCGCTTCGCGTGCCATGCGCCCCGCCTGCTCGGTGTACGAGGCCTGCTCGGCCTCGTCCAAGCTGAGTTCGGCGGCCTTCAGGTAGGCGGACTCGGCCGCCTCTGGGGCACCCACGGACTCCGCGCGTTCGCCGGCGCGGGTGTAGGCGGCGCAGGCCTCCGCGCGGAGCTTGTCGGCATCGGGATCGTCGCCGGCCGCCTTGTAGGCGTCATAGAGATGGGCGCCGATAACCTCGGCCACCTCGGCACCTTCGTCGGGGAAGGCCGAGCGGAGGTGCTCTGCTGTCCGAAGATGCCTCGCCTTTCGCTCGGCTCTCGTCAACATGTCGTAGGCGACAGAGCGGATGAGCGACTGTGTGAACGCGTACTGGCCGCGTTCGGGGGAGAGCCTGTCGGCTCGGACAGTGAGCACCTCTTTGCGCACGAGTGAGCTCAACAGCTCATCGAGCAGGGTCGGGTCTATCTCCGAGAGGGCGCCGACTGTCTGGCGGGGGAAGCTGCCCCCGAGCACAGAGCACTCCTTGACGAGTCTGCGCTCGTCCGGTGAGAGGGCATCGAGGCGGGAGGCGATGAGGGCGGTGAGCCCGGGTGGGATCTAAGCTCACCGAGCTCGCCGACGAGATGCAGGAGGCCTTCGTCATCGCGCTCGAGGGCCCCTTTGTCCAAAAGACCTCGGACCGTCTCGATCGCGTAGAGCGGGATCCCCTCGGCCCGCTCGACGATGCGTGTCCGTGCAGACGTCGGCAGACCGCGGACGAGGCCGTCGAGGAGTTTGCCCATGACATCATCGGAGAGCGGGTCCAAAGGAAGCGTCGTCACGCTCCGGCGCGACAGCCCCAGCCCGCCTCGTTCGGCTCCCTCGGGCCGCGACAGCACGAGCAGGAAAATGGCATGGTCCCCCGACCACTCGAGCAGGTGGTCGAGGAACTCCACCATGCCCGCATCGGCCCACTGCAGGTCCTCGACGAGCATCAAGACGGGCAGGTGCTCGGAAAGGCGCTCGAAGAAAAGCCGCCAGCCCGAGAACAG
>JBEKMZ010000047.1:0-26390 GCA_049523315.1 Acidimicrobiales bacterium | reverse complement strand
CGGCGGTCGATCCTTCCACGAAGGGCTCGGGACCGGATCGAGGTGATGTTCTGGCGCTTGGCGCAACGGTTGCTCCCGCTCGGCCAGAGCGTGATTCTGAGTCCGGCTTCTCCTACGGACAGACCGCGACCAAAGGCGCAACGGGCCTAGGGATTGGGCGCAGTGGTCGAACCTACCGTCCTCAGCGTCGACCCGGATGAGCGCTGGCGGCGCATCGAGGCGAGCAACGCCGAGGCCGACGGGTGCGGTACCGATCACCCGCGATCAGCTCGAGGGTTGGGAGAGGTTCTTCGAAGCCTCCTACGCGGGCGAGATCGCCGTCTTCGACAGCGCGGGCAGCTTCCCTGATTCGGTGTCGGAAAAGCCCCATGGAAGCCGCCAATGGACGCGGCGTCGGGCTTCGCCCCGCTCCTAACGCTTGGACTTGCGGATGGAAACGCGCGACACCGCACCTATCGCCGGCGCCACGGTCAGCCACAACCCGATAGTGACCACCATCGCGGTGAAGTAGCCAACCGGATGGACTCCGACATTCTTGGCCGCGATCCCTGCGAAGATCATCAACACCCAGGCGCTCACGAAGAACAGCGGCCCAGCCGACACCACCTTGAAAAAGTCGCCCACGCGGACACCTCCTCGGCGGCACGATATCGCCACCAGCTGTGAGGGGCTCATCGCAGTCGGGACCGACTGGCACCGACGTCGGGCCATGGTCAACCCAGCCCCGGGCCTCACCTCGGCCGGGGGCGCCTCTCAAAGGTGCTCGAGCACCACACGCGCGATCCCCGGGCCGTCGAGGCCGAGGTAGGTGAGGATGTCGGTGGCATCCCCGTGAGGGAGGTAAGCGGTCGGTACGCCGCAGCTAACGACCGCCGGGCCTTTGCCGGCCTGGGCGCGGCGACGAAGGGCGGCCTCGATCCGCCGCCCGACGCCCCCGTCGGTGATCCCGTCCTCGACAGAGACCACGAGGCCATGGGCGAGCGCGTTCTCGATCATCACCTCGTCGAGCGGCGCGGCGACGCGTGCGTCCCAGACGGTGGCGTCGATGCCGCGGTCCGCAAGAATTCGCGCGGCCTGCTCGCACTCGGCGACGAGCTTGCCCAGGCCGATCAGGCACACGCGCGAGCCGGTCGTGAGCTTGCGTGCCCGCAGCCTGCTCCCGACCGCGGACGAGCGGGCCTCGCTTTTCGGCCAGCGGATCGCCACGGGACCGGTCGTGATCGAAACGGCCTCGTGCAACATGTTGCCGACTTCCTCATACGACGAGGGGACGAGCACCGTCATCCCAGGGACCTTCGTCAGCAGCATCATGTCGAGCACCCCGTGGTGACTGGGACCGTCGTCGCCGGTGATGCCTGCGCGGTCCAGGCAGAAGATAACCGGGAGGTGGTGGAGCCCGACGTCGTAATAGACCTGGTCCCAGGCCCGGTTGAGGAACGTGGAGTAGATCGCCACGACAGGGCGAAGCCCGCCCATCGCCATGCCGGCGGCCGCGTTCACGGCGTGCTGCTCGGCGATGCCGACGTCGAAGAAGCGCTCGGGGTACCGGTCCCGGAACTCGAGCAGCCCGGTCGGGCCCGGCATGGCGGCTGTGATGGCGACTATCTCGGGACACAGCGCCGCCTCGCGCACGATCGCCGAGGCAAAGGCCTCTGTGTAGCTGAGCCGGCCGGCGGTGCCGCGGAGCACCCTGCCCGTCTCGGGGTCGAAGGGTCCGACGTCGTGCAGGCACTTCTCCTCGTCGAGCTCGGCGGGCCGGTAGCCGCGGCCTTTTTGCGTGTGCACGTGCAGCACGAGCGGTCCCGGCCGTCGCGCGGATAGTTGCAGC
This sequence comes from Acidimicrobiales bacterium, assembly GCA_049523315.1. Lineage (GTDB taxonomy): Bacteria > Actinomycetota > Acidimicrobiia > Acidimicrobiales > Bog-793 > Fen-455. The sequence continues at coordinate 24,562 of JBEKMZ010000047.1, read as the reverse complement.
GCCTCCTCGAGCGAGCCGAGGTCGTGGCCGTCGACCGGCCCGATATAGCTGAGGCCGAGAGCCTCGAAGAACTCCTTCGCCGGAGCACCGTCCGGATCGGGGAAGCGTCCCGCGGAGGAGATCCGCGACACCGTCGGGGCGTAGGAACGGCCGTTGTCGTTGAGGACGACGACGACGTTGGCGCCGGAGATGCCGATGTTGTTGAGCGCCTCGTAGGCGACGCCGCCCGTCAGAGAGCCGTCCCCGACGACGGCGACGACCCGGCGCGGGTCGGCGAGAAGCTGGCGCGCCTTCGCGAGCCCGTAGGCGTACGAGAGCGCCGTCGAGGCGTGACTGTTTTCGACGAGGTCATGCTCGGACTCGGAGCGGTTCGGGTATCCGGACAGGCCGCCCCGCTTACGCAGGCTTCTGAAGGCGTCCTGGCGTCCGGTCACGAGCTTGTGCACGTAGGCCTGATGACCGGTGTCCCAGACGATGGCGTCGTCCGGAGAGGAGAACACGCGGTGAAGCGCGATCGTCAGCTCGACGACCCCGAGGTTCGATCCCAGGTGGCCGCCTGTGACCGAGACGCTCGTGACGAGGAAGCGCCTGATCTCTCCCACGAGCGCGGCGAGCTCTGTGGCGTCCATCTCGCGAAGGCGCGCGGGTGAGACCGGCATCGAGACCGAAGGAGGGGTTGGGACCTCGATGACGGCCATGTCGATCAGTGCGTGTTCACTAGCGCCCGCAGCGACTGGCGCAGCGAAGCGAGGCTCGCGATGACGGCCGAGGGTTCATAGCCGCAATGCGCCATGCAATTGGCGCAGCGCGGGTCCCGGCCGCGGCCGTAGGCGCTCCAGTCGGTCGTCTCCACGAGCTCGTGATAGCTCTTCGCGTACCCGTCGCCCATGAGGTAGCACGGCCGTTGCCAGCCGAAGACCGAGTAGCTCGGGATGCCCCAGGCCGTGCACTGGAAGTCGACCTTGCCTTCGAGGAAGTCGAGGAAAAGCGGTGAGTGGTTGAGGCGCCAGCGCGCCCGACGCTTGTCGGCGAAGGCCTCCTTGAACAGCTCGCGGGTCTGCTCGACGCCCAAGAAGTGCTCCTGGTCGGGCGCCTTCTCGTAGGCGTAGGCGGGCGAGATCATCATCGCGTCGACCTTTAGGTCGTCGTTCAGGAAGTCGAGCACGTCGCGGACTGTCTTTGGGGAGTCCGTATTGAAGAACGTCGAGTTGGTCGTCACCCTGAAGCCACGCGTCTTCGCCTCGCGGATCGCGGCGACGGCCTCGTCGAAGACGCCCTCGCGCGCGACGGCCGCGTCGTGGCGTTCGCGGGTCCCGTCCATGTGCACGACCCAGGAGAAGTAGTGCGAAGGGGTGAAGCGGTCGAGGCGCCGCCGCAGCAGCACGGCGTTGGTACAGAGATAGACGTAGATCTTGCGGGCGACGAGTTCTTTCACCATCCGCTCGATGTCGGGGTGCAACAACGGCTCTCCGCCGGCGATGGAGACCATCGGCGTGCCGGACTCCTCCACTGCGCCGATCACGTCCTCGACCGACAATCGCTGGCGGAGCACTTCGGTCGGGTGCTGGATCTTGCCGCAGCCGGGGCAGGACAAGTTGCAAGCGAAGAGCGGCTCGATCTCGACGATGAACGGGTAGTACTTCGTCTTCTTCAGACGGTGCCGCATGAGGTGGGCACCGATACGGACGTTCTGGCGGAGTGGGATTGGCATCAACGCACCTGTGTCGGTAGGGCAAAGCGGACGGTTTCTTCTGTGCCCCTCTCCTCGCTGAGCCGGACCGGCCCGAGCGAGCGGAGGGTGTCGAGCACTTCTTGGACGAGGGCGTCGGGAGCCGAGGCGCCGGCGGTCAGGCCGATGGTCCTCGCGCTGGCCAGCCAACCGAGCTCGAGCTCGGAGGCGTCCTCTATCAGCTCGGCATGGCAGCCCTCACGCTGGGCCACCTCGACGAGGCGGGCGGTGTTGGAAGAGTTCGCGGACCCCACGACGAGCATGAGGTCACACCGGTGCGCGATCTGACGGACCGCATCCTGGCGATTCTGGGTCGCGTAGCAGATGTCGTCGGCAGGGGGCGCGGCGATCTCGGGGAATCGACGCCGCAGCGCGGAGACGATTTCGGCCGTCTCGTCGGTGGCGAGCGTTGTCTGAGTCAAATAGACGAGCGGGCGCGACGCCCCGTTGCCGAGCTCGATCCGGGCGACGTCGTCAGTGCCCTCCACGACATGGAAGCGGTCCGGCGCCTCGCCGAGGGTCCCGATCACCTCCTCGTGGTCGGGGTGCCCGATCAGCACGAGGTCGTAGCCCTGGCCCGCGTAGCGGCGCGCCTCTGTGTGCACCTTGGCGACGAGCGGGCAGGTGGCGTCGATGACCTGCAGGTCGCCGCGCTCGGAAGCCTGCTTGCGGATGACCGGGGACACGCCGTGAGCGGCGAGCACGACGACCGCGCCCGGGGGCACCTCGTCCAGCTCCTCGACGAACACGGCCCCCTTCGACTCGAGGTTTCGCGCGATGTGCAGGTTGTGGACTATCTGGCGCCGCACGTAGACGGGCGCCCCGTGGCGCTCGAGGGCGCGCTCGACGATCTCGATCGCACGGTCCACCCCGGCACAGAACGAGCGCGGGGAGGCGAGGACGACCTCGTGCTCACCGCAGGCCCTCGCCCAACGCTCCAGGGGCCGGCGCACCGCGAGGAGCGACCCGAGGGCCCGGGCACCACCGAGGACGGGTCCGCACTCGCTCGTGTCCGAGATGGAGCGGATGACCGCGAGCGGGTTCTTCGGCAAACAGCCCATCACCCAGGCCGACTCCATGTCGACGGCGACGGCCCCCGAGGCGGCGAGCGCCTCGCGCTCGCCGCCGTGCACATATCGCGGCGACGAAACGAGCGGGCCCGTCAGGACGCCCAAGCCGGCACGGCGGAATTCGGCCGCGAGCGACCCCACGCCGGGCAGGCTGCGCGACTCGGTCGACTCGGTGCTGCGCAACTCGCTCGCGATGACGAGGTCGCCCGTCCTTAGCTGCGGGGCGAGACCACCTGCTACCCCGACGAGGGCCACGGCCGTCTGCTCGTCGAGCTTCGCGGCAAGCTCCGCACCGGCACGCCGGGCGCGGTCGGCTCCGGCACCGATGACGACATCCGCGCCACCGACGGCGAAGGCTTCTACACGAAGCGCCGTGAGCACCTTGAGCTCAGCCGTAGGGGTCTCCGTTCACGTACCGGCCGAGGGCCGTGACCGGGAAGACGAGCCGGTAGAGGTGGTAGTTGATGTAGAAGTCACCCGGAAAGCCGGTCCCGGTGAAAAAGGGCTCGTCCCAAGTGCCCGCCTCGTTCTGTGTGGCGGCGAGGAACGACACCCCTGCGTCTGTCGCCTTGGAGCGCTCGCCCGCCGCGAGCAGGGCCAGCAGCACCCAAGCCGTCTGCGAGGCCGTCGAGGCACCGCGGCCGGCCTGGGTGGGGTCGTCGTAGGAGCGCAGGTCCTCGCCCCAGCCCCCGTCGAGGTTCTGGTGCTCCTCCAGCCACCTGACGGCGCGGCGGATGGCGGGATGGCTCGCCCGCACGCCTGCGACCACGAGGGCCGGCACGACGGCTCCGGTGCCGTAGAGATAATTCGCCCCCCATCGCCCGAACCAGGAGCCGTTCTCCTCCTGGGAGCCCAAGAGCCACTCCACGCCGCGGGCGACCGCCGGCTGCGAGCGCCCGAGCTTGGCCAGCATCTCCACGACGTGTGCTGTCACGTCCGCGCTGGGCGGGTCGATCAGCTCGCCGAAGTCGCAGAACGGGAGCTCCCGGCACAGGGTCTGGGTGTTGTCGACGTCGAAGGCCGCCCATCCTCCGTCACGGCACTGCATGCCCTCGATCCAGCTCACGGCGCGGTCCACGGCAGCCTCGGCGTCCACATCGGTCCGCTCGAGCGCGAGCACGACCTCGGCCGTGTCGTCGATGTCTGGGTAGTTGTCGTTGGCGAACTCGAAGGCCCAGCCGCCCGGCTGGAGCTGCGGGCGCCGGACGGACCAGTCACCGGGGACCGTGATCTCCTCTGCGAGCAGGTAGCGCGCAGCGCAGCGCAGCACCGGGTCGCCCGGCTCGAGCCCGGCGTCCGCGAGCGCGGTCACGGCTAGAGCGGTGTCCCAGACCGGGGACTGACAGGCCTCGAGCCGCCGCCCCTTCTCGTCCTCGATCGTGAAGCCGTCGAGGCCCGCGAGCCCGGCCCGCAGGGAGGGGTGGTCGAGGGCGTAGCCCTGCAGGTGCAGGGCGATCAGGGAGTACACCCACGGCGGCTGTATCCCGCCCCAGGACCCGTCCGCCTCCTGGCGCTGCAGGATCCACCGCTCGGCGCGGCGCAATGCCGCCTGGCGAACGAGGCGGATCGGCCGGCGCTCGTAGAGCTTGAGGGCGCGATCGAGGGCCTGGAAGCGGCCGGCCCAGGTGCTGAGCGGCTGTAGCCCAGGGGCGGGGAGCCCGGTCTTGATCTCGTCGATGTCGAACCCGATCCGCCGCACCGGTCGGTGGGCACTCACGACGGTGAGCGCGACCACCGTCTGGCGGGCCCAGCAGCCGAAGTCGTAGATGTTGAGCGGGACGAAGCGCGGCAGGTACATCAGCTCCGGCGGCAGCACGGGCAGCTCGTCCCAGGACCAGAGGCCGAACAGCGCCAACCAGAGCCGGGTGAAGACTCGTGTCCGCTCGACACCACCGGAACCTTTTATGAACTCGGCCGCGCAGACCATGTGCGCGGCCTTCGGCTCGTCGCCCGCCAGGCGGAGGGCTACGTAGGCCTCGACCGTCGTCGAGAGCTCCGGCGGCCCACCGTAGAAGTTTGCCCACGTCCCGTCCTTGCGCTGGCAGGACCGGATCCAGCGCGCGGCGGAGGTGGTCTGCTCGGGCGTGCGTATGCCGAGGAACTCGCGAAGCAGCAGGTCCTCGGCGTCCATGGAGACGTTGGTCTCGAGCTCGCCCTTCCACCAGCCCTGCGGGTGCTGGAGGGCCACGAGTGCATCGACGGCCCTCTTCAGACAGCCCCGGGCGTCGTCGCCAGCCTTCGCCGAGGTCGACGGGCGCTCTCGCGCTGGCTCGGCGCTGTCACTCTGCGCACGTGGGAGTGCGCTCACCGGTCGCGCTCTGTGACGTATCGGGCGATTGCCGCGAGCTCGGCACGCGGCCCGAGCTCCAGGGGCACCCGTTCGAGGGCGCCGAGGGCCGCTGCCAGCTGTGCCTCCCCGATTGCCATCGTCGCCTCGCGGGCGCCGCACTCCTCCAACAGTCGCGTCGCCTTTGCAACCTCGGCCTCGGAGAGGTCACGCTCAAGAAGCCTTGTGAGCCCCGCCGGCAGGTCGCGCCGTGCGAGCGCGAGTGCGACAGGGAGGGTCTTTTTGTGCTGGCGCAGGTCGTTGCCGACGGCCTTTCCTGTGACGCTCGGCTCGCCCCATATCCCGAGGACGTCATCCACGGCCTGGAACGCGATCCCGAGGTGGCGCCCGAACTCGCCGAGGGCCTCGATCGTGGGCACGGGGGCACCGGCGAGGATGGCACCCATGGCGGACGAGCAGGACAGGAGCGCCCCCGTCTTGCCGGCCTCCATCTGCAAGCACTCCTCCACAGACAGCGAGTCGGCCAGCTCGGAGGCCATGTCCTCGGCCTGGCCGGCGATCATCGCCTGGGTCGCCTCGGCGAGGCGACCCGCCGCGCCCACCCGCTCGGCGGTCGGCTCCTCGAGGAGGATCTGAAAGGCGAGGGTGACGAGGGCGTCACCGGCGATGATGGCATGACCGACGCCGTGCTCCGCCCACATGGTCGGGCGGTGCCGCCGTTCCAGGTCGCGGTCGATGATGTCGTCGTGGACGAGCGAGAAGTTGTGCACGAGCTCGATCGCCACTCCGCCCACGATCGCGGCGCCGTCTTCTGCCCCGGCAGCTGCCGCCGAGGTGAGCACGAGGCCGGCGCGCACGAACTTGCCGCCGCTCGTGAGGTGCTCGGCGACGGCCGGGCGCAGCTGCGGGCAGAGCCTGAGCACGGCCTGGTCCATGGCCGGTGCCACGACGGCCCTCGCCCGCGCCAAGGACTCGGCGGCGAGAAGAGCGCTCTCGCGTCTTGCGGGAGAGGAGACCACAGTCACGTCCCTGCTCCTTCCAATTCTCGAGGGTCCTCGACGCGCTTGGCCGAGGCGAGCGCCAGCGCTTGGGAGGCCGCCTGCTGGCCGGCGCGGACCGCACCTTCCATCGTCGCCGGCCACCCGGTGTCGCACCAGGCGCCGGCAAGGAATATCCCCCGCACTGACGTCAAGGTCCCGGGCCGCAGCGCCCGGGTCCCGGGAACGGCACGGAACGTCGCCGCCCGTTCGCGGGTGACGTGGGCGTCGACGAGGCGCGCCTTGCGTGCCGGAGGGAAAAGGTCCCGCAGCGCCTCGAGGAAGGTGCTCACTAGCTCGGTCGCGCCAAGCGCGATGTAGTCGTCCGCAGCCGACAGCGAGATGGCGAGACACTGTCCCGAGGTGACCCCGCTCGAGGCGGTGCGGTCGAAGACGAACTGGACCGGCGAGTCGACGCAGGCAGCAAACGCGAGGTCGGTCACCCTCCGGTCGAGGACCAGGTGGACGTTGACGATCGGTGAGGCCCCGAGCCGCTCCAGGTCCGACTCCTTGTCGAAGACCCCGAGCGCTGCGGAGACCCGGAGCGGGGTTGCGACGACAAGGGCGTCGGCGATATCGCTGCGCTCGCCGGAGGTGATCTTGAAGGTGCCGGCGGCTGTGCGAGCGATTGCCGTGACCGGAGCGCCGAGCACGACCTCCACGCCGGCCGCCTCGAGGGCCCGCGCGGGGGCCTCGCCGTGGAGCTGGGCGAGAGGGACCATCGACCAGCCGATGTCGCCTGCGTCGGAGCTGTCCAACAGTCCGACCCGGAACACCTTCGTCGCGAGCGCGAGCGAAGCCTCCCGGGCCGGGACGTTGATCGTGGGCAGCGCGATCAGGTTCCAGAGGCGCTCGATCGCCCGATCACTTTGGCCGTGGCGCGAGAGCCAGTCTCCAAAGGAGACCTCGTCGAGGGCGGGGTCGTCAGGGTCGAGCCGACGGAGGGCGAGTGCGGGCCGGGCCAGCCGGGCGCGCTCGGTCAGGGAGAGGTGGCGGTAGCGCCCGAGCGACGAGGCCAGGTGCAAGGGGGTCGGCAGCGCCGTCGCCCTGATCGAGGCGCGCGTGCCGTTCGGCGAGAGAACCGGCACGTCGAGGCGCGGTTGCAAGAAGACCTGGTCCTTCGCCCCGATCCGCTCGACGAAGCCTCGGTAGGCGGTGCAGCAACGGAGGAACACGTGCTGGCCGTTGTCGAAGGAAAGACCGTTGTGCCTGATCGAGGACGTGAGGCCGCCGAGCACGGGGCGCCGCTCGAGCATAACGACCTCGGCCCCTCCGTCGCGAGCGCAAAGCGCCGCCGCGATACCGCCCAGGCCACCCCCGACGATGCCGATACGGGCTGGGCTCACGGACGTGCCCCGGCCAGGCTACGGCCCGCGACCAGGGCCTTCTCCCATGTCGGCAACGAGACCCGGCCCCGTGTCACGGCCAGCGGGTCACGCTCTATGCGGACAAGCAGGCGCCGATAGATCCCAGCCATCGCCGAGACGCAGGCGCGACCCCGCCCGTCGAGCAGCGAGAGCAACTGCAGGCCCTCCGCGAACCATTCATCGGCGCGGCGGCACTCGAGGACGACGAGACGGGCGATCTCGGACGGCGGACCGCTGAGCGCGGGATCGCAGCCGACCGACTCGGCGTCCTCGCGGGGCAGGTAAACCCGCCCGATGGAGCGATCCTCGACAATGTCGCGCAAGATGTTCGTAAGTTGCAGGGCGACACCGAGCGCATCGGCCAGTGGCACGGCCTGCTCGGGGTCGCTGGAGCCGAAGATGCCAAGCGAGAGCCGGCCCACCGACCCCGCCACCCTGCGGCAGTAGCCGACGAGATCGTTGATCGTCTCGTAAGTGGTGCCCGTGACGTCCATCTCACAGCCGTCGATGATCTCCCCGAAGCACGACATCGACAATCCGTAACGGCGGGCTGCGTCCGCCACCGCCACTAGCACGGGGTCGTTCGACTGCGGATCGATCGGGTCGATCGCCTTGCGGATCGTCTGCAGACCGGCGAGCTTCAGCTCGGGAGCGGCCTGGCCGTCGCCGATGTCGTCGATGCGGCGGGCGAGGGCGTACACGGCCGAGAGGGCGCGGCGCTCAGGACGGCGCAGCAGCCTGATGCCGTACGCGAAGTTCTTCGCCTCCTGCCCGGTGACGGCCTCGCAGAAGTCGTAGGCGAGATCGGTGTTCAAGAGCCGCCTCGCTTCAGGCTCGCCGATACGAGGCCCGACAGCGCCCGGCTCGCGAAGCGCGCCTTGCGCGGACGACAGCGGGTCCCGAGGACGTCGCAGTGCGCCCGCTCGATGGCGTCGAGGGAGGCCAGGCCGCCCGCCGCGAAGCCGACGACCGCGACGCGCTGGCGCAGCCGGAGCGCCGCCGCCAGGGGCACTCCCGCCGCGAGCATGTCGCGCGCCCTCGTGAGCTCTGTCGCGATCAGGTCACGCAACCCGGGCGAGGCGTGCGCAGCGGTCAGATCAGCCTCGACGCACCCGGCCTGGCTCATGTCCTCGGCGGGCATGTAGACGCGGCCGCGCCTCGCGTCCTCCCCAATGTCTTGGAGGTGCTCAACGAGCTGAAGGGCGATGCAGACCTTGTCCGAGAGCTCGACCCGCTCCGGAGTCGAGGCACCGAAGACGGCCAACACGAGGCGTCCAACGGGCGCCGCTGACAACATGCAGTAGCCGACCAGGTCGTCAAAGCTCTCGTAGCGGGCGACGCGCTGGTCCACCCGGTTGGCCTCGATCAGGTTCCGGAACGGGTCCAGGCTCAGTTGAAGCCCCCGGATGACCGGAGTGAGCTGACGGAGCACGGGATGGGTGGCGTTGCCGGCTGCGGCGCGTTCAAGGTCCGCCTCCAGCCAGTCCAGCATCGCCAGCCGGTCGCCTTCGGCCTCGTCGCCCAGGTCGTCGGTGAGTCGGGCGAAGCCGTAGATGGCCATGAGGCTCGCCCGGGCCTGGCGGGGCAACAGATGCGAGGCGACGGGGAAGTTCTCGTCTCTCGCCTTCAGGGCCAGCACCTCAGGCGCGTCGAACTGGCCTCCCAGGGGGAGGCCCGATTCCTTCGTCGCGAGCCGCTCGGGCACGTCGAAGCTGCCTCCGAGGGATTGGCCTGACCCAATAGACACCATCGGTCTACTCCTTCGCGTAGCGCCGATGACCACCAGTTCCACCTTTGTTATACGTGCGCGCCCTCTCCCGTCAAGGGATGCAGTCGCTCGACAAGGCCCATAGGAGCCCTGCGGCAGTGCCGGCGCCGGAACCGCAGCGGACCCGAATTGGCGCGTCACCTGCGGGTTCCGCTCGAACAGGCGCGCTGAGAGGAACAGGGCGCCCTGCGAAGAATCAGGTCGGCGAACTCTGGGAAGAGGTGGCCGACTCGAGTGTGGGCCGGAGGAGCCCCACCAGGGCCGCGTCCACGACTCGCCGGGCCGCGGGTCTCGCCGCCTTGCCCCTCGTCCGCAGGCGCGGCACGACGCGGCTCGCAAGGCCGGCGGTGATGACGCCCACGACGCCCACCAGATTGGGCTGGTGGCGGAGCTCGCCGGTGGCCACCTCCAACAGCAAGGGGGCCATGGGTCCCAGCAAGAGCTTCAGCTTCTCGATCGCCTGGTGCTCGCTCATGGGAGCGGGCAGCTCGTCCAGCTGCTCACCAACGGCTTCGACCGTCGAACGGGCCGCGGCGAGGAAGATCGCCTCTTTCGAGTCGAAGTACCGGTAGAAGGTCCCCTTGGCGACATCAGCCGCGCTGCAGATGTCTGCGACGTTGACCCCGGCGTAGCCGTGCTGGGCGAAGGCCTCCCGGGCGGCGGCCACGAGGCGGGCCGAGACGACGGCAGGGCCCGAACGCTCCAGGTAGGCGGCGATCACTTCGTCCCAGGTCTCCTGCGAGAAGTCTCCCCCACTGTCGAAAGCGAGCAGCTCGGGCAGCATCTCGCGGATCGCCTCGAGAGGGAGGTTGCGCTGCTCGCGCAGGAGGCGGATGACGTTGAGAGCTTCCACATGCCGCTCGTCGTAGAGGAAGCGGTTGGAGGCGAGCTCGGTCGCGTCGGGCAACAGGCCGAGGTGGCGGTAGTGGTGGATCGTCGGTACAGGTGTCCCCGTCTTCTCGGCGAGCACGGAGATCGTGAAGCGGGACTCTGGGCTGGGCACCAGGGCCACCGCGCGCGGCGCCCGCCCGGGAGCGCTCACGCCCTCGGTCTGTTCTACCCCACTCCAGCGGCTGGATTCCACCGGCCCTCTCTCGCTCATCGTCCGGTCGTGCCGATCAAGATTCTATTTCCAGATAGTTACTGGAAAGGAACGCCGGAGGCAAGAGAGGGGCACAAAGGCCATCTCGCGACGTCGTGCCACGACCCCCGGCGAGATGAGCTCAGAGCCGGCCCGGGCCCGGTGCCAGTCATGGCCCCGGGAGCTCCCCGGCCGGCTCCGGTCTGCCGAAAAAGTACCCCTGACCTGCTTGGATTCCGAGGGCCCGCAGACGCTCGAGCTCCTCTTCGGTCTCAATCCCCTCAGCCAGGCTCATCGCGCCCAGCCGGTCCGCGAGCGACTTCAAGGCAGAGGCCATCGCCTCTTTCATGGGGTCGGACTCGATCCCGCGGGTGACTTCGTTGTCGATCTTGATGATGTCGGCCTGCACGTCGAACAGGCTCGAGAGGCTCACATCGCCCGAGCCGGTGTCGTCCACCGCGATCCTCACGCCAGTCGCGCGCAGAACCCCGACGGCTTGGCTGATCTCTTCGTAGCCCTCAGCGGCGGCGTCCTCGGTGATCTCAAGGACGACGCGCGTCGCGTCGACCGTGGCGAGAATGTCGCGAAGCTCCTCGCACGCCGCAGTCGCCAAGGAGACATTGACGGCGATGAACGCTTCGGCCGGGACCTGGCCCAGCTCGGCGAGGGCGGCGCGGATCGTGACGATCTCGACCTCGCGAAGCAGCCCGAGCTCGGCTGCGTCTGCGAACCACGTCAGCGGCGAGATCGTTGCGTCCCCGGAAAAGCGCGCGAGTGCCTCGTAGCCGATCACCTTGGTGGTGGCGAGGTCCACTATCGGCTGGAAGACGACGGGGACCGTTCCGTCCTCGGTCAGCTGCTCGAGACGTTGGCGCGCTTCGGCGAGCCTCGCGAGATCCGTTTCAAGAGCTCCCTCAGGCGTGATCTCCGTGCTCGCATCGGTCGGGGACTCGGCTGTGTCGGGTTCCGGTGGGGGCTCGGCCGATGTCGGCGCGGCCGCAGACTCGAGGTCCTCGTGAGGATCGCCCACCATCGCCCCCTTTCTCATCCGGCGTCGGCTTCCCCTCGACTCCCCTTGCATATCTATCGTCAAAGGGCGGACACCACTTGAGGACCCCAAATGAACGCCTGGTGAGCACGTGGCGTTCCGGGTGCTTTTTGACACCTTAACTGTCCCCGCCTGGCACGGTGGCTCTCGAGCATTGCGCGGACTCTTGCACCGCAGGAGGTACGCTCCGGCCTGTCATTTAGAGGTATCTTGCGCATTTTGGTTGTGGAGGCTCGGTGAACCTACTGCTGGTAACCCTGGATCAGTTCCGTGGCGACTGTCTGTCGGCCGCAGGCCACCGTCTGGTCCGCACCCCGAACCTCGACAGGCTCGCAACGGCGGGCGTGCGCTTGGACCGCCACTACAGCCAGGCTGCGCCGTGCTCGCCCGGGCGCGCCTGTTTGTACACGGGCACGTACCAGATGAACAACCGCGTCGTTGCCAACGGCACTCCTCTCGACGACAGGCTGGACAATCTGGCCCGGGCGGGTCGTCGGGCCGGACTCGATCCCACGCTTTTCGGCTACACCGACCAAGGAGTCGACCCGCGCACGGTCAACTCGCGAGAGGACCCACGCCTGTCGAGCTACGAAGGCGTGCTTCCCGGATTCAAGGTCGGGCTCGATCTCACGGGCGATTACGCCCCCTGGCTCGAGTGGCTGCGCGAGCACGGCTACGACGTGGCTCCGCGGGCCGAGGAGGCCCTGTCGAGCGAGCCGGACAGGCCCGAGGAGTTCGGCGTGTCCGCCTTCGTCACCAACCGTTACATCGAGTGGCTCGAACGTCAGGATGCCCCTTGGTTCGCCCACCTGAGTTACCTGCGACCTCATCCTCCCTTCGCCGCCGCCGGGCGCTGGGCCCGAGCCGTCGATCCGGACGAGGTCGACATGCCGATCTCTCCTGGGGCGCATCGACCCCGGTTCCACGAGGAGGCGCTCCACTTCCCGCTCGCCGCTGCGCCCACCGACGAGGGTGCGCTGCGGCGCATGCGAGCCCAGTACTACGGGATGATCGGCGACGTCGACGCCCAGCTCGGCCGTGTCTGGGACGCCCTCGAGGAGACGGGGCAGTGGGACGACACCTTCGTGCTTTTGAGCTCCGACCATGGCGAGCAGCTCGGCGACCATGGCCTTTTGGGAAAGCTCGGCTACTTCGAGGAGAGCTACCGGGTACCGGGCATCGTCCGCGCCCCCACCCTCGTCGAGGCGCACGGGACCGTTGTCGAGGATTTCACGGAGAACATCGACTTCTTCCCGACGATCTGTGAGGCGCTCGGGCTCGAGATACCGGCGCAGTGCGACGGTCTGCCCTTGACAGCCTTCTTGGAGGGCCACAGGCCCCCGTGGTGGCGCTCCGCCGCGGCTTGGGAATTCGATTGGAGGCACCTGAGCCTTCCGGAGGGTGCCTTCGACTGGCCCTGGGACAGGCACCTGGAACGGGACAACCTGGTCGTGCGGCGTTTCGACGACGCCGCCTATGTCCAGTTCGGGGACGGGTCGTGGCGCTGCTACGACCTCGAGGTAGACCCGACCTGGCGCACGGAGCTCGACGACCCGTCGCGGATCCTCGCTTGTGCGCAGTCGATGCTCGCCTGGCGCGCCGAGCACGCCGACCGCAGCGTCACGAGCTTCCTCCTCGAAGACGGCGGCGTCGGCCGCTGGCCGGCGGGAGCCGTCGTCGCCCCGAACTGATCGGCGAGCACGGATTGGCCCTTTGCCAGTCGTAGGGGTCAAGTTCCAGCTGTTCGCGTCGACAATTCACTTGATGAAACACCCCTCGATGTTTGACGCGGAGGCCGAAGCCGCCGCGCTGGCCGAGCTCGAGAGCGCAGAGCAGTTCCGGTCCCTCGTCGGCAACATCCCGAGCGCCGTCTACCGCCGCCAGTTTGCAGAGCCTTGGAGCATGATCTTCATCAGCGATCACATCGAGGTCCTGACCGGCTACCCGCCGAGTGACTTCACCCAGGACGACAGGCGCTCTTACGAATCGATCATCTGCGTCGAAGACCGCGACCACGTGAGCGCTGTCGTGCGCGAAGAGCTGCGCCGCGCAGGCTCTTTCGCCGTCGAGTACAGGCTGGCGGACGCGAGCGGCTATTACAGGTGGGTTGCCGAGCACGGCCGGAGCGTCCCTGGCCCGGACGGCAACCCGCTTTGGATCGACGGGGTGATCTTCGATCTCTCGGCCCACAAGGAGGCAGAGCAGTTCCAAGGCGCGGCACAGGGCCGTTACCGACTGGGGCACGACTCGCTCACCTGCCTCCCGGACCGGATGCTGATCCGCGACCGGCTCCAGCAGATCCTCCTGCGCTCGCAACGCGATCACGATCTCGTCGCCGCCATGATCGTCGATCTCGACAACTTCAGGACCATCAACGAACGGCTCGGCCAGAGCGCCGGGGACGAACTCTTGAAAGATGTGGCCGGCCGCCTCATGGGCGTCCTGCGGGCCTGCGACACCATCGGGCGGCCGAGCGGGGACGAATTCGCAATCCTGGCGGACGGACTGTCACTTTCCGGAGGGCCCGAGCTCCTCGCCGAAAGGCTGCTCGACGCCCTCAAAGACCCCTTCCGCGTCGAGGGCTTCGAGGATATTCCCCTCTCGATCACGGCAAGCATCGGCATCGCCACGAATGAGGGCGACGAGCCCGACGACCTGCTTCGCGACGCGGCCATCGCCCTGTGCCAGGCGAAGGCGCAGGGGCGCAACTGCCACGTCCGGTTCAAGCCGGCGATGAAGACCGCCGCCATGGAGCATCTCGAGCTCGAGACGGACTTGCGCGAGGCACTGCAGGAGAACCAGTTCTTCCTCGTCTACCAGCCCGTGTTCGAGCTCGACAGCGTCGGGGTCTGGGGCGTAGAGGCGTTCTTGCGCTGGCGCCACCCTGTCCGGGGCTTCGTCGACCCGGCGTACTTCCTGCCGGTCCTCGAGGACACAGAAATGATCGTCCCTGTGGGATCGTGGGTCCTCAAACAAGCCTGCCGGCAGGCGGTCGCGTGGCACCGTCTCGGTCATGACCTGACGATGTCGATCAACGTCTCGACTCGTCAGCTGGAGGACGACGCCTTCGTCGGCGATCTCGAGGAGATGCTCGCGTCCGCCGCGCTCGACCCCGCGTCGTTGATCATCGATGTCGCGGAGCCGAGCCTGGCGCACGCGACGGCGAGCGTGACCCGACGACTCCGTGAGCTCAAAGGTATCGGCGTGCTCGTCGCAGTCGACCGATTCGACATCGGCTCGTCGCCCGCCGATCTTCATCGCCTTCCGATCGGAGCCCTCAAGATCGATCGCTCGTTCGTCGCCGCCATGGCCGACTCGCCGGACGCGATCGCCTCGATCCACGCTCTTTTGAACCTGTGTCGCAAGCTCGACATCGACACCTTCGCCGAGGGGATCGAACAGGGCTGGCAACTCGCGACGCTGCAAAAAGAGCAGTGCCGCTTCGGGCAGGGCTCCTTATTCTCACATCCCATCCCAGCCGAAGCCCTCGAGGCGATCCTGTCCCTCGAGCCCCTCTTCTCCTGAGCCCGAAAGGCGTCCGATAGCTACCTGCGGCGCTTCTCGGACCTGTCGCCGAAGGGCTCAGAGGCGCCCGGCGTCCACGATCCGGCGGAGGAACTGCTGGGTGCGGGCTTCGACAGGGGCCGTGAACACCTGATCCGGCGGGCCCTGCTCCAATATCACCCCTTCGTCCAAGAAGCACACACGGTCTGCGATGTCGCGGGCGAAACCCATCTCGTGGGTGGCGATCAGCATCGTCATGCCCGCTCCGGCTAGCTCGCGGATAACGCCCAGGACCTCGGCCACAAGCTCCGGGTCGAGAGCGCTCGTCACCTCGTCCAGCAGCATGATCCCCGGCTGCATCGCCAGAGCCCGCACGATCGCGACACGTTGCTGCTGACCGCCCGAAAGGCGGTCGGGGTAGTCGTGTTGCTTCTCCGAGAGCCCGAAACGCTCCAAAAGGGCGCCGGCGCGTGCCTCGGCGTCCTCGCGTGAGATCCTCAGCACCCGGGTCGGGGCGAGGGTGATGTTGCGAAGCACGGTCATGTGCGGGAATAGGTTGAAGGACTGGAAGACGATGCCGATGTGACGGCGCACCGCGTTCTCGTCGACTCCCTGCGCGGTGACGTCCTGGCCCCAAATCATGATTCGCCCCTTGTTGATGGGCTCGAGCAGGTTCACGCAACGAAGCAGCGTCGACTTGCCCGACCCTGAGGCGCCGATCAGACAAATGACCTCGTGGACCTTGACGGACAGGTCGATGCCGCGAAGCACACCGAGGGAGCCGAAGGACTTGTGGACACCTTCGAGACGGATCGCCTCGTCGCCGGCGAACTCTCTCGTGGCTAGATCGGAGGCCGCCAGCCCGCCGAGGTCCGCCGTCGGGTCCGGCCCGGTCATCGGATCGCACCGCCCCCCGCCATGCGGCGGCCGACGTCGCGAGCGATGAGGTGATCTGTGAACCGGGCAAGCGGGATCGTCAGGCACAAGAACAGGAGCGCCGCGACGGTGTAGGACGAGTAGACGAAAAGCGTCGAGCTGTCGATCTGGGCCGCCCGGTTCGCCTCGATGACCGCACCCAGGGTCGAGACGAGAGCCGTGTCCTTCTGCAGGCTGATGAAGTCGTTGAGCAACGGCGGGATCACGGTGCGAACCGCCTGTGGCAGCACGACAAAGCGAAGGGACTTCCACTGCGACAGCCCGAGCGAGCGGGCGGCGGCCACCTGGCTCTGATGGACCGAGTTGATGCCTGCCCGATACACCTCGGCCACATAGGCCGAATATGAAAGCACGAGAGCGGCGATCCCGTAGACGAAATCGGACTGAGTCGAGATTCCCCTCAGGTAAAGGGCCGGGGCACCGAAGCCGATGGCGTAGATCACAATTATGAGCGGGACGCCCCGGAACACGTCTGTGTAAAGGACAGCCAACATGCGAAAGGGGAACAGCACCGGATTGCGCAGCTGGCGCAGCACCGCGATGACGAGGGCACAAATCAAGATCAAGACCTCGGCGATGAGAAACATCTCGATGTTCAAAACGAGGCCCTTGCCCACCGAGAACAGCCCCTTGTTCGGATCGCCGACAAAGGCCTGCCACATCTGATCGGGGTTGAAGAAGGTGTGCCGCACTGCGGCAGCCCCCGGTGCGAACACGAAAAGGGCGATCACCGCTCCGATGAAGACGACGGTGCTGACCGTCGAGACGGCCGCGGCGCGCTGGCCCCCAAGCAGGTGCGACCCCCTGCCGTTGCCCGCGAATGCGCCCGGTGGTGGCGCTCCGGCCGCGAGCATGGTCTGTTCGTCGAGGTACGCGCCCTCGCGTCTCCCCCTCACGGGCACGGGTACGCCCTCGTGGCCGCGGCTACGGCTTGATCGTCGGAATGGAGGTGTAGATGCCGAGCCACTCGCGCTGGAACTTGGCGAGGGTGCCATTGGCCGTGAGGCCGTCGAGCGCCTTGTCGACGCAGCCGACGAGCTTGTCACCCTTGGCGAACAGCAGCCCGTAATGCTCGCCCGTGCTCGGGAACTGGCCCACGACTACCGAGTTCGGGATCTCCGAGGAGCTGATGTACTGAGCGGTCGGCGTGTCGGCCACCAATGCCTGGATCCGGTTTTCCTGAAGGGCCGACTTGGCGTCGTTCAAGGTGTTGAACACCGAAGGCTGGTGCGTCGGGCGCAGCTCGTCGTAGATGAACGTCAGGCTCGTGGAACCGAGCTGGTCACCATAGACGTAGGTGCGCAGCTCCGCCGGCGTGTGTCGCTTGACGATCGGGCTCTTCCTCAGGGCGACCAGGGCCTGATTGTCCGCGTAGTAGCTGACACTGAACGTCACTGCGGTGGCACGCTGGGCGGTGTAGGAGATCTCGTTGATGTCAAAGTCGAATCTCTTCGGTCCGGGGGCATAAGAGGCGTTGAACGGCTCGACGGTCCATTTCACCTGTTTTCTCGTAAACCCGAGCTGCTTTGCAACCGCGTAGGCAACGGCGCTCTCGTAGCCCTTGCCGTTCGATGGCGTGTTGTTGACGAACCACGGGGCGTAGGCCGGGCTGTCTGTCGCGACCGTCAGAACGCCCTTTTTGAACAGGTAGCGCTGGACCGCCTTGTATGAGCACGAAGACGCAGCGGCCGCCTTCGTCGTCGAGGCCAGGGCGGCTGCAGGTCCGCGTGCCGCCAGGCCGACCCCGATCACAACAAGCGCCACAAGAACAACGGTCTTACGCATTGTCAACCCACCTGTTCCTCATAAGACGGTTTAGTCAGCAATAGGTTCCGCCCTCACTGCAGTCCCCGTGAGCGTACTGCCGGACCAAGGCCACCGGTACCTGCTGCACTCGCCTGTGACCCGCGACCTATTGACGCGACCGCGATCGGCGAATACGGTATCCACACTTCACTTGGACGCTATGGAGCGAAGGCCGTACCCGGCGCCACCGGGGGGTCAAACGCTGGGTACCGCGGTGGAGGGGGCGCCGATGGGCGGCATTGCCGCACTCGGCGCCCTCACCACCTTCTCGGCTTCGTTTCAATCGGGGCCGCCGCGGCCGCCGGCGTGCATGGCTCGGATGTCGCCGGTAGCCATTTCGGAGATCTCGCGCAAGCGACCCAGCTGCGCGGCCCTCATCGCGGGTGTTTGACCGAACACCAGGACGAAAATGGCCTCGCGGGCCAACCGCTGTGCCTGCTCGCTGCGCAGGACCGACCTTCCTCCCCCGAAAGCCACGAGCGCCGAGGCCGCACGTACGGCGAGCTCCGCCGCGCGAGATCGCGCTCTTAGGACCGTCTCCGGTGTCGAGTCGCGCAGCAGCTTCCGGCAGGCGGCCGTCTCCTCATCGAAGATGTCCGAGCCCATGAGAAAGGAGCACCGCCGCGCCAAGCCGAGCGCGAACGAACCATTGCGCCACAACCCCGCCGCGTCGCGCTCGACGAAGGCCTCCATCGTCTCGACGAAGCTCATCCGCTCGGCGGGAACGGCGTGGTCCCGGAAACGGACGCTGACCGTGCCACTGGCGTTCACCGCCGCGAGCTCGAGCGGCTCGACCTCCAGTGTGGCGGAGCTGGCCGCGTCCACAAGCAGCCACACCACGTTCCCTTCAGCGTCGCGAGCAGCTGTATGGACGACGTCGATCCGGCCCCACCCGGTCACCCAAGGCGCGCTCCCGTCGAGGATCCAGTCCCCCGCCGAACGGCGTGCCGTCAAGATCGGCGGCCCTGGTCGTCGCAAGCCTGCGAAGGCCACCCCGGCGCGTCGATCACCTCGGCACAGCGGGGCGAGCCATTCTCCGGACACCGTTTCGGACGCGGCGGTCGCGACCGCGAAGACCGCGCTGTGATGCTGCGCCCAGACGAATGCCGTGGTGAGGCATCCGCCGGCCAGGATTTCGGTCACATCGGCCCCGGTCGCCGGATCAGCGTCGAGCCCGCCGACCTCGGCCGGTCCGAACAGACCGTAGAGGCCCACCGCGGCAAGCGAGTTGAGGCGACCGGGCGGCACGAGGGGACTCGAGTCCGTCTCGAGAGCGCCGGGGAACAGGACGTCTTCCGCGACCTGATCCGCCCAGGCGAGGATCTCCGCGCGGTCGGTCATGCCCGCCGACGCTACAGCCGATCCGCTCTCGAAAGATCTCTAAGGCCCCGAGTGCGAGCTTCGCGGGGCGCGATGATGAAACCGATGCCCTATGACAAAGACATAGGGGCCTTCGACTCGAGGGCGGGCGGCTACGAGTCTGGTTGGCTGGGGCGGCTCCACCATGACATCGCCGACAAGGTGGCCGATATCGCCCTCCACCTGAGCCCCGCGCCGGCTCGCGTGCTCGATGTCGGATGCGGGACCGGCTACTTGTTGCGCCAGCTCGCGATACGCCTTCCCGATGCCGCGGGGCTCGTCGGCGTCGACCCTGCACCTCAGATGGTGAAAGCATCGGAGCAGTCGGCTTCCGACGTCCGGTTGTCGTTCCATACCGGGGTGGCCGAGGCACTCGCCTTTCAAAACGAGAGTTTCGACATGGTGGTCTCGACGACCTCCTTCGACCATTGGGCCGACCAACGGGCCGGGCTCGCCGAGGTCTCCAGGGTGCTCAAATCAGGAGGACATCTCGTGCTTGCCGATCTGTTCTCTGTGTTCATGGTCCCGACGCTCCTGTTCGGTCACAGGGGTCGCGTCCGCACGATCGGGGGCCTGACGGCACTGCTTCGAGCGGGCGGATTCGACGTGCTCGCAAGGCACAACCTCTATGTGGTCGTGCAAGCAGTCTCAGCACGTAAGCACGAGTTGCTCTGACCTACCCGCGCGCTCATCGAGCCGCCCGATGCGTACGATGCGACCATCGCGCGGCGTAGTGCTTCCAAACAGGAACTGGATGCAGCCACGGTCCATCCAGATATCGGTCTAAGAGCCCTCGCGACCCAGAGAGATTGTGGTTTAGACCTAGCGGACCCTTGTAGCCACTGAGGTTCTGTGATGAACGACAGACCGAGCCATAGAGCGGTGGTTTGCACATGACGGACACCTTCATCAAGCCGCCACAGCTTAAACATGGCCAGGTCTCGCGCGGGAAGCGCTCACCTCAGCTCGCGCCTCGCTATAGGCACGTTCGTGCCAGAAGCGAATCTGCTCTACCTCCGCGGGTGACAAGCTCGAGACGTACGGCGGCGGGCTAGCTTCGCCCCGCGGAGGATCCGTCACTTGAGCGACAATATTGCCGTGGTCCCTCCTCCTGCTCGGCGCCGGATCCGCTGGATCTCGTTCGTCGCCGGTGAGGGCGCTCCGGGACGCCGGGCGCGCGGCCTCCACGAAGAGACAAACCCGCAACATCGCCTGCGCGTCGAGCACGACGATCGCACATTGCTGATCCATCTCTCCGACGAGGACGGTGAGGTCTGGACGACCATCGCCGTCGATCGCGCCACGCGTGGCTTTCGCGCATCGGCCTCGGCAGGCCGAAGCTGTCCGCCAGGCCCACGAGGACCTCTATCGGCACTGACGGGGCGTGGTTGAATTCTCGGGTGGGAACCCTGGTCTGCATCGAGAGCGTGCCGCGGCGAGTGTTCGCCTCCGCGCTGGATTGGCCCGGCTGGTGTCGCGCAGGTCGCACTGAGCAAGAGGCGCTCGCCACGCTCGCGGCCTATGCAAGCCGCTACGCACCGGTGTGCTTGCAGGCGGGCGTGGCCCTGCCCGCCAAAGCAGCCGACACTCTCGAGGTCATCGAGCGCGTGACGGGCAACGCCACGACTGAGTTCGGCGCGCCTGGGATCGAGGCCGAGTACGAGCGGCAACACCTCGACGCGAAGGACGCCAAGCGGCTCGCGGCACTGGTTGCTG
This sequence comes from Acidimicrobiales bacterium, assembly GCA_049523315.1. Taxonomy (GTDB): domain Bacteria; phylum Actinomycetota; class Acidimicrobiia; order Acidimicrobiales; family Bog-793; genus Fen-455. The sequence goes on along the minus strand of JBEKMZ010000047.1, from coordinate 3,854 downwards.
CGTGCTGGGACGTGTTCGACCGTGCCGTCGCAGCCGCGCCAGCTGAGCTCAAGAAGGGTCCCCGCGGTGGAGGGCGTGACCGCGACCCGATCGCTCGGCACGTCGCAGAGGCCGAGATCGCCTACGCCCGAAAGCTCGGCATCCGCCTGGGCGGCGACCTGGCGCCAGTCCGTGCCGCCCTCGTCGACCTCGTGGGCACGCCCTCGGACGGACAGCCACATGTCAACAAAGGCTGGCCCCCGCGCTACGCGGCTCGCCGCATTGCCTGGCACGTTCTCGATCACGCCTGGGAGATCGAGGACAAGAGCTGACGCCTGCGCTGGCGGGAGCTGCGCGAGAGCTACGCCGGCGCCATGGCGAGCGAAAGTGGCAAAGTCTTCGAGTGAAGGTCGCCGTAGCCCAGTTCGCGTCCGTGCCCGATGCGGGCGCGAACCGTGCCCGCGTGCTCAAGCTGCTCAAGGCGGCGGCTGGCAGCGGGGCCGAGCTGGTCGTGTTGCCCGAGGCTGCGATGTACCCCTTCGACAGACCCACGGACGAGATCGCCGGGGCGGCAGAGGCACTCGACGGGCCCTTTGTCGCCGCTTTGGCGGAGGCCGTCGTCACCCTCGGCGTCACTGCCATCGCCGGGATGTTCGAGAAGGTGCCGGGCGAGCGGCGAGTGCACAACACGGTCGTGGCGGTCGGGGAGACGGGCTTGCTCGGCCGATACCGCAAGCTCCACCTCTACGACGCCCTCGGGCACAAGGAGTCGGACTCGCTCGTGCCGGGAGCCATCGACGGTGACGAGCTCTTGGTCCTGCCGTGCGGCGATTTCGTGGTCGGCGTCGTCACGTGCTACGACCTGCGCTTCCCCGAGCCGTTCCGGGTACTCGCGGACAGCGGTGTGACAATGTTCGCCGTGCCTGCCGCCTGGGTGGCCGGACCGCTCAAGCACGAGCACTGGGTGACGATGTGCCGAGCACGGGCGATCGAGAACACCTCGTTCCTCGCCGCGGCCGCGCAGCCGCCTCCCGCCTACTGCGGCCACAGCATGGTTCTTGACCCGATGGGCCTCGAGCTGGCCGGGCTCGAGGACGCCGAAGGAGTCGCCGTGGCCGACGTCTCCGTCGAGCGCCTGCGGTCGGTACGCCAGGCGCTGCCCGTGCTCGCCCAGCGCCGCTACGAGGTGCGGCCCAAGCCATGAGCCCACCACCGCGCGGTCATGGCCCGTCGGCCGGCTCTCCCCGCGGAGTCGACCGTGATTTGGGCGACCGGTCCCGAGATCCGCGTCAATGCCGAGGTGCGAGACGTCCACGCCCTCCGCGACGAGCGCGGATCGTCTCGCGAACGGGCCCGCCCCCGAGCTTGGCGCCTATCGCCGTGGTCTCGTCCTGGCGGGCGCAGGCAACCGTCTGGTGGTTGCCCTTTCACCCAGTACCAACGTGAAGGACGCTCCAATGACCTTCTCGCCGGGCGACCGCAGTGCCGCCGCCTTCGCCGTCAGGTCCATCGAGAGGCTCCCGACAACCACTATCTGAGCCACGTGCAGTCCTCGCTCAGGTGTCGAGATGCAAGAGCAGCCATTGCAGCAGCAGCGTCTCGTTGACGTTGCGGCTCAATCGTGTCGAGGCCTCGTTGAGCGACGCGATCGCGCCGAGCGTGATCTTGAGCCGCTGCGGAGTGACCTCTGACGCCACGAGGCGGTCACGGTAAAAGGACATGAGAGCATCGAGACCCGCACGCAGCTCGTCGGTACGCACCCGGCGGAGCTCCCGCTTGTGACGCGCCTCCACCTCGGCCCGCCGCGGGATCGACTTCTCGCCGCGCCGTTCGGCATCTTCTTGAAGCTGGGCGATCTCCTCGGCTTGGCGCGCCCGCACGACCTCGAGGGGCTCGTTGGCCGAGGCCACGAGAAGATCAGCGAGTTCTGCGACCTTGGCACCCGTCCCGTCGAGCTGGGTCGGAACGGTTCTCCACCTGTGCAAGCGCTCCACGAAACCAGGGTCACGCACGAGAAGCCTCGCCCGGTCGAGCCGCCCGCGCGCGGCCTCGGCGACCGATGCCGCGAGGATGCCTTCCGCGCCCTCGCCCGTGAGCACCTCGACGATCGACTCCGCCTCGAGAGGCTTGAACTGAACTTGCACGCATCTGCTCGCGATCGTGACGAAGGGGCGCGGGACGCTCTCCCCGGTGATGATGATGACGGTCGTGTCAGGTGGTTCCTCGATCGTCTTCAAAAGCGCTGGGGCGACTTCGTCGACGATGTCGAAATCGACGAGGACGACGACGTGATACCGGGCAAGGCGCGGTGTGAGCTGGGCCAAACGCCCGACCTCGCGAACCTGCTCGATCAAGATCGAGGCACCGACCCGCTCGACCACTTCGAGGTCGGGGTGCCGGAGCGCGAGGGCCTCCTCGCAGGACGCGCACGTCCCACAGCCTCCGTTCGGGCACAAAAGGGCAGCTGCGAAGGCGATCGACGCGTCTCGTCGCCCAGTGCCGGGAGGCCCCATGAACAAATAGGCGTGCAACGGCGCGACGAGCGAGCCGCGCAGCACCCTTAGCGCTTCGGGCTGGCCCTTCACGCGCTCGAGAACCGGGGCGCGAAGCGAGCCCTCGACGACGCTCATGTGCGCTCCTCGATGCCGAGGCGCGCCCGAACCGCTTCGAGCACCTCGGCGGCGACCTCGTGTTCAGGTCGGGAGCCGTCGACGACGACCCAGTGCTCGGCGTCGCCTGCGGCAAGCGCCCGGAAACCTTCGATGACCCTGGTGTGAAACTCCCTATCCTCGGCTTCGATCCGGTCCGGGCTGATCCCGTGGCGCTGCGCGTGCTGGGCGGCGCGGCGCGCCTCAGCCAGCTCGAGGGGAAGGTCCAACAGCACGGACAGGTCGGGCCAGCGCCCGCCGGCGGCGAGGTCGCAGGCTTGGCGCACCTCGGTGATCGGCAGGCCGCGGCCGTAGCCCTGGTAGGCAAGGGTCGAGCCAGCGAACCGGTCGACGACGACTTGGGTGCCGATTGCGAGCGCCGGCTCGATGCGGGCGCTCAGGTGCTCGGCGCGAGCCGCCAGCATGAGGAGTAGCTCCGCCCGCGGCGCGAGCTGGCCGAGGGAGGGGTCCAGCAATAGCGCCCTGATGCGCTCCGCGACCGGGCTCCCGCCGGGCTCGCGGGTCACCTCGGCGCCAAGCGCCTCGGCGAGCAGGCCCGCCTGGGTCGACTTCCCGGCTCCTTCGCCGCCCTCGATCGCGATGAGCCGGCCCTTTGTACCCACGACTCGAACGATAGAGCCTCTCGCTCGTCGCCAGGACAGGTCCGCCGCCGGCCAACAAGGGCCAGGGTTCATGTTTATGCGGGCGCCATGCCTCGCAATGTATTCACGATCTCGGTGATGGCAGCATCCTGGGAGGCGAGGTGCTTTTGGATCTCGAGAGCCTCGTGCAAGACCGCCTCGGCATCCTTGTAGGTGTCGTCGGCGCGCTTGTCGCTGGCGGCGGCCTGGATGTTCTGGCCGACGATGATGATCGGCAGGAGCACCAGCTGGAGGAAATTCGAACTAATCCAGGCGATGATGATCGTCAGGTCGTGGCTCTTGATCGCAGAAGGCAGGGAGATCAGGGCGATGGCCGCGAAGATGTAGGCGCAGATCATCGTCCCGACCCCGAGCGTGATCATCAGGCCCACTTTGGCGTTGAACCGGGCGAAGCCGGACTTTCCCTCCAGGCGGTGGTCGTTGACCTTGGTCGGTTTGGCTATCCCGTCCAGCACCTCCTTGGTGTGCGGATGGAGCAGGTGGCGATAGTAGATGACGATGTCGGGCATACCCGAACGTTAAATCGCGACCTGCCAAGCACGCAGAGATCGAACCGACCTCCTCT
>JBEKMZ010000046.1:0-26800 GCA_049523315.1 Acidimicrobiales bacterium | reverse complement strand
CATAACCGATAGCTCCCGGGCGCATCTGCTGAACTCGGGCGAATCCCGCCGGAATCTTGCACGAGCCGCTCACTTGGTTGAGTCGTCAGGATTTCTCTAGTGAACCGTGCGACAGCCTCTGAACAGGGATTTTTGTCGGCTCAACCGGACTAGGCAACACTAAACGGATCGCTACGCATCCAAAACGCATCCTAAGACCTCAGACTCTGTTGCCTAATGTGTTGCCTAGCGTGAGCGCCCCGTTGACCAGTGCTTGCCCAGGAAGGGCTTACAATTTATGGCGTGCGAGGAAACCACGAGCGTCTGCATCGCTTGGTCAATTGGCGGGCACATCGGGTCCACTGTCGGCGGGAGCCGTACCGGCCATGTCACCGAGCGAAGCCATGGCCCCCGGCATGGCACCTCTCCGGCCAGCCCTGGCCTGCGCCGCACCCGCAGCAGCCCAAAGCTCCTGCGCCGCCTCCTGCGCTCGTAGAGCCGCCTGTGCTTTTCTCGAATCCATCGCTGCGCTCGAAGCCCGAGGGCGGACGCGACGGCTGCGTTGTCAGATGGTCCGGCTCGGACATCTCCTAGGCGCCGCGGAGCCAGTCGGCGACCTGATAGAGAAGCTGAAGCAGTTTGATCCGGACCTGCCAGTTGTGACAGCGAATGCTCTTACCGGAACAGCAAGCAAGTTCGAGTGGATTCTGACTGTAGGACTGTTGCCACTAGCCTTCCTGGCAAAGTCAGTCGACCGAGCTGGCCTGCAACTTGTACCTCCCGCATACAAGCGCGGTCGTGATGGTTGTGTACCCGCCCGAGGTCGCCGTGATTCGTGTGTTGACGCCACCCGGCGCGAAGCAGAGGCCGTCTAGCAGCCAGCATGGCTTGCCACCCATGATTGGGTGGCCGATGTTGCCGAGGACCGACCAGTTCATACCTGTAACTTCGAAAGCTTCACGGCTGGCGCAGGAAGTGACGAATAGAGAGCCACGAATGGGAACGTCGGTGATTGGTGGGGCCGACAACCTGGGAACAACACCTCGAAGTGCAGCGGCCCCGAGCCGTAGGTCCGTGGGACCTGAGCGTTGGGCAGTCCGCTCACGGAGGCGACACCGATTCCCATGATGCCTAGGACTGAGGCCGTGAGCATCGCGAAGGCTTTCACTTGATTGGGACGTAGAGGTTGTCTCGCGCCGTGGTGCCCTGCCGCAATTTGACGGTCGTCGATGTTGGGAGGGCCGTCATCTCATGCCCGTTAGCAAAGTCCTGTTGGCTGAGTCCGTTCACCTTGTAAGTGCCGACCGGGACCTGAACGGAGTACCCGCTCTTGCCGTTCGAGGCCGCGCTGTACTTCGTGCCAGTCGTGACGTTCGTCAATGTCACCTCGCCGCGTACCGCAACGGGCGATCCGGGTGGCGCTCCGCCGACTTGGACCATCTGACCGGTGACGGTACCCATCGGGGTCGTGCTCAAACAGCCTCCCAGAAAGGCGACGAGCGACATGAGCAGAGCCACCGCGGCGCTTGTGCCATTACGTATCACGGACACTGGTCAGAGGTTACGCCTCGCACGCGACGGCAAAGTCGTCACTTCGGGTGTCAAGCTGTTCGCCGGTGGGAATAGAGTCCGCGAGCACCGTGACGACACCGGAGCCGGACGTGCGCGTTCCGACGCCACGGCGACTTGGCTGGTCCTTTGCCGTCGGCTGGCTGGTCCTGGTCGCCGGTGTCGAGTTCGCGCTCAGTTGGCTCCTACCGTCCATTGGAGAGTCCCTGACGGGTCCCGCCCTCGCCGTCGCAGGGGCAGGATTTGGCCTCGGGTGGGTTGGCTATCTTGTCGCGTTGTACCTCACTGGCCGCGACGGCTTCGTCGTTTCCACCTGGGCGCGGCGCGCAGTTGGCACAGGCCAGTTCGTGCTGCCATTTCTGAGCCTTGCGTGGAACCTCCCAGATGACAGTCGGGTGCTCATGCCGGTTGGCTGGGTCATGGGAGGCGTCGCGGTGGTGCTGGTCGCACTCGCCTTGGTGTTTGACAGGCGAGAGAAACCGGACCCCTGGCTCCCCGTGACCTTGTGGATTCTCTGTTTCGCCGCGGTCGTCGTAGCCAGTTCCTACATGTGGGCCGTCCCGAACGGCCTGTCGCTGAAGTTCGCGACCACGGACGAGACTCACCTTGCCCGGGTGGCGGCAAGCGTCAAAGCAAATAGGGCGCCGGTTGGATGCGTTTCCGCGTACCTAGCCACCTTCGACCCCCGCTCGCTGGTCTGCTCGGAGCTATCGAGCAACGTTCTCTCGATATCGCTCGAGGGAAGCGCATGGGGCTACTTGGATGCGCCGCAGATGACGTATGCCACCGCGCCATGGGGGTCCTGCGTCGTCCATCTCATAGGTCCCTGGTGGGAGGAAGGACCAGGTGGAGGTGGTGCACCGTGTGCGGGAGGATTCGAGTACACCCCAGGCGGGTGAAGCAGCCTTAGCTCGGCGGCTCTGTCCCATCCGGGTCGTTGATCCTGTCCATCCCCGAGTGCGCCGGGTTCTCCGGCAGCGTCGCGAAGGCATCTATGACCGGCACAGCGAGCAGTTCCTCGATGCACGCGGCCGACCCGGCGACGTAAGCCCACTCGAAATCCGTGTCGGTCACAACGCACCAGGCGCGGTCGTAAGGCCAGCGGTAGTTCGGCTGCTCGTGGAAGTCGTCAAGAGCGGAGAGAGGGCCACCGAGAAGGTAGTAGTCCCGCCAAGAGTGGTGAAGCTTTGGCTTGTGTTCGAACGCACGCTCGTTAAGGTCACCCCAGCCGTCCCACAAGAGGTAACAGGCTGTGTCGCAGACTGTGTGGCGGGCGAGGACGGCCAGTAGAGCATCGGACTGCTCCGGCGCGAATCCGGAGAAGGTTGTCCACTCTTGGTATTCCCGCTCCGGTTCGAGCGTGATGCTCCCTTTTTCCACTAGCGCGTGGGCAACTGTGCCGTTCCGCCGCGCCATTTCGGCCCAGGTGACGTGCTCGTCGTGCTCGGTGACAAAGGGGAAAAAGATGCGCGCGTAGGCGTTGAAGCCTTGTGGGACCATCATGCGGACCTCGAAGCTCCGTGGCACCAGCAACGGTGCTATCCATTCCGCTAGGGAGAGGTCGTCCTCTATGACAAGCTCGGTGTCACGGGCCGGGTCCCAGGTGTTCTCGTTGTGCCAGACCCGGTACACGCGCCTCGACAATCTTGGGCGCCCTCTCTGACCATGACGATATTGGAGCGGGGTCGGCGGCGGAAGGGCATAGGGACAAGTTAACCCTGAGGTGGGTTGCCTACTTTCGCCGGTCGCTCGTCGCGCAGGCACGCCGCCGAACCGATTGATGGTCGGACCGGCGGCGTGTCGCGGTGTTGACCAACTGGCGGGAGTAAAGGAGTCTCCCGGTTTTTGTATCGGCGCGAATTGTTCGAGGGCTGAGTGGTTTTGAGGACAGCACGACGGTGCCGGTGGAAGTGGTCAAGTCGAGCACGGCGATGGGGGTTTCAAGCCGCAGACAGGTGGCGCTTATCCCCCCAGCCCCGCCGGTCGCTAGACACGCAGGCACGCCGCAGAACCAAATGGGGTGGAACTACGGCGTGTCGCGTTGTGCATCAACGGGTGGGAGCAAAGGAGTCTCCCGGTCTGATCATCGGCGCGAAGTTCGCTGAGGCTAAGTGGTTTCGAGAACGGCGCGTTGGCGTTGGTTGGCCTTCGTGACCAACCAGAGAATCCCGAGGATGAAGTCTCCGACGAACCAAGCCACAACAATGACGGCCATTGCGACTACGTCCCCTGTGGTCTTGGCGGGACACCCACGGAAACAGTGGCTGGTGGTTGCATGGACGCTCGCCACGACTGCGATGACCCCAAGGACCGTGAGAAGGTTCCAGATCAGCGCAACCCAACTCAACTTGCGCCAGCGCGACCTGACTCCCATGTGATCCCTCTGGCAAAAAGAGAACCTAGAAGGATGGTACCCCTTCGACTCGGCAGAGGATGCCCTCCCCATTGGTCAGCCAGCGTGATCGATTCGGCACTCGGACGGGTGCGTGTACATGTACCGAACCTGACGACCCAACGAGGGCCATATTCTCCGGTCGGACGGCAGGGCCAGCCGTTCATGAGTGACGGTGGGTGGGCGCAAGTAGCACGCGAGCACGGTAAGGGCCATGGTGATGTCGGCACAGGTAGCGGCCCCGCGCCCGGGTACGGCACCGTACGTTCACCTAGGGCGCTTCGAGCAGCTTCCAATTCTCCCGGTACTGTTCGAGCCAGCCTGGCCCGTAGCCGTGTTCGGCGATACCCTTACTCCTGAATGGGTCCGCAATGTTGGGGACGCCAGGCTCGACTTGACGGGGACGGGTCGCGAAATAGAGCTTGCCCTCGACCTCGATTGCGTGCCTGACCGTCGCGCTCGGGACGACGTAGACGACCGGAGCATCGACGTCCGGTGGTTCCAGTGACGGGAACAAGACGAAGGCGTAGAAGCGAAGGGGACTGTCTGCGACGACAGCCGTTCCGACGGGCCAACTCCGCGCTCCGATTCGCGTTTTGACCTGAATATGAACTACTTCCATGCCATGTTCCACGTAGATGTGATTGGCTTTGTAAGTTCGTGGAAGCCGACCCGCCACATAGCCATTTGCCAAGAGTCGGCTGACCACTAGGTGCTCGCCTGCCTCCTCAAGCTTTACTTTCTGGTCTTGCGTAGTCCTCATGACATAACGATAGGTCCGGAACCCCGACCTGGTCCTGGGGCGGCAAGGCTGGTGCGTGACGCTGTCGAGAGGAAGTTGACGCGGCGCGAGGGTGACGGTCCCGAGCGCGATGGCGACACGGTGTCGGTGGACTCGGTTCTGTACTCGACCGCGCGTCCCGACAGCCGCGTGGACCTAGCCTCTCAGTCGTGGACATGACCGACGACTCCACGCATCCCGCCGGGGCCAGAGGCCGCTATGGCATCGACGGAGGCGACATCGTCATTTCGCTGTTCGCGGTCGTGGAGATGGGACTGCTCGGTGCCGTCCTGTGGGCCAAACGACACGGCAAGAGAAAGACGGCCGCGCTGTTTGGTGTCACCGGCGTGCCGGCGTCGGTAGTCATCGCCAGCTACCTGTATTCGACCGGGCCGGGGAAGCGGTCGCTCTGGGCGGAGCTTCTCGATGACCTCGATCTTCGTGGCGACGAGCACGTCTTGGACGTGGGTTGCGGCCGGGGTGCGGTCCTCATGCTCGCGGCTCACCGTGTACCAAGAGGAAAGCGGTCGGAGCCGATATCTGGCGGCGTCGCGACCAGAGCGGGAACAGTCGCGCCGTTACCGAGCACAACGCACAGGTCGAGGGCGTCGCTGACCGAGTCGAGTTGGTCGATGCCGACGCGCGTGACATGCCGTTCCCCTCAGCGTCCTTCGACTTGGTCGTGAGCAATCTGGCGCTCCACAACATCAGGGACTACGACGAACGAAAAGAGGCTCTGTGCGAGGTTGTGCGGGTGCTTCGCGCTGGTGGCCAACTGCGCATCGTCGATGACGGAGCTAATCACTACGACGAGGTACTGCGCGAGGCGGGATGCCGCGACGTGACCGTAGGGCGACTCGACTGGCGGACCTGGTTCGGTGTTCCGGGTCACCACCTGTTCCTGGTTGCGGCGACCAAACCAGCCGATTGAGTAAGCGCTTCTGGCCGTGCACGGTCGCGACGGCCAGTCGCTCACTCTGGCTCGTCAGTGTCCAGTTCGGCTAACAACTGGTAAGACTGCGACTGTCGGTTGGTCCTGCAAGGGACCGGTAACTGCTGGCGGCAATGGGGGGATGGCCACAGTCCTCTCCTACGACGTGGAGTGGGACTACTTCAACTTCCTCACTCCGCCGCGTGGAGCCTCGGTTCTCACGACGCGCATGTTGGACGGCATCAAAATGTCCTGCCTGGTCTACGTCGTCCCAGGTCCTCAGACTCGGACCTGGTGCATGACCCGAAGCGGCGTGGTCGGCTTCGTCACAGGTCCTGGCTTCTTGCGCAGCATCGAGTTGGTCAGCGTGTCCCTCGGCGTACGCGAGGCGAATTCTCCCTATCGGCGAAGCCGACCAAGTGGCATGGGTTCGAGGACCGGAGCAACGGAGCCTTCTGGCCACCTGGGTTCTTGGAGTAGTACGACCGGTTTCCGGTGTCCGCGACAACTACTCGGAGCGTTCCTCTCCGCCATCGGCACCGTCGGCTTCATCCAGCCGGTGCACAAGCACCATCCTCAGTCCCGGTCCTTGGTCCGTCTGGACCGAATCGACGCGGACTCGGGCGTCGCCCATCTTGATGCCGAGCTTCACGGCAAGCTGCTCAAGGGCTTCATGTGCCTTGGCGAAGTCCTTCGATCCGCGCCCGAGGACCACGATGCTGGCGGTCCATTCGGTGCCGACCGGGACGTGACGCTCGAGAATTTCGTCTACCGCTCGACGCCTGGCCATCATGGCCGAGCCTGGTATAGCCGGTCGCAGGCGACGCGGCGGACGCGATATCCAGCCAACGCGCCCCCGCGTACCGGGCACCGAACAGTCCAGCCAGAACACAAGTGGAGATATCCACCGACCGGGGTACCGGTACCACAGGCGTTGTAACCGGGTACCCCGGTATCGGTAGACACCGCCTCGAACCGGGCTGGACATCGGCGCGTAGCTGACCGAGCCAGTAGCTCTGCCCTTTCGAAACGCGCTCATGATGATGGCCTGCACCCAGTCAAGCGAGACGCCGAGGTCGCTGAGCACTTCCGCGGCGACACCTTCACGTTCGAAGTTGATCCCCGCCCACAGATGCTGCGTGCTGGTTTCACCGTGACCGATTCGGCTTGCCAGCCCCAGGACCTTTTTCGCCCGCGGGGTAAACGGCAGCGAATCCTTCGTTGCTCCGCTCCAGTGCCCGACTCGCTCGGCGGCCTCGCGCCGGACCGCCTCTAGCGGGACTCCAAGTCTTTCGAGCACTTGTTCGGCGATGGGGTCGTGCTCATGGAGCAATCCGAGCAGTAGATGTTCAGTGCCGACAAAGGGATGATGGAGGTCGCGCGCTTCTTGCTGGGCCGCCACTACAACCCGACGCGCCTCGTCCGTGAAACCCTCGAACACCGATTCAGTGTGGCACCGTGGCACACTCTTGATGGTGCAACTAGTCGTCCAGGTCGGGACGTGGATGGTTCACGCTGGCGGAGTGCCAGAGCTTGCCGTCGGCGACGAGTGGACGACCAGAGTGGACTTCAGCACACAGGAACCGCTGGTACCCGCAGCCGAATGTGCCGTCCTCGGACTCACCCCCGAGGTCGTTAGCGACCAACCCACACTTTTTCCCGGACCGTGGTACTCGATAGTCGCAAGGCTGCGGCACCGAAGGATTGCGGATCGGGACACAGTCGCCCTGGAAGTACCGGACCTCCTACTCGGATACCCCTCGACCAATCATCCCTTGCCCACGGCCCCGCTCGTTGCGGGTCGGGGGACTATCTCCGTTGACCCGTACGAAACGACCAGCACGGCGTTCTTCGACGAGTCGCTGCGGACCTGGCTCGTCGAGGCGATCCGGCTCGTCACCGTGCCGCGGCCGTGGAGCCATCCGGACTGGACCCGCCGGAGAGAGGTCCCCCTACAACGAACCCACAGCCACCAGGATGACCACGGCGGCGGGTACGTGACGTATTTCATTAGCCTGCGCCTCCTGACCAGGTGACCCATAAAACCGGCCCTGTACCTAGTCGAGCGCGACCGCCCTGGTCGCCTTGCGACGATGGCCTGCCCGCGCGGCGAGGACTGGCTCACCGATGAAATCGAGGGGCTCCGGTCCGAAGGCGTCAACGTGCTGGTCAGCGGTATCAATTCCGAGCTCGAGAGGTGCGCTCAGTATGCGCCGCGCTTGCCTACTGTGCCTCGTCCCACGGCGGTTTCATAAACTCCCACGCCCCCTCGGCCGCGTACAGGACCTGCCACTCCGGATGTCGGTCCTGTAGCCGGTGAGCAAGCCCACGACCACGCGCCTGCCAGTCAGACAGCGCTTCGTCCGAGGGCCAACCGTCCAGTTCGCCCTGCTCCCACTCGTAGTTCCACTCGACGAGCGCTGCCTCGATTTCATCGCGAGGCTGCGGCGGCTCGGGCTTGTGCGGCACCCACTTGTAGGTCCCTGGCTTGGGTGGCGGGTGCAACTCGTTTAGCTCGGCCTCGGTGTGTGCGCTCCAAATCGGAATGCCAACAGCCAGTTCTGCGTCAACGACCTTCCGAACACTCCGCGGTGCCACACACTCAGGGTACCCACGACGGCGGTCCGTTGGCGACGGTGCCTCTAGGCGCACTTGTACAGGCGACCCTGTCTCTACGTTCGCGCCAGAAAGTACAATGAAACCGCAGGATTTCTGCCTCAGCTACTTCCCGTCACAAGCACCCGAGTGGTCCTTGTACCCGATGCCGCCGAGCTATCGGTCCTGCTCGCCACCGGCCGGTTCGAGCCAGAGGACTTCTCGCACGGACCTTATGGCAGGAAACCCTCGCCGACGTTGGTCATTTCTGGATGGCGGACTTTCAGCCTTACAGAACCTCCGACGACTTGGCCTGGTGAGAGGCGTACCAGCCGCCTACTGGTTGGAGGATTATCCCCACGGCGAGATGTGGGACAGCGACTTCCACCTTGCGGGGATAAGGACAGTAGTCATCGACGGCCTCCGCCCACGTCGTCCTGACGTGCACGTCTCAGACGAGGCCAAGGCGTGCAGGAACCTGTCCATCGGAACCTTACCGATCCTGCGCCGCGTTTACGAGGCGCGACTGGCGAGCGTCGCGCTAGAAGCGGACCTGTCACTCGATTACAACGCGCCTGAGTTACACGCCATCTACGAGCGCGACGACCAGTTGGACGCTGAGTTTCACGAATACTTCGGAACCGTGGAGCTTGACGGCAATCGAGTCGTGATCGCCTTCGGACCTGCGGCTCCGATTAGGCGCTTTCTACAGGCCGGAAGTCCGCAACACCCAACACCCCATGGAGGCTCATAAACTATTTGCAAACATGAGAGTAACGGCCGGCCATCGCCAGCCGACCTGCCCAAGACCGCGGTCCCAAGCGACGGTGTCGGCGAGTACCAGCACGACAACTTTCCGTCACACGGACACGGTAAGCCGAGCCTGACGTTTCTTCGCCCCGTATCACCTGTCCCGGTCACTATCGTGGTCGAGCACGACGCCAACCAGCTTCCGTGGGAGGCGGCATCGAAGACAGTAACTTCTTGATCAATCTGCCTCATATAGCTTGACAGTACCGGACCGGCTCACTGCAATGAGCTCGGCGGGATTATGTCCGAGATAGCCGCATACGGAACGCCTGACGGTCGAGTCGCTCCATGCGATCATTGCCGAGCCAGAGGCGAGAAGGTTGCCGGGACCGGCTATGAGACAAGTACGAAGCTGACAAAGGCCACCACTGTGTGGCCAACCTTATCTCGTACCATTATCCAGTTGATGTCGATGTCAAACGCGCCGTTGCCACTGGATTCGTCGCAGTGATGGAGCCATTTGCTGACGTTCCGAGGGACGCCCGTAATGGTGCCGGCCTTAGATCCGGAAGCGATGAGGCGGAGGCCCGTGGGGAGTAGCTTGCAGTAGAGGTAGTTATTGGTCAAAGTCCATCGGGTGGTTGAGACGGCATGCCGGGTCTGTAGGCGGAAGGAGTAGGGAACCCCTTGCGTGGCAGTCGGGAGGGTGAGGGTTGCGATCTGCAGCCTGCTCCCAGGCATTTGGGGCACATAGGTATAGAAGTTCTTCATCGGGCCAATATCCGGGCTGAGGCCCGGTATGAGTTCGTAGAGAGCCGGGTACTGCAAGCGTACGGAGGCAGAGTAGGTGTTGGAGTCCCGGCGTCCCCATGTCCAGCCGTAGCCTGTGAGATTGGAGGTCTGGCCAGGGAGGACTAAGGTCACAGCAACGACATTTACACCAAGGCCTCCACCGAGATGTACTGATGGATCAGTAAGCCGGAAGGTGATTGTGTAATTGGTGACGGTGACGCATAAGTCACCGCCGGGCCAGGAGTGGCAACTAGGATCGGGATACAGTACCGAGCTGAGGGTGGCGGCGGAGCCCAGTGATGGAAGGCTAAGGCTGCTGATCGTTGTCAGGACGAGGATGGCGAGTGCGACGGAAACGTTGCGCTTGAACTGGCGAGACATGGCGTCGCTCCGTTCTTTCGAAGACTAAAGAGATAGAGCTACGTCGCCTCGAGAGTAGCACCGAAGCCGCCTGCGGATTTGTGGCGTGGCGGGCGTGCCGGGTCTACCGGGTTCCTGAGGGTATATGCAAACCGACCGGAGCCACGGGCTATTTCCGGAGCGCGACACAGTACCTGGCGGCCCGGGTGAGCCCGGGTGTCTCGAGACCCGGCGCTCAGCCACCGGACACGGCTATGTCGGAGACGAGCTCGTGGCGGTCTGACTCGCGGTGCCGGAGCTGCTCGAGGAGGGCGCAGGTATGAACGTCATGCTGCCCGGGAGCTTGGGAATGCTCGGGGTCAGGTCCCCGACGAGGCTTTTTAGCGCAGCCGCTGTGATCATGGTCGCGCCGCTCGGGGCCGTGACAGCACTGGAGGGGTGCGAGACGCCTATCAGGAGATAGGCGCTCGTGGTTGGGATGAAGGCCTGGATCTTCGTCAGCGATCCGTTCGATATCCATATGTCGACATTCACGGAAAGGCCCGCCGGGATCTCGTCGAGCACCTGGGAGATCTTCGACTGGGGCACGGCCGGCTGGTTCAGGAACGACTCCACAGGCTTTGCGAGCTTGTCCACGACCGAGCCCACGAAAGAGCGGAGCGGGAGGCTCAAAGAGTACTCGTCCGTGGTCTTTTGATGGATGCTGAGCCACGTGTGCAGCGACTGCATCAGCGACGAGGTCACCTCGACACGCAGCTGCTTCACCTTCGGCGAGTTGGGTCCCAGGTTCGCGAGGCTTTGCAGTTCTGAGAGTAGGCCCTTCTCGGACGGGAGCTCCTTCATGATCTGCTGCTCCGACGCGATGTCCTTGCGCAGGATCTGCTTACCGATACCGAGATAGGTCGACATCGAGATGCCGACCCACTTGCCGACCAAGATGTCGTGCAGGAAGCCGAGACCGGGACGCGCGGACATCTGGTCGAACTCGTTCGATATCGCCGAGTAGGCGCTCGAGCCCGTAAAGGCGGCGATGTCTTTCACATCCACTCTCACATAGAACGCCCCGCCAGTCGTGAGAACGTCTGCCAGATCCGCGGACTCGTGGTAGACGGAGATCTCCGTCGGCCAATTCGTCTTCGACTGCCCTTTCGACATCGTGATCACTACCGAGAAGCTGCCGTCCGCAAGGCTCGCGGTTCCCGGCAGATTCTCGGCCGTCACGACGAATCGTGTCGTGGGGCTGTTGAACACGCCGCCGAAAGCTGAATGGACGGTGTCGGCGGCCGATACATGAGCTACTACTTGCTGGCCGCACGCCGCAAGGGCGAGGCCGCACGCGACGCTCATACCGGCGGTGACGATCTTGCGCCTGAGTCGCATCAGACTCGCTCCTCGCCTAGGGGTCGTTCCGAGTGTACTCCCACCTGGGACTTTCTAATTACGATCGAGCCATCGCTCGAGATCAGAAGCAGGGAGCGGGGGACTCCAGTGGAAGCCTTGTGCGTAGTCGCATCCGAGGGTTCCGAGCCACTCGACCTGACGGTCGCTCTCGACGCCCTCGGCGCCGACTTTCAAGTGCAATGCGTGTGCCAACGACACGATGGCTTCGACGATGACAGCGTCACGGCGATCGGTGCCGAGTCCGTCCACGAAAGCGCGATCGATCTTCACCCCATCAATTGGTAGCTGCTTCAGGTATGCGAGCGAAGAGTAGCCGGTGCCGAAATCGTCGATCTCGAGCAACACCCCGACGCTCTTCAGGTCCCCAAGGACGAGAAGTGACCATTCGACGAGATCGATGACGGCGCTCTCGGTCAGCTCGATATGGAGCGACTCGGGCGCGAGCCCACTCGCCGCTATCACCTTCGAGACGGCACCGACGAGGTCGCCACTCGCGAGCTGCCTCGCCGAGACGTTGACAGCCACCCACAGCTCTGCCGCAGCCGGCACACGCTGTTTCCAGCCACGCAGCTGCTGCAGCGCCTCGCCCATCGCCCAGGTGCCGATCTGGACGACGGTGCCCGAGCTCTCCGCGATCGCCAGGAAATCGAGGGGCTGCAGCACACCTCGCCGTGGATGGCGCCAGCGCAGGAGTGCCTCCACCCCGACGGTGCGACTTGAAGAGAGCTCAACGACGGGCTGGTACTCCAAGAAGAGCTCACCTTTGTCGAGGGCCACCGAAAGCTCGGCTTGGAGACCGAGGCGGTCGACGTAGGCCTTGCCGAGACGGGGCTCGAAGAACGTGTAGTCGTCGCCCCCGGCGTCTTTGACCGCGTACAAGGCCACGTCCGCGTCCTGGAGGAGCTTCTCGCTAACGGTGTCCTGCTGGTCCGCCATCGCCACGCCGACGCTCGCCTTGACGATGAAGTCGCGCCCGGCGATCGTAAAAGGTGTCCTCATCGCCGAGCACACGCGGGCGGCGACCGAGGCCACCTCGTCCACGCCCGAGGCGTCGTCGAGGAGGATGGCGAACTCGTCCCCGCCTATGCGTGCGACGGTGTCCGCCGGGCGGACGCACGAGCTGAGGCGCTCTGCCGCCGCGATCAGCACCTCGTCACCGCTCGAGTGGCCGAGGGTGTCGTTCACGTCCTTAAAGCTGTCGAGATCGCAAAGCATCACCGCGACGCGCCGGGTCGGCGACGCCCGCCGGGAGAGGGCGTGCTCGATGCGGTCGGCGAACAGCACCCGGTTCGGAAGGCCTGTCAAAGAGTCGTGCAGTGCGAAGTGCACGAGCTCGACCTGGTTCGCGCGCAGCGTGCTCACCGCGTACTGCATCTGGTCGGTGAGGCGGAGGTTCTCGACCATTGTGAGCACTTGCCGGGCGAGCAGGGCGGCTATGACGCACAGCCCGGCGATGAGCACGAAAGGGCCGAGGCGATGAGACCCGACGTCTTTCACCGCGGCGGCTGTGATGGCGACGGCGAGGAAGACATAGGGCAGGGCGACCTGCCATGCCGAAGGGCCCTTCACGTCCTCGCTCTGGTTCGTCGCGCGTTCCATGGGCCATATCGGAGCGAGGGCGATGAGCAGCCAGCCTGCGACGCGTCCTGCATCGACGAGGGTGTCGTAACGAAACGACGTATGCACCAGGTAGGCCAGGCTGCTGTCGGTGACGGTCAAACAGAGCAGACCGGCCACGACAAATGCCAGCGCGAGGCGCTGGCGGTTGCGGCCCTGGGCGAGGACGGAAATGCCAACGGTGGCGACGATGACGTCGGTTATCGGGTAGGCGAGACCCACCGCCTGGGAGAAGACACTTCCCGAGCCGGAGTGGTAGACGGTCCCGAGGGCGGTGGTCCAGCTGACGATCAAGAGCGAGCCGGCCACGATCATTCCGTCGAGTGGCATTCGGGCACGGGAGAGCCCGACTCGTGGCGCCAGTGGGAATAGGAGCACCCCGATCGCGGCAAGTGGCAGCGCGACGAGGAAGCCTGCGTCCGCAAGCGACGGGAACGGGATGGCACCGTTTCTCGCAAAGTTGTATCCGGTCGTGATGGCCTCCCCGATTGCCCAGATCGAGGCGAAAGAGCCGATCCACATCCACGCCAGGCGCAGCTCAGAGCCGGCCCGCCGGCCGAACAAGAAGCAGCTCACCGCTGCGAGAGTGGCGGTGGCCAGCTTGACGACTATGTCGACGTCGACGATGTGGGCCCGGCCGCCCGGGTTGGCCGCCGCCCACATGACGAAGACCGCCAGGAGGACCGCTGCTAATCCGGCTGTGACGGCGAATAGACGATACGAGGTCCCAGCGAGCGCGACCGGAGCGAGTGTCGAAGGCGGTTCGCCTTCGGGCGCTGCGGAATTGGGCGCGTCCGGTCCCGGGGTGTCGGCGCGTGCAGGAGCGCTCCCTGTCGCCGTCCCGGCGGTGTCCACTGCCATGATCCTTGTCGCTCCAGCGCTCCCTGCCGATTCGGCGTGATCAAGTTGCTTAGGCTCTTCGATCCGTCGCCCCGACTGTTCTCGCGGACGCCCCGCGAGCCCACTCGAGAATATCGGTCCTGAGCCTTGGGCTCTTGCGAGGGGCAGCTAAGGGGGCCAAAAGAGCCGGCCTGACCAGGGGCCGTGACACGGCGGCGGCACCCGCCGGCGCCGCCCGCTTGCTGTTCGGGGCCCTATTCTTCTGAGTCTCGGCCGGCCTTTCGGGCGCTCTTGCGCTCCGACGTCAGACGTTTGTCGGCGAGCCTGCGGGCAACGGAGGCCTTTGTCGGCCTTGTCGGCCGCCTCGGGGCGCGTACGACAAGGGCAGCCCTAACCCGGTCGCGGAGCCGTTCCAGGGCGAGGTCGCGGTTGCGCGTCTGTGAGCGCTCGTCGACAGCCACAACACGAACGACAGGACCCAGTTTCTCGACGAGGCGCGCCCTTTGGAGCTCCGTGAGCACGTCGGACTCCTCGAGGGCCCACGTCAGCAGCACTTTTGTGTTGGAGGTGTTCGCGTGCTGCCCGCCTGGGCCGCCGCTGCCGGAGAATCGCCACTGAAGCTCGCCCGCCGGGATCTTGAGGCCCCGTTTTATGACTAGGTCTCCACTGACATCGGCCACGTGGGCTCCTGTGCTCGATCGTCCCGGCCGCTGGCTTTCCGGTCCTGCCAGCTCAGCGCGCGAGCGCGGACTCGATCGCGGCGAGGATCTCGGGTGCGTCCGGCTCGGTCTGAGGACGGAAACGGGCTATGGGCCGCCCGCCCGGAGCGACGAGGAACTTCTCGAAGTTCCACTCGACGTCGCCCGCCTTTCCCTGCACGTCCGCCAGAGGCGTCAGCTCTCGGTAGAGGCGATGACGCCCGGGCCCGTTCACCTCGATCTTCTCTGTCATCGGGAACGTGACACCGTAGGTGGTGGAACAGAATGTCGCGATCTCCTCCGCCGATCCGGGCTCTTGGCCCATGAACTGGTTACAAGGGACCCCGAGGACGGTAAAGCCACGGTCACCGTAGCGTTCCTGCAGGCCTTCCAGGCCGGCGTACTGGGGCGTGAGCCCGCACCGCGAGGCGACGTTGACCACGAGGACAGCCTTGTCCTCGTAGCTGTGAAGGTCGAGCGGCTCGCCTTTAAGAGAGCCGATGGATATGTCGTAGATGCTCATGGCGCCAGATTAGGAGCGAGGGTCCTCAGGCGAAGCGGACGAGGAAGAAGGTCCCCGCCACCAGGCAGTACAAGCCGAAAGGCCAGAGCGTGCGCGTCTTGAAGTAACGGGTCAAGAACGCGACCGAGATGAACGCTCCGACAAACGCGCAAGCGGCGCCCACGAGCGCCTGAGCCCTCACGCCGTCACCGAGCGGCCCGAGCAGATCGGGAACCTTCACGATCCCTGCCGCGAGGATCACGGGTGTCGCGAGCAGGAAGGAGAACCGGGCCGCGTCCTCATAGTCCAAGCCACGGATCAGGCCGGCCACCATCGTGACACCGGAGCGGCTGATGCCCGCGAGCAGCGCTGTCACCTGAGCCGTCCCGATCACAGCGGCTTCTTTGAAATCGAGCTCCTTGCGCGCCGACAGATGGCGTTTGTGCTCGCGCAGCTGGGCACGACGTCGGGCGACCTCGCCGCCGAAGAGGATGAAGGCGTTAATGACAAGGAAGATCGCAGCTGCGAGCGGCTTTGTGAAAAGCACCCGTAGCTCGTGCTCAAAGAGAAGCCCCGTGATGCCCGCTGGGATCGTCGCGACCACGAGCAGCCAGCCGAGCCGCTCGGTCGGCGTCGTGATCGTCCGTGTGCCGATCGAGTGCAGCAGGCTGCCGACGATGCGCACCCAGTCGCGCCAGAAGTAGCACACGAGGGCTAGTGCGGTCCCGACGTGGAGGGCGACGACGAACGCGAGCCAGAACGACTCAGGCTTGCTCTCCGAGGCCACCAGGTTGTGCCAGTTGAACAAGGCAGGGAACACCACGGTGTGGCCCAGGCTCGAGACCGGGAAAAGCTCGGTAACTCCCTGGAGGATCCCGAGGACGATCGCCTGGAAAAACGTGATCTTGCTCTGTTTCGCCGCATGCGCGTGGCTGGACTGTGCAACGAGGCTGGCATGCGCCAGATGATGGATGCTCAAGATCAGCACCGGCGGAGCCTAGCTTGAGCCGCTTCGTGCGAAACGGAGCCCGACACGTTGGCATCCCAGGTCACCGTCGGTAAGCTCGGGGGCAATCGAACCGACGCGGGTGGTGCCGACTTTGGGTGCCTGCCCGCCAGACCCCAGGTGGTGATCGTGGTGGAGCCTGTCGAAATCTCTCAGTCGCGCGAGATAAGGACGGCCATCCCCGGGCCCCGCTCGGTGGAGCTCGCAGCTCGCAGGAGGGCATCACTGCCTGCGGGCGTCGGTGCCACCATGGCGATCTTCGCCGAACGTGCCTATGGCGGCATCGTGCTCGACGTGGATGGCAACTCGTTTATCGACCTCGGCGGGGGGATCGCCGTCTTGAACGTTGGCTCGAGCGCACCTTTGGTCGTGGAGGCGGTCAACGAACAGGTAGCGCGATTCACACACACGTGCTTCCAGGTCACCGGCTTCGAGAGCTACATAACCTTGGCCGAACGGCTGAACGCGCTGGCCCCCGGGCCGGACGAGAAGCGGAGCTTTTTCGTCAACTCTGGCGCCGAGGCGGTCGAGAACGCGGTCAAGATCGCCCGTTCGTTCACCGGCCGGCAGGCCGTGGTCGTCTTCGACCATGCCTTCCACGGTCGCACGCTGCTCACGATGTCCCTTACGGCAAAGGCGATGCCCTACAAGTCGGGCTTCGGTCCCTTCGCCCCTGAGGTCTACCGGGTGCCCTTCAGCTACCCGTACCGTTGCGCGGCCGGGGCAAGCCCTGAACGCTGCGGCGAAGCCTGCGCGGAGCAGGCGATCGCAGCGATGGACAAGCAGATCGGAGGCAACCGGATCGCGTGCGTGCTCTTGGAGCCGGTGCAGGGCGAGGGCGGTGTGATCATCCCGGGCGACGGGTTCCTCCCGAGATTGTCCGAGTACTGCAAGCAGCACGGGATCGTGTTCATCGCCGACGAGGTACAAGCGGGCATGGCGCGGACCGGAAAGATGTTCTCGAGTGAGCACTTTGGCCTCGTGCCTGACCTCATCACGACGGCGAAGGGGCTCGGCGGTGGTCTCCCCATCGGTGGCATCACTGGCAGGGCCGACGTCATGGACGCGGTTCACCCCGGCGGTCTCGGCTCGACCTTCGGCGGTAATCCCGTCTCGTGCGCTGCCGCGCTCGGCACTCTTCGCGAGATCGAGTCCCGTGGGCTCATGGCGCGCGCGCAGCACATCGGCGAAATCTTCAACTCTCGGCTCCGGGGCCTCGCCGAGGAGGCACCGGCTGTGGGCGAGGTCCGCGTGATCGGGGCAATGGCCGCTCTCGAATTCGTGACCGATCCTGAGACCAAGGAGCCCGATCCGGCTGCGGCCTCCAAGGTCCTGGCCGCGTGCCATGCCGAGGGCGTCATCTTGTTGAAGGCCGGCACCTACGACAACATCGTGCGCCTGTTGCCCCCGCTCGTCATCTCGGACGACTTGTTGAACGACGGGCTCTCGGTACTTGAGAAGGCCGTCCGGGCGCTCTGAGCGGTTCTCAGCCGCCTGTCAGAGGTCCTATCGCCGCGGCGAGGCGCGAGGGCCTTCCGGAGCGTTTTTCGGCTCGGTCGGCCGAGGCCATGGCATGCAAGGCCGAGTTGACCCCTACCCATCGAAGGGGCTCGGGCTCCCAGCGCCGCGATCGGTGGCCGACCCAGCACAGCCGGGTGCACGAGTCGTCCGCGCCAGTGATCAGAGCGGCGAGCGTACGGCCGGCGAGATTCGTGACGGCGACACCGTCGCCGACGTAGCCGCCCGCCCAGCCAAGGCCACTCGCCCGGTCGAAGCCAACCGACGGGTGCCAGTCACGGGCGATGCCGAGCGGCCCACCCCAGCGGTGCGTGATACGGACACCGCTCAAGGCCGGGAACAGCTCGACGAGCGTGTCTCGGACATGAGTATGGATCCGCCGGTCGGTGTCGAATTCCGGTTTGATCCGTGAGCCGTAGTGATAAGGGGCCCCGCGCCCGCCGAACGCGATCCGCCCGTCGGGCGTGCGCTGGCCGTAGATGACGAGGTGGCGCATATCTGCAAAGGTCTCGCCCCGGCGCAGTCCGATGTGTTCCAGGACCTCTTGGTCGAGCGGCTCGGTCGCGATCATGAGCGAGTAGAACGGGATGACGTCCCGGTGCACACCTGGGAACTGGCCGCTGAAGCCCTCCGTCGCTCTCACGACTGCCTCGGCTCGCACGACCCCCCGTGTCGTGACGACGCGCCCGGGAAGGATCTCGAGGGCGGGTGTCTGCTCGAATATGCGCCCACCACGGCGCTCGACGGCATCGGCGAGCCCGCGAGCCAAACGGGCCGGGTGGATCGAGGCGCAGTGCGGGGTGTAGATCGCCCCGAGGACCCTGGTCGCACCAACGAGCTCTCTCGCCTCGTTGGGGTCTAGGAGGGCCAGGTCCCCCTCAGCGATGCCGAGGGACCTCGCCTCCTCGAGCTCGCGTCGCGCGCGCTGCAGCTGAGCGGCGTTGCGGGCGAGCATCACCCTGCCACCTTTCCGGTAATCGCAGGTGATGCCCTCCTCACTGCACACGATCCCGACCTCGTCGACCGTGTGCTCGAGCTCTCTGCGGAGGCTTTCCTCCGCCCTTTTGCCGTAGGTACGCACGAGCTTGGCCGGGGAGGTCGCGAACATTGCCGAGCACCAGCCTCCGTTGCGGCCGGAGGCGCCAAACCCGGCGCAGTCTCGCTCGAGCACCGCCACTTTGATGCCGGGGTCGGACCTAGTGAGGTAGTAGGCGGTCCAAAGCCCCGTGTAGCCGGCACCGACCACGGCGACATCGACATCGAGGTCTCCGTCAAGCCCGGCCCGGCTCTGCACCGGCTCGGGCAGGCTGTCGAACCAGTACGAGAGCCGGCGGTAGTTGTGCGAAGCGGGCGACGAGCCCTGTGCCACCGCCGCTCAGCTCGTGAAACTGACCGTGCAGTAGTCGGGGACTAACTCGTACCAGACGTTGCCCGGGTAGAGCCTCATCGGCTTGCCGTTCGGGAAGGTGAACTTCGTGATGGAGTAAGGCCCGGGCCGACTCCATGTCCCCTTTTCGATCATGCCGTTGCGCAGCACGTACGCCTTGCCGGTCCCGATCATGTGGCTCTCGACGTCGGGGCTGTCCGCGCCGCTCTCGCTGTAGGGCCCGGGCGAGGTCGGGACGATCTGGATGATGACGTCAGTGGCCTGGAACTGATGCCCCGAGGGGTCTGTGTCGGGCGTGGTGTCGTAGTAGCGCAACCACTTGTGGATCGTCGTGCTCCAGTGCCACACGACCGGCGAAGACTCGGAGAAGTCGACCGACGCGGACGCGACGGGTGTGGCACTGGCCGGGACCGCCTTGGAGAACTTGAAGAGTTGTGGCGGTGGCTTGGTGACCTTCGGAAACAGCTTCCACAGCGCCACGGTCGACGAGTAGTAGTTGTACGGGGCGCCCTGGTCCGCGGGCGCAGTGCTCGAGCTGTATCGGAAGTACGCGTTGGCGGTTGGGAAGATGCTGCCGTTGGCGTTGTATATGAAGGGGAGCGAGGCAGCCACCTGCATCCACGGGTCGATCCCGCCGCTGTAGGCCAAGATGGCATGGCCGTACTGCTGCAGCATGTTCCAGTCGTCCCAGCGCACCGAACGTATGGGTCCGATCAGGGGGGCGTTCTGGCACTGGAAGACGGCCATGTAGCGAGTGATCCCACCCTCGGCCATCTCTTCGTAGACGATGTCCGCATCGTCAAGGCCACTCTGGGGGCGCGAGTTCGGGTCGTTCCCGATCTTCACCGCGAGGGCGGGGTGTTGCGGAACCTTGCCACCGGGAGCAGGCACACCTGTGAGCGGACAGTTGTGCGCGACGAGGACAGGATGATGATGCGTCCCGGTCGTGGTAGTCGCGCCGGAGGAGGTCGAGGTTGTCGTGGAGTGTCCGGCAGTTTTGGGGCTGCCAGACGACAAGGTGACGACCAGAACCACTACGACGGCGGCGAGGACGAGCACGGAGCCACCGAGGACCCCGAGGCGCTGTCTTGGCGCCAGGCCCGCGAGCCAAGCCTTGATTCCAGACTGTTGGGTGCCTCGGGCAGAACCCCGGCGGTGTCGAGGGGCTTGCCCGCTCATCGCTCACTCCTTGCAAAACTGGCCGACAGTCGCATCACCGGAGCGAAAGTACTGGAAAAGACAAGCGAAATGTGGGATACCCACCCGCATGAGCGATTAGCCTCACACCCCGATGGACGCTAAAAGCCCGCCGTCCGCCCTGGAAGGGGTTCTGGTAGCCGACTTTTCCCGGGTGCTCGCGGGTCCGTTCGCGACGATGCTCCTCGGGGACCTCGGGGCTGATGTGGTAAAGGTGGAGCGGCCCGGGACCGGCGACGAGACACGGGCCTGGGGACCCCCCTACGTCGATGGCGAGAGTGCCTATTTTCTCGCGATCAACAGAAACAAACGCAGCATTGCCGTCGACTTGGGGTCCGCCACCGGGCGAGAGGTTGCCCGCCGGCTCGCAGAGAAGGCGGACGTCGTCGTGGAGAACTTCAAGCCGGGCACGATGGAGCGCGTCGGACTCTCCTACGAGGAGGTATCCGCCACCAATTGCGGCGTCGTCTATTGCACCGTTTCCGGTTTCGGGCGAGAGGGGGCAGGGGCTTCGCTGCTCGGGTATGACTTCATCGTCCAGGCTGTCGGCGGCCTCATGCACATCACCGGGCTGCAAGACGGTGAGCCAACCAAGGTCGGCGTGGCTGTGGTCGACGTGCTCACCGGTTTGTTCGCCGCCAACGCGATCCTTGCCGCGCTGCTCGCCCGATCGAGGACCGGAAAGGGCCAGCAGGTCGACGTCGACCTTATGTCGTGCCTCCTGGCCGGCCTCGTAAACCAGGCCTCCACCTTCGTCACGACGGGCGAAGTGCCCCGCGCGATCGGAAACCGTCATCCGGCGGTCTCGCCCTACGAGATGTTCGCTACCTCCGACCGCCCTCTCGTCATAGCCGTGGGAAACGACAGGCAGTTCGCGGCCCTCGCCGGCGTGCTCGAGATGCAGTGGCTGGCCGCGGACGACCGGTTTGCCACGAACCCGGCCCGCGTGGTCAACCACGGGGAGCTCTCTGCCCTCATCGGGCGGAAGCTTCGCGAGGAGCCCGCTGCCTTGTGGCTGGAGCGCCTCGAGAGCGCGAAAGTTCCGTCAGGGCCCGTCAACGACATCCGCGAGGCCTTTGCTCTCGCCGCCCGGCTCGGGCTCGACCCAGTCGTCAAGGTGGGCGACGGCTCGGGCCGCGACGAGGTTGCGCAGGTGGCCGACCCCATGCGGCTTTCCGCGAGCCCAGTAACCTACCGGCGTCGGCCGCCGCGCCTCGGTGAGCACACCGAGGAGGTGCTCCGCCAGCTCGGGCTGTAGCTCCGCCTGGTCGGACCTCAGACGGCTGCGCCGGCGCCAGAGCGCCCGTTCAGCTCCTCGATCAGGTTGTCCCAGACAGGGACGAGATCGAGCAAGGAGCGCCAGAAGCTCTGGTCGCGGCGTGCCTCGAACTCCTCGATCGGGACGCCCTGCTGCTCGACCCAGGTGTAGTAGCCGAGGTTGAAGATCCGGTTCCTGTCGGTGTCGGTGCACTCCAAGAGGTGATCCTCGCCCGCACCGAGGAGGTACTCGCCGCAAACCTGTGCCGCTGAGACCTCGTCGAAGCCGTCAGGCCAGTCGCGCTTGACGGCCTCGGAGAGCTCGCTTTGGTACATGACCGCGCCGTCGGTGGCGACCGTCATGACAAGGTCGTTCTCGCCGAGGTGGAGCCGCTTCGCGAGTTTGACCGCAGCGAGGACGTTGCACCAGCTCGACAGGCCGAACGAAGAGATCGCGGTCAGAAGCTCAGCTGACAGGCCCCGGCTCGATAGGTAACTGCGGCCGGCGTCGGTGTTCGCGAGCATGTTCATCGAGTCGGTCGCTCGGTCGGAGATGGCGACGACGACGTCGGTCGCCATGACGTTGTGTATGAGCGGCACGTGCTTGTCGCCGATGCCCTGGATGTTGTGCTCGCCGAAGCCGTTGTAGAGCAAAGTGGGGCACTCGAGCGCCTCGACGGCGACAGTGAGCGAGCCGAAGCGGTCCTTCAAGTGGTCTCCGGCCCCGATCGTTCCGGCAGATCCCGTCGCCGAGACGAATGCCCGTGCCTCGAGCTCGGGGTTGGAGGCCGTGAGATGCTCGACGATGCGCTCGAGCGCGGCGCCTGTCGCCATCCGGTGGACGATGTGGTTACCGAACTCGCAGAACTGGTTCAATATGACGTTGTCGGGGTCCTGGGCGAGCTCGTGGCAACGGTCGTAGATCTCCTTGACGTTGCTCTCGGTGCCCGGCGTTTTTATGATGTCGCTCTCCTCGACGACCCATCGCTCTAGCCAGTCGAAGCGCTCCTGGCTCATGCCCTCTGGCAGAACCGCCACTCCGTGGCAACCCATGAGCCTCGAGACCGCCACCCCGCCCCGGCAGTAGTTTCCCGTCGAGGGCCATATGGCGCGGTGGCGCGTCGGGTCGAAGGCGCCGGTCACGAGCCTTGGTGCCAGGCAGGCGTAGGCGGCGAGCACTTTGTGGGCACCGATCATCGGGAACCGGTCGCCGAACGCGACGACGATCGGCGCGTCAACTCCGGTCAGTTCTTTCGGAAGCACGACGTGCTCAGGCACATCGCTCAGGCTCCCGTCGAGCTTGTTGTACCAGTGGATGCGCCAGAGGTTCGCAGGCGAGGCCGCGTTCCTGTCGACGCCGCTCAACTCGCCGTGCTGGGCGCTCGGAGCCGAACGCGGCTCCACGA
Source organism: Acidimicrobiales bacterium (assembly GCA_049523315.1). Taxonomy (GTDB): domain Bacteria; phylum Actinomycetota; class Acidimicrobiia; order Acidimicrobiales; family Bog-793; genus Fen-455. The sequence continues at coordinate 3,822 of JBEKMZ010000046.1, read as the reverse complement.
GCTGGGCGAAGGTTGGCAGCACGATCTGCTGCTCGCGGAAACGCTGCGCTGTCCGCTCGACTGCCGCGGGGTCAATGACTTCTGTGTCGAGTCCGTAGATATTCACAAACTGATTCTCGCCCGTCTCGTTCGATTCCGGCAAACTGCCCCGATCGTCCTCACCGGACTTAAGCGCATAAGCGGGGCCTCATCTGCGGTCTGAGAGCAATTGACAGCTGCTCCGGGCGCACGGTACGACAAGGTGTGACCACACGAACTGTTCTCCGAGGAGCACGCTCGCCAGGCGAGGTGGCGGTCGAAGGTGGTGTCATCACCGGGATCGGATCGATCGCGCCGCAAGCTGGTGACGAGGTGATCGAGTGCGACGGGGCCATAGTCACCGCCGGGCTTGTCAACACGCACCATCACCTGTACCAGTGGCTTACTCGCGGTCGTGCCACGAGCTGCGACCTGTTCGCGTGGCTCCAGGAGCTCTACCCGATCTGGGCTCGCATCTCGGTCGCCGACGTCCAGGTGGCGGCGACAGTCGGCCTGGCCGAGCTGGCCCTGAGCGGGGCGACGACGGTCGCTGACCATCACTACATAGTCCCCAGGGGCGACGACTCGGTCTTTGACGCGATCGCGTCGGCGGGACGCGACGTGGGGGTCCGTCTGCACCTGTCGCGCGGCTCGATGGACCTCGGCCAGAGCGCAGGGGGACTGCCCCCCGATGAGGTTGTCGAGCGCACCGACGACATCCTCAACTCGACCGAGTCGGTGGTTGCCCGGTTGCACGACGGCGACCGGGTCACGGTCGTGGTCGCGCCCTGCAGCCCGTTCTCTGTGACAAGAGAGCTAATGAACCAGTCAGCGGCGCTCGCCCGCCGCCTCGGCCTACGGCTCCACACCCACCTAGCCGAGACACTCGCCGAGGAGCGCGACTGCCTGGCGCGTTTCGGGGCGCGCCCTCTCGATGTCGTCGAGGAGCTCGGATGGCTAGACGCCGACGTTTGGTACGCGCACGGCATCCACTTCAACGCCTCCGAGGTGACAAGGATCGGTGCCGCTGGAGCGGGGGTCGCCCATTGCCCTAGCTCGAATGCCCGACTCGGGTCAGGCTTTTGCCCCGTCCGCGATCTGCTCGACGCCGGGAGCCCGGTCGGGCTCGGGATCGACGGCGCCGCCTCGAGCGAGAGCGGCGACCTCCTGCCGGAACTGAAGCAGGCACTGTTCCTCGCACGGCTGCGTTCGGGCCAGCCCGACGCTCTTACGCCCGACGAGGCACTCGAGCTGGCCACTTCCGGTGGCGCGAGGTGTCTGGGCCGCCCGGATCTCGGACGCCTGGCTGTAGGCGCGCCGGCCGACATTGCCGTCTGGCCGGCCGACGACATCGCCGACATCGAGGATGCCGTCACCGGTCTCGTGCTCGGGCCGTCTCGTCGTGTGGTCCATCTTCTCGTGGGCGGCGAGCCGGTCGTCACCGATGGCGCGCTTGTAGGAGTGGACCTGCGGGCCGCCCATCGCGAGCTCGCCCGACGCGCCCAGACACTGTGGGATTGATACACGCGCAAGTGCACAATGGCTTGTAAGGTGAGGACGAAGGACCCTATCTAGGCGTGCCTTGGCCCGGCAGGATGGCTGGTGCAGGTATGGCCGCGCCCATATAGGCGCGCGAGGGTTCATCGATCAGCAAGACGAAAGGGGATAGCGCAATGAGGAGTTTCCTCGGTCGAGACATCTTGTCCTTGAAGGACATGGAGCGGGAGGAGTACTTCCAGATCTTCTCCGTAGCCGATCGGTTGAAGCCTTTTGCAGCCGAACGACGCAATGGGGACCTGCTCAAGCACAAGACGCTGCTTACGGCTTTCTACCAGCCGAGCACGAGGACGCGCCTTGCGACCGAAGCCGCGATGCACCGCCTCGGCGGCCACGTGCTGGGCTTCTCGGACGCGAAGATGACACGTGCCGGTGACTTTTATCAGGAGACGATCAAAGACACCGTCCATATGCTCGAGTACTACGGCGACGTCATCGCCATGCGGCATTTCCAGCAAGGCGCTCCCCACGAGGCGGCCAAGTGGGCGTCGGTGCCCATCATCAACTGCGGGGACGGGTGGGGCGAGCACCCTACCCAGGTCCTCACAGACCTCTACACGGTCTGGAAGCACTTCGGCACCCTGGACGGGCTGAAGGTACTATGCGTGGGCGACATGCGTATGCGCACCATGCACTCGATCCTTTACGCCATGTCCCAGTTCGACATGGAGGGGCTGGTCGTGTGCCCGCCGGACATGTCGCTGCTGCCGGAGTTCAAGGCCGAGCTGGACGAGCGCAACGTGATGTACCGCGAAGTCGAGAGCGTGGAGAAGTGCATCGCCGAGGCTGACGTCATCTACATGGAGCCGGTAGTGCAGGCGGACTACACCAAGTCACGCGACGAGGCCCACGACGACAAGGGGCTCACCCCGGCCGCCTACAAGGTCACCCGCCAGTTGTTGCGGGACAAGGCCAAGAGCACCTCGATCATCTTGCACTCGCTGCCCAGGATGGACGAGCTCCCGGCCGACGTCGACGCCACCCGCCACGCCCGCTACTGGTTCGAGGCCTTCAACGGCGTCGTCATGCGCATGGCCCTTCTATCGCTCGTGCTCGGCGCGGTCGAGTAGGAGAGCCAATGCAGACCAACCTGCGCGGAAGAGACGTGATCGACTTTCAGGAGTGGACCAAGGACGAGCTCGACACCCTGGTCGATGTGGCCTTTACATTGAAGAGGGACAGAGCCCTCGGGCAGCCTCACCCCTACCTGCGTGACAAGGTGCTCGCCATGTTGTTCTTCTTCTCCAGCACCAGGACGCGGGCCTCCTTCGAGGCGGGCATGGCCCAGCTCGGAGGCCACGCCCAGTTCATCGAGAGCCGTACTACCCAGATAGCGCACGGCGACACGGCCAAAGAGATCGGGGAGATCCTCGGTCGCTACAACGACGGGATCGCCATCCGCAACGTCGATTGGGGGGTCGGCAACTCCTACATCCGTGACGTCGCCCAGGCGAGCCGGGTCCCCGTGCTCAACATGCAGTGCGACATCTACCACCCCCACCAGGCGCTGGCGGACCTCATGACGATCATCGAGCGCTTCGGCGACCCGAGGGGGAAGACGGCCACGGTGAGCTGGGCGTGCGCCGCCAGCTACCAGAAGCCGATCAGCGTCCCCCAGAGCCTTGCCCTATTACTGCCCCGTTTCGGGATGAACGTCCGGCTGGTCCATCCCCCCGAGTTCACGCTCATGGAGGACATCGTCGAACAAGCGCGCCAAAACGCCCGCAAAACGGGCGCCTCCTTCGAGGTCATGGACGACTTCGACAAGGGCATTTCCGGCACCGACGTCGTGTACGCCAAGAGCTGGGGGGCGCTGCTCACGACCACTGACGAAGCCGAAGGCGCCAAGGCCATCAGCAAGTACAGCTCCTGGGTGACCGACTCGCGGCGCATGGCCATGGCCAACGACGACGCCATCTTCATGCACCCGCTGCCCGCCGACCGCGGGGTAGAGGTGACCGACGAGGTGATCGACGGCCCGCAGTCGGCCGTGTACGACCAAGCCGAGAACCGCCTTCACGGCCAGAAGGCCGTTATGGCGCTGACGATGAGCTGAAGTGGCGCCATGAACGGGAAGCTAGCCGTGGTGGCCATCGGCGGGAACTCGCTGATAAAGGACCGGACGCGCATGGACGTGTTCGCGCAGTACGTGGCCGCCCAGGAAACGTGCGTGCACATAGCCTCGATGATCGAGCAAGGCTGGAACGTGGTCGTGGGCCACGGCAATGGCCCCCAGGTGGGCTTCAT
>JBEKMZ010000045.1:0-26886 GCA_049523315.1 Acidimicrobiales bacterium | reverse complement strand
ACACCTATCCGCGCACGCTCTTATTCATGAATCGGGTCGCACGGTTCGTTCTGAGCAACACAAGCGAGGCGGCTCTCGTTGTCACAGTCGAACTGTGGCAGGTCGGCACCTTCGGCGGCTGCGAACGCTGAAATCGATTCGGCTTATGAGGATCGCACGTTAAGCACGAGGTCGGCACCGGGGCTGACGTGGTCCGAGCGCCTATGGATCGACCCGAAAGGACTCCAGGATCTGCTGTCGCCGCTGGCACTCGTTGCAAGTGAAATAGCCGCCGACCGGGGTAGCGATCTCACTTACCGAGACCACTTCAAGCGTTTCGTGCCCACAAGAGAGGCGAACCACATAGCGGTCCCTAACCTCATCAGCCACCGCGGCTCCTCCCTTCACCCGATACATCGACGCTAGCGCCATCGTCGCAGCTTTCTCAATGCCCGTACGAGTTCGCGAGACTCGCGAGCGCCCTCACGGGTGAGCCCGCTGCGGGCTTTGTGGTGGGAGCGTGGCGATCGACCGTCGCAGGGCCCCCGCGTCCTCCGGCGATAGGCCGGCCTCGTCCTCGGGCCGCTTGTCGACCTCGCCGAAGGAGGCGGGCCGCGCCCGTTCGGTGAAACTGGCCCGTTGAAGTTCCCGCCGGCGGGAGGATTTGCGGGGAGTAGCGCTACAGCCCGCGCCTACGCTGACTGTCGAGCCGAAATCCGAGAGTCAGCGGACGGTCGCCATCCCTGCTGAGCTGGTCGTGATCCTCGAACAGCACTTAGGGGACTACGTACGGCCTGAGGCAGATGCGCTCGTGTTCACCTCGCCTGAGGGTCACCCCATGCGGCGAACGAAGCTTCGCTTCAATTGGGCTAGGGCGTGCGCTGCGGCTGGCGCCGAGGCACTCCACTTCCACGATCTGCGCGGGTTCCGGTGCAACCTGGGCGGCTACGGCCGGTGCCACTGTTCGCGAGCTAATGGCTTGGCTTGGCCACAAGACCGAACGCATGGCCATCCGGTACCAGCACGCCACGCTTGAACGTGACCAGGCGATCGCAGAGAAGCTTGGGGCACTCATGAGAGTCGCGGATACGGCTCAGCCGGCAACGAATCTCGGTCCGATCGAGCGCCACGCCAGCGACTCGTCTGACGCGTGACACGACCGAGGTCGTACTCCCGAGATCACGACCTCTGAGATCGCGCACGCAGCGCGCACGACAGGTGACAGTGCAAAAGTTGCTGGAACTCTCAGGGAGGGAAGACCTGCTCAGATCCGGTGTCGGAGGCGAGACTTTCCCACATACGACACGCGAGACGATCTGTGATCTGGCCGGTTGATCGGCGACGCGTGTCTTCAGGTCTATGCCCCTACAGACTAAGGGCTTTGCCTTGGAGCAGAAACTCGGCGATCTCCTGCATGTTCGAGACTCGGCCTACGGCCAGCTGATCCGTGAGCTTGTAGAACTCGAGACAGGTGCCACAGGCGAGGATCTCGACGCCAAGATCGACAAGACGCCGCAAGTTCTCGAGGTGCTCTGAGCCTTCGGCCGCCAGTGTCACGCCGCTGTTCATGAGAAGCACCCGTTGAGGGACTGTTTCGGATTCGGTAAGGGTGTAGAGGAAGCCCCGCATGAGCAGGGCGCCTAGTTCGTCATCGCCTCTCCCGATGGTCCGGCTAGAGAGGAAGACAGTCTGGATGCCAGGCTCCAAGAGGGGCATCGTGGCGTCGGTGAGGGATCCCGTTGAGGTCGGGTCGGACGAGTTGGCCACGGGCGGCTGGATCACGATCCGCGTCTCCTCACCGGACTCCTCGATGCTGCCGATGGTGCATCCTGCATGGCCAGCGAAGCGAGCGACGTTCTCTCTTCCGGAGGAGGTGTTCACGATCACCTCCAGCTCACTGAAACCGCCTTCGGCAAGAGCCTTGCGGGTGAGAATCACGGGCTGCGGGCACGCGAGACCCCGAGCATCAAGGACCCTACGGGATGGGCTCATAGCGTTTCTCCTTGTGCCGAGATGTCGGCGAATCTAGTTCGAGAACGCGCCAGAGGCCTGTGGCGCCGTGACCCCTGAGGATCATCACTGCGCGGCCAGCCCCGTGAGGGTCCAGTGGGCCAGCAAGGAGACCAAATCCACAATCGCTGCGAATTTGGCGAGGCACGGGGATCAGCTCCAACGGTACTTCCCCCGTCAGCTCCTGTTCAGCCCGAAGAGCCGCGTGGGTGGAGGGGAAAGTCGCCAAAACCAGCATCAGACGAGGATCTCCACGGTGCCCGACCTCCCACCGGTCTCGCCGATCAAGGTTGCGGACACTCCCTCGGCCCTCAAGACTTCCTGCAGCTGCGTCGCCCCATCAGCGGGGACAGCAGCCAGCAAACCTCCGGAAGTCTGCGGATCGAAGAGGATGTCGAGCATGACCGGATCGAGGGCCTCGACATTCTCGATGAAGCGCATGCGACCCTGCTTGTTCCGGAACGTGCCCTCGGGGACGAGCCCCATGGCGGCCCATTCCTCCACACCGGGGATCAGCGGCAGATCGGCGTACCGGATCTTCAGCCCGCAAGGCGCGCCGTCCACCATCTCGGCAGCGTGACCGGCCAAGCCGAAGCCGGTGACGTCCGTGCACGCCCAGACGTCTCCTTCCGCCAGAATCTCCGCCGCCCGCTTGTTGAGCAGGGCCATCGAGGTCTGAGCGAGGTTCAGAGCCTCCTCGCTCGCGCACTCACCTCTCAGTGCCATGTTCAGGAGTCCTGTGCCGAGAGGCTTGGTGAGGATCAAGGCTGCCCCGGGTCGAAGCGTGTTGTTGCGCCAGGCTCTCTTGGGATCGACGAGCCCGGTTACGGCGTAGCCAAGTTTCGGTTCGGCATCCTCCACGCTGTGCCCCCCTAGCAGGGCGCAGCCGGCCTCGATGAGGGCGTCCAGGCCACCGTCCATCATGGCTTTCAAGCTGTCCAGGCCTAGGCTCTTCAGGGGATAACAGACGAGGCAGAGGGCAGTGAGGGGACGTGCACCCATGGCATACACGTCCGAGAGAGCATTGGCGGCGGCGATGCGCCCGAACATGTACGGGTCGTCCACGATGGGTGGAAAGAAGTCCACGGTCTGGACCAGTGCGAGACCGTCGTCCAAGAGGAAAAGCCCCGCGTCCTCGGAGCCGGAAAACCCAGCCAGAAGCTGCGGGTAGGCGGGCTGTTTAAGTCCGCACAGCGCCTCGTCGAGCACCCCTGGGCCGAGCTTCGCGCCGCAGCCGGAGAAGCGAGTGTATGTCGTCAACGCCGGAGAATCGCTCATGTAAGGACCGCCTCCAATGTCTCGATCGCCGCATCGATCTCTTCCTCACTGGTAGCAAAGCCTGGTGAGAACCGTAGGGTTCCGCCCGCCCCGAAGGTGCCAATGCTGCGATGGGCGGCGGCCGCACAATGCAGACCCACGCGCAGCGCGATGTCCCGCCGGTTGAATTCAGCGCCGATCTCCCCCAGATCATGGCCCTCAACCGAGAGTGAGACGACGGGCACGCGAGCTGCGCCGGGCTCGGGCCCCGGCGAAGAGACGCCGGGAAGATCCAGCATGCCGGCGAGCAGTTGCTTGCACAGCGACGCCTCTTGCTCGCGGATACTGGCGGGACCTCGGGCCTCGAGGAAATCAAGGGCCGCAAGCAGCCCCGCCAGTCCAACGAGGTTAAGAGTTCCAGCCTCGTAACGATCCGGCAGGAAGTCGGGCTGTTCTTCGCTTTCGGAGAGGCTCCCCGTCCCTCCGCGCAAGAGAGGCTCCGGATGGAATCCGGGCGCGAGGTACAGCCCTCCGGTGCCTACCGGCCCGAGCATCCCCTTGTGGCCTGAGAAGCACAGGAAGCTGACGCCGTCCAAGGGCAGTGTGACATGGCCCACAGCCTGGCTGGCGTCGATGCAAAGAGGGATCGCAGCCCGTCTACAGAGGCGTGAGATTTCTGCGACGGGCGTAAGGCAGCCGGTCACATTGCTCGCGGCAGTCAACACGAAGAGGTCCGCCGGCCGGGTCATCGCGGTGCGGAGGGACTCGGGGTCCGGGCGGCCGCAGGCGTCGAAAGGGATCTGAGAGAGCCGCACGCCCCGGTGGGCTTCCAGGTAGTGCAAGGGGCGCATGACCGCGTTGTGCTCCAAGGAGCTCAGAATTACCGAGCCTCCAGCGGGCACCTGACCCATGAGCACCAGGTTGAGGGCTTCCGTGGCGTTTTTGGTGAACACGAGGCGGTCGGGTTCGGGCACCCCGAGGAACGCGGCGCAGCGCTCGCGCGCCGAGAAAAGTAGGCGGTCCGCCGCCTGGGCCAGCGGATGGGTGCCCCTGCCGGGGCTCGCTCCGGTGTCCGTCATGAAGCGCACCATGGCCTCTGCCACGCCTGGAGCCTTGGGATGGCTGGTCGCCGCGTTGTCAAGGTAGATCATCGGCAGGCCCCGAACCTCAGTCTGGATCCCGGCGGCCCTTCGGCGATGCTCGGCCCCACGGTCGAATCCCGTGTGCCAAAGCCCGAAGCCGGTGCGAGCATCAGGACGCGTCCCGGAGAATTTGATCCCTCGTGCGAGCAGACGGCGGTCAGATCCGTCTCCAGAGGTCCGGCGGCGAGGATCTCTTGGAGCACCTCGGCAGGTGGCAGGATGCAGCGATCCGCCTTGTTGAGCAGGAGGATCCTGCGCGATCCGGGAGGGGCGCCTTTGAACAGGCCTTCGGGAGCGCGAGCCAAGGCAGCGATATGCGGTGGTCGGATCGGTGCTCCCATGGGACAACCGGTCACCGCCTGAAAGCGCTCCGGGCGGTGGACGGTAGCCCCGTCCATCGGACGCCCCAGGCAATCCAAGCCGACAACGCCGATCACGGCTCCTGTCGACGGCGGCACCACGGGTTCATGATCTCCGGGGGCCTTAATGGACCTGCGCTTGGCGCCGTCTGCTTCCGCGAGTACGTAAGCCCAATCCCGACTCAGCCTGGCCATCCAACTGGGATGGATCCCTTGGAGCTTGCCCGTGGCGGGTACCTCGCGAGAGCCCAGGACGATGAGCCGTCCCCGTCTCTTAGGGGAAGGTCCGTGATCACGGCAGGCGGGGATTTCGCCCGGCTCTTCGAAAGGTTCAGCCAGATCGGCCTCTAACAGAACCTGATCGAACCGCCGACCCGGATCCCCGCGAGGATCGAAGATGTTCGTGGTAGTCGTGAGGAGTATGTCCGGACCGCGATTGGCGAGGTGCTCGCCCAGCTCGAAAAGGACCGTCGTCTTGCCGCCTGCTCCCACGATCGAGACCACGGCACCAGAGAGAGGGAGGAACAACTGGATGGCATCGCCGACACTCATGTGGCTCTCCGGGCGGTTCACGACCGCGGACCCGACATCTAACACCTCGACCGGTTCGCAGCTCCCCGGCCCGGCTCGCCGGTTGGCGACCTGGGGTTCCACACGCTGCTTACCCTGCCAAGCTACCAGAGCCGATGCTCCGTTCCGTCGCCAGATGCTCATGACTGACGGACGCCGCAAGACCCGCCGGGTCGCTTCCGGGGCCTAGCGGCGAGCGCGCTCGGTCTCTCGCCTCGCGTCGCCGCGATCGACCTCCGCCGACTCGCCCCCATGGGCTCACCCTACGAGGGCGCTTGGCAGTTCCCCCACACGTAACGGGCCGGCGGAGACGTCGAGGGACGACACCGCTAAGGCGAACCGTCATCGGGCACGGCCAGCTTGCACTTTCTCACGCTGGCTCTTCGGCCCGTCATCGCCCGAAGGCCAACCTCGCACGCTATGCCTATCCTGAGCTGTACGAAAGCGCCTTTGTTCAAGGGTCTTGTCGCCCTTAAGCTACGTCTTCGAGCGTTTCCCCATGGGGCTAAGGATCTGCTTCCGAAGCCTTCTTACGCAGCCGATCGACCTGAGGCCTAATGATTCCCAGTAGTGACGCTTCTCACCGGTCGGGCTGCAAAGGCCTTGACCTTATTCTCGTGCGTCCGTTTCATGCCGGACACTCCGAGCGGCGGAGTGTCATGGCACCAGGCAACGACGTCTACCCCGACCAGCCGCGCCGGCGTCGACGCTACCTGAAGGCGTTCCGGAACGACGCCGCAGCAGCGATGCTCGACGAGCCCCAGGAGACAGGGTGACACGGGATCTTCTCCAGGCGATCGCCATAGCCAAGGCACCCCTCGCCCTGGCGACCATCGTTGACGTCAGAGGCTCGGCCCCACGCCATGCCGGCTCCAAGATGCTGGTGACTCCCGATGGCGGCTCGACCGGCAGCGTCGGAGGCGGACATCCGGAAGCCCGGGCGCTGGCAGCTTGCCGGGAGTGCTTTGCGAGCGGCCAGACGACCCTGCTGCACATCGAGAGCCGGGGCGCGACCATCCTCGACCCAGGCGGGGTGTGCGGCGGAACGAGTACCGTCCTCATCGAGCGCGTGACCGAGCTCGACACCTACCGCCAGATCCAGGAGCGCCTGGCGTGCGGAGAACGGCTTGTCTTGATCAAGAAGATCCGTGATGGACAGGAGTCCCTAGAAGTCGTCACCGCCCTGGTGGATGAAGGAGGCAAGCAGATCGCTGGTGATTTCCGGGACTGGGAAGCCGACGCCGCGGCCCGCGCCTTCCTCACCAGCAAGCCCAGGTTCGATCGCGATGCCGGCGTCTTTTACGACCCCTTGGTGCCTGAGGAGAAACTAGTGATCTTGGGCGCCGGTCACGTGGGGCACGCCCTGGCCTTGGCGGCCGCGCCTCTCGGCTTCAAGATCACCGTGGTGGACGACCGAGCCGAGTTCCTCGGTCCGGATCGTTTCCCCCCTGAGGTCAACAGGATCCACGGCGAACTCGCCCAGTTGATCGCGGAACTGCCCCTCGACACCTCGACGTACATCGTGATCGTCACGAGGAACCACGGCTTAGATCTGACCTGCGTCCGGGCTGTGCTGCCGCGAAAGTCCCGCTACGTCGGAGTGATGGGCAGTGCCCGGAAGACGCGGATGATGGTCAAACAACTGCATCAGGAGGGGTTCGACCCAGCCCGGATCGACGCCTTGTTCACCCCCGTCGGCATGAACATTGACGCCGAGACTCCGGCAGAGCTGGCGATATCGATCTTGGCAGAGATCGTCGCGGTGCGGCACAACTCCAAGATCGTGGCCGCCCTGAAGCAGGTCCACGCCGCGCGGCGGGCTGCCGCCGTGATCTGAGGGTAGGGCGGGCATGCGGGCCACCCGGACATCCGCCCCCGCCCTTCGAGTCGGCTCAGCGAACAGCGAATCTTGCGCTCGATACCTCTCCGAACTGGAACAATGAAAATTGTGGGCTTGGTGAATGGAGAGCTGGTTGTCGTTCGGGGGGCCGGGGATCTGGCTACCGGCACAATTCTCCGCCTCGTACGGGCGGGGTTTCGCGTGGCCGCACTCGAGCAACCGAGACCCAGCTCGATCCGGCGCACCGTGTGCCTGTCCGAGGCTATGTACGAAGGCGAGGCGCAGGTGGAAGGGGTGCGTTCCATGCGCGTGGGAACGCTCGCCGAACTGCAGGGACTCTTGGAGCGCTGGGGACCGCAAGGCCCTGTGCCTCTGCTGGCGGACCCGGGATGCTCGGCGCTGGGGGCCCTCAGGCCGTTGGCCCTGGTTGACGCGATCATCGCCAAGCGCAACCTCGGCACCAACATCGACATGGCCCAGGTCGTCGTGGCCCTGGGGCCGGGATTCGAGGCCGGCGTGGACGCCCACGCCGTGGTAGAGACGAATCGCGGCCATGATCTGGGCAGAATCTTCCTGACGGGGCACGCTGAACCCAACACCGGCGTTCCCGGGCTGATCGCGGGAAAGGGCAGCGCGAGGGTCCTTCATTCGCCCGTTGCGGGTGTGGCAGAGAACCTTGCGGCTATCGGAGACCTGGTCTTGGCCGGCATGCCCGTGCTGCGTGTCGCGGGCGCCGGCGGCGAGACCCTGCTGCGAGCCGAGATCGACGGGGTGTTGCGGGGCCTGATCCGGCCTGAATTCCAGGTCCATGTCGGGATGAAGGTAGGGGACGTGGACCCACGCGCCCGTCGCGAGCACTGCTTCACCGTCTCGGACAAAGGCAGAGCCATCGGCGGAGGCGTATTGGAAGCCATCCTTATGCTGGCGCGGTAGCAGGTATGGACTCACGTTCGTAGCCGCAGCGGAGCGAATCCTCTTCTCCGGCGTGGGAGTCCGTCACGGGGTGGACTGCCGCCATTGCGGTGATCGATCGTCCCGGACCGATGGTCACGCTAAGGAGCGGGGCGGCACCGGCGCCCGCTCCTGGCGCGCCGCATTGAGCAACCCACGGCGGCAGGCGCCTAGGAGCAGCGAGGCCGGCCCTTATTAAGGGGGTCGCCTGTCAAGGGGTAGTCGGCGAAGTTCGTAAGCTCACGAGGGCCCGTACGGAGCCCGTCTGGTCAACCGCTGGTCGGGACGTTATTCAGAGCTCGCCAGACTCGCTCGGGTAGCAACGGGAGCTGGTTGACCTTGACTCCCGTGGCATTGAGGACGGCATTGCGCACCGCTGGTGCGATCCCGTCCATCGGGACCTCACCGACCGCCTTGGCGCCGAACGGGCCCGAGGGCTCCATCGTTTGCACGAGGATCGCCTCGCAGACCGGGGCGTCGTCCGCCCGGAAGATCCAGTACGGTCCGAAGCGGTCGTTGACCAGCTTGCCCGAAGGGTCGAGGACGAGATCCTCGGTCAGCGCGTACCCGAGGGCCTGCACCATCGCCCCCTCGACCTGGCCGCTCGCAGTGATCGGATTGATCGGGACCCCGCAGTCGATGGCGGTGACTAGCTTGTTCACGGTCACCTGGCCGGTCTCGACGTCCACCTCGACCTCGGCGAGCTGGACGGCGAAGGGAGGCGCCGCGGCCGTCCCGTAGTGCGACGCCGTTCCCATGATCTGCTCCTGGTCCTCGGTGTGCAGCGAGTTGAGGGCGAGGTCGCCGAGCGAGATCGAGCGCCCGTCGGGACCCCATGCCCGCCGGTCGTGCAGCTCGACCGAACCGGGATCATCGAGATCGAGCAGCCTCGCGGCGCGGGTCACGATGCGGGTCCGGGCGGCTTCGGCCGCCTTCTTGGCTGCTCCGCCCGAGACGTAGGTCGTGCTCGAGGCGTACGCGCCGACGTCGAAAGGAGTGATGTCGGTGTCCGACGAGGAGACGATGATGTCTTTTAACTCGACGCCGAGCACCTCGGCGACAATCTGGGCAAGCACGGTGTCCGATCCCCCGCCGACGTCCGTGGCCCCGACGAGCAGGTTGAACGAGCCGTCGTCGTTGATCTTTAGCGAGCACGCCCCCATGTCGACAAAGGGGATCCCGGAGCCCTGGATGGCCGAACCCATGCCGATGCCGCGCCTGATGTTCGGGCGGTCCGCCGGTTGGCGCCAGGACGGGTCGTTGCGGCGTTCCCAGCCGATCGCGCGCGTCCCTTGCGCTCCGCACTCCTGAAGGCCGCAGCTCATGATGTGTGGCAGGTCCTCCTGTGGGATCTCGACGACATCGCCGCGCTCACCGAGACGGGGCACGATGTCGAGGGGGTCGCCGACCTGCACCCAGTTCTTGCGTCGCAGCTCGTAGGGGTCCATGCCAAGAGCGCGCGCGATGTCGTCCATCTGCGACTCGACCGCGAAGAAGTTCTGCGGAGCCCCGTAACCGCGAAAGGCGCCCGACACGGGACTGTTCGTGTAGACAACGTCGCACCGGAAGCGCTTGGCCGGGCAGTTGTATATCGACATCCCGTGCATGCCGCCAACGGAATTGACCGTGGAACCATGCGTGCCGTAGGCGCCGGTGTTCGAAACGACATGCATGTCCTGGGCGACCAGATGGCCGCCGTCGTCGACACCCGTGCGCAGGGTCAGCGTCATGGCGTGCCGGCACCTGGCGCAAGCAAACTCTTCCGATCGCGTTAGCTCGAGGCGGATCGGGCGACGGGTGGCGAGCACGAGGTAGCCGACGATGTCCTCGATCAGCATCTCCTGCTTGCCCCCGAAGCCGCCTCCGATCCGGGGCTTGATCACGCGGATGCGCCTGACCGGAAGGCCGAGCAGCGGCGCCAACATGCGGCGGACATGGTAGGGAACCTGGGTCGAGCTACGGAGCACGAGGCGATCGTCGTCGTCGAGCCAGCCGATGGCGATGTGCGGCTCGAGGGGGGCGTGCTGCTGCTGCTGGACATGGAATGTCTGCTGGAAGACGTGCTTCGCGCTGGCGAACGCGGCCTCGAGCACCTCGTCGGTCACGGTCTGGCCTTCGATGTGGTGGCTCTTGTTGTGGGCGGCGTCATAGATGCCCTCGGTGTCCGTCTCGTCGTGGACCAGCGGCGCACCAGGCGCGATCGCCTCGACCTCGTCGAACACCCCGGGAAGGACCTCGTAGGTCACCTTGATGCGGCGGCAGGCCTCTTCGGCGATCCTTAGCGTCTCGGCCGCTACGGCCGCCACGCGGTCGCCCACGAAGCGGACCTTGTTGTCGAAGCTGACCTGGTCCCACGGCGCGGGGTTCGGCCAGGTCTGACCGCCCGTGGCGTACTTCACCCGTGGCGTGTTCCCGTAGTGGATCACGGCGCGCACGCCGGGCAGCGCCCTGGCCTCGCTGTCGTCGATAGCCAGGATGCGAGCGTGTGAATGAGGGCTGCGCAGCACCTTGGCATACAGCATGTGGCGCAGGTCGATGTCGTCGGTGAAGACCGGCCGTCCCTTGGCGAGACGTAAGGCGTCGACCTTGGGCTCGGGCCTTCCGACCACTGCCGTGCTGGCGACGTCGCCCGACAGGACCACGTGGGGCATGGCAAGCGGGGCCTGCAGGGCTTCCGCTGAGGACATAGGCCTCTCCGTCGAGTCTGGGCGGGTGAGCGGCTCGAGCACGACCGGCTCGACCGGCTGCACCTTCTCGCCGCGACGCGCCGCGGCCGCACGCCGGATGGCCTCGACAACCTTCACGTAGCCCGTCTCGCGGTCGAGTATCCCGCTCAACGCGTCGCAGATCTCTGCCTCGGAGGGATCGGGGTTGGCCTCGATCAGCGCTTTGGCGGCGAGCACCATCGCGCCCGCCGAGTAGCCGGACTGCAGGGCTCCGATATCGACGAAGGCCTGCTGAATAGGGTCGAGCTCGCCAGTCGCGACGTCGAGAGACTCGACCGTCGTCACCTCGTGGCCGCTAGCCTGGCCGGCGAGCATGACGTCGGCGGACACGAGCCGGCCGTCGAACAGCACCGCTGCGGCACCGGACTCGCCGGTTCCGGACCCGAAGCGGACGCTAAACAGCCCCAGGCGGCGGAGCACGGTGAGCAACGTGTCGCCGGGCTCGCAGGTCAGTCGATACTGATCACCGTTGATCGTCAGTTCCAGTTCGAGCATGACGGGCCCTTGGGGGAGGGTCGGCCCACCGCCCGGAGCACCCTTGTCCTCGGTGAGTTCGCTCATCGTGAGATCGCCTCCGTGGCGCGTGCGCTCAGGATCCGGGCTAGGGCTCGGCGGTACTCGCTCGAGCCTCGGAAATCGCCGATCGGCTCGAGCCGGGAAGTCCCGTGCGGATCGCTGGCCGCCATGCCATCTCCAGATGGGAGCACGCCGCTGCCGCCGACGGCCGTGGAGTTCACGAGAACCGGGGTGGCTGCCACGCCGGTGAAGGCCACCCAGCGCCGTCCGTCGAGCTGGCGCGCCACGACGGCGACGATGGGCCGGTCCGCCGGGGTCCTTCCGGTGCGCATCAGCGAGGACGCGCCACGCGTGTCGATGCTGACCGCCGTGATGATCCTTCCCGAAGCGACCGGCAGCTCAGCGAGCAGCTCGTCGAGCGGGACTTCGATGCTGCCCGACGCCTGGGCGATGTGAACTCGCCCGTCGTGAACGAGCAGGGTCGCCAGCAGCTCACTATCGGGGTCGCCGCTCGCAATGCAGCCGCCGATCGTGGACTGCGCGCGCAACGTGCTCGGCAGCTCATGGTTTGCTGCTTCTCGTACGACGGACGGCACGTCGTCGCTGTCTACGAGCTCCTGCAACCGCGTCATGGCACCGATTCGCAGGACCGCGTCGTCGCGCCACTCGATGCCGACGAGATCGATGGCCTGCAAGTCCACGACCTCCACACCTCCGACGTCCGATTGCCCGGCTCCGGCACGCATCGGCACGAGGCCCGCATTGAGCCTGGTGCCCCCACCCATGATCACTGCTCCCTGACGCTCGAGAAACGAGAGTGCTTGCTCGAGCGACTGTGGCCGTCGATACCGCCAAACACTCGTCACTTTGTCGAGACTATGTTTTCCGGTTTGGCTGGCATAGAGTCGAAAGCCACTTCCGCGGGCCCCCAAGGATGCGCTCGAAGCGATGGGTTCGTGAGCCTGTGAGGGCGAAGAGCGAACCGACCCCGCTTCGGCCGACTGTTGTCGCTGCCGCCGGCACCGGATGAGAAGTAGGTCGCTTGGTCAGCTCGGGGTGAAAGAGGCTCGCGCCAGGACGTCGTGGGTGTGGCGTGACACGACGGCAACCCCTTCCGTGTCGTGGTGGCTCCGAACTGTTATGTGGGCCACGTGCACCGCAGGGTGCAAAACGACCTCATCGGATATCGCAGTCGCAAGCTCGTGCCGCCGGCGCCGGCCGGAGTACCGCTACCGCCAGAGTCGGCGTGATGCTCAGGGAGCCAAGGGCGAATCCCGACTAGCCGAGTTGCACCACGCACCCTGTGCACCCGCGTTGGCCTGCGCTGTTCCTGCCGCTGTTGGGGTACAAGTCGTTGTCGGAGGGGGGACTTCGCGAACTTTCCGACGCTCTGACCAGGACCGCTGGAGCGACCTGCCGATCCGCGGAGAGCTTCAGCTCGTCGCGTGAGGAGTTTCGCAGCAAGACTCTCGTGAGGCGTTCAGGGATTGGAGCGGACCGCCGGCCATTCGCATCGAGTGGAAGGGACCGCAGCATCTGACCGGCTACGACACCTTGCCGGCGGATCTGCGAGTCGACCACGTATATCTGATCTCGTGCAAGTACATGTCAAAGATCCTGATGAACCCTTCCCCTGCCCACCTCTTCGATCGGGCCTTAGCCGTCCGAGAGGGTGCGGAGCAAGCTGACTGGTACGAAGAGACCGCTGCTGCCGAGTACCACGCTCTCTACCAGGAGGTCCGAGAGCAGATTGGCGGAGGGCTGCCGACCGACCCGGCTGCTCTCACACGGCCGCAACGGAAGTTCATCAGCGAGTCACTCCCCGATCGCTGGCCTGAGCCGCTCGTCGCCGCGGCCACCGCGTTCTCGGCCGCTGTCGGATTCGCCTCTGTACAGCGTTGGCGTCGTCGGCTGTCGAGCGCCCGGGACCAAGAGCAAATGCTTTGGCGGCTCCTCAGGCTCAATAGCGCCTCGTACTTCGTGCTCGGCACCTCACAGAGTCGGACGTTGCGCCTACGGATCGGGACACCGTGGGACTGGCGACAGCTCTTCCGACTTCGTTCGTTCGAGGTGTTAGCGAGGGAGAGTGGTCAGCCCTGCGTCGAGTGGGTTACACAAGTGGACGACCGCGAGTCAGGACAACTGGTCGAAGTGAGAGGGCACGTGGAGGTCCGCTTGAGTCACCGCAAGTTCTGCGGCGCGCCGGAGGCGAAGGTCTACCTCGATTCTCCCCACGAGCAGGTACCCGGTTACTTCGATCTCAGCTAGCTGGTCGGTGCCGAAGTACGTTTCGCTCGCTCTGGGTCATTCGAAACGAAACCCACAGCTCGGGTCAGCGAGTATCTCAGGCCGACGGTCCGTGATCCGCGGCTGACTCCTCGAAGGCGTACGCGTCGGACGTCCGGCGAGGGAAGTGGACGCCCACGACGTAGTACCGCGATGCCCCGAGGTTCGTCGTCACGGGTCCGCTGATGGCTCCGACACGAGCAGTTGCGCGCCGGAAGGCTAAACGTCGGTCGAAGCAGTACCAGTCGAAGAGAGACCAGGTACCGAGGGCGCCATGAACCCCCGGGAGAGGGAAGGCGCGTAACGCTCAGTGGCGAGCTTCTCTTCGCCCTCGGCCGCGCTGTGCACGGGCCTGCCATAGGCGCTGTCGACCAGCCGGGCGATCTCGGCGCCGTCGACTGTCTCGAACTCGAGTAAGGCATGTGCGACAGCCTCCAGGCCTGCCCTGTGCTCTCGCAGCACGGCGGTGGCCCGTGCCTCCTGCTCTCTGAGGATCCTGGCCACCTCCTCGTCGACCACCCGGCTCGTGTCCTCGGAGTAGTCGCGGGTGTGCATGAGGTCCTCGCCCAAAAAGACCATGCCCTGTGATCCCCAGGCCATGGGTCCCACGCGCTCGGACATGCCCCACTCGCGGACCATCTTGCGCGCCAGCTCGGTGTTGTGCTGGAGGTCGTCGCTCGCCCCCGTGGAAAGGTCCCCGAAGACCAACAACTCGGCCACGCGGCCACCCATCCGCACGACGAGAGCGTCCTCGATGTACTCGCGGGGGTAGATGTGCCTCTCCTCGGTCGGGAGTTGCTGGGTGACCCCGAGGGCAAGCCCGGTCGGGATGATGCTCACCTTGAGCAGGGGGTCGGCGTGGGTGAGCACATATGCGAGCACGGCATGGCCACCCTCGTGGAAGGCGACCCGCGCCTTCTCGGGGCCCGAGAGCACGAGGCTGTCGCGAGGCTGACCCATGAGGATCCGGTCGCGTGCGGCGTCGAAGTCACGCATCTCGATGAACTGGCTCCCACGCCTCACGGCGTGCAGGGCGGCCTCGTTGACGAGATTGGCCAAGTCGGCCCCGGACATTCCCGGAGTGCCCCGGGCGATGATCGACAGGTCCACGTCGGGACCTATGCGCTTGTCCTTGCAGTGCACGTGCAGGATCGGCAGACGCTCGTCGAGATCGGGCAACGGGACGACGATCTGGCGGTCGAAACGGCCCGGCCTGAGCAGCGCAATGTCGAGAATGTCGGGCCGGTTGGTGGCGGCCATGACGACGATGCCCTCGGAGACGTCGAAACCGTCCATCTCGTTCAGCATCTGGTTCAGGGTCTGCTCACGCTCGTCTTGCCCACCGCCGAGCCCAGCGCCACGCTTGCGTCCGATCGAGTCGATCTCGTCGACGAAGATGATCGCCGGGGCCTGCTTGCGCGCGGTCTGGAAGAGGTCACGCACGCGGCTCGCACCGACACCAACGAACATCTCCATGAAGTCCGATCCGCTCACGGAGAGGAAGGGCACACTGGCCTCGCCGGCAACGGCGCGCGCCAGCAGCGTCTTACCGGTGCCTGGCGGCCCGACGAGCAGCACGCCTTTGGGCACGCGCGCGCCGATCTCCTTGAAGCGGCCGGGAGACTTGAGGAAGTCGACGACTTCGCTGATCTCCTGTTTGACCCCCTGATAGCCAGCCACGTCATCGAAGGTCGTACGCGGGCGTTCGGCCGTGTAGACCTTGGCTCTGGAGCGCCCGATCGACATGATGCCCGACATCTGCCCCTGGGCCCGTCTGCTCATCCAGACGAAGAACCCGATGATCAAGGCGACGGGGAGCAGGTATATGAGGATCTCTCCGAGCGCGCTCGAACTGGGGCTAGAGAAGGTGTACTTAATGTCCGCTGCCCTCAACTCGGCATAGAACGAGTCCGGAAGCTGGCTCGGCCCGGTCGAGGTGTAGTTCGTGCCATTGGTCAGCGTGCCCGTGATCCCACCGGTGGAGTTGTTGAAGTTGGCGGTCTTGATCTGATGAGTGACCAGATCGTGCTGGAACTGCGAGAACTGGATGGCCTTGGAGGTCGTCCGTTTGAACATGCCAGAGCTAATGAACAGCACGATCAGGACGACGATGACGACGACAGGCGCCCAGCGACGGGTCTGGCCCGAGCCCGACGGGCCACCTGGGCCGGTCCTTCCCGGCCAGTCGTCCTGAGGCTGACGACTCACGCCACCTAGCGTAGGCGGTGGGGGCACAGGGTCGGTTCGCGGGACTTGCTTGGGCGGCTCTACCCGGCGCCAACGTTCGGCTGACCAGCCGCGTACCCTCCCCTTTGTGACCAAACCCGAACGCCCCACCTGGCATGCCCTCGCCGCGTGTAGGGGTGTCGGCCCTGGCTGTTCGTCCCCGAGCCCTCCGGCAGCTACAACGTCGCCCGGGTCTATCGCGCCCGCCGTCCGGTCAGTGCGGAGTGCGCCGGGGCCGGGCGCTGCGAGGAGCATGGCATCCTGCGCAAACCGGCTCGTGCCGCCTAGCTCGGCAGGTAAGCACGTCGGTTTCGGAGTGAATCCCTGGCTACCGTGTCCCGGCCGTGCCGAAATGTGCCAGCGGAGCGGGTGCCGACAGGCTGCAACAGACCGCAGACTGAGGCTGTGCGCCGGCCACTTGCTCGTCTACGAGCTCGATGCCAAGCGTGCCCTGGCCCTCACCTCCTCGAACTCCCGCACGCCCCTTGGCTGACTGCCGCCCTCGAGCTACCTGATCCCACTCCCCGGGCTGTCGTCCTCGAGCTGAGCGGCGCGGCCCTAGTGACGGCGCCATCTGAGTTCAGCCAGGACGCGGGTGGCCGCGCAGACCTCCGCACGACGAGGCTCTACGACCGGGCGCGACACAACCTCACCGGCACCCGACGTACGCTCGGTTACCTCGAATCACGAGAACGAGGGCAACGGCGGCGTTGAGAGTGAACGGACCGGGCAATCGTCGAGCGGGCTGGACGAGAGAAGATCGTGGTATCACCTGAAGCGCTGCAAATGGGTTCTCGGCTCGACAAGCACCATGCCCCGGAGACCAACGGACGGATGTCAGTCTGCCGGCGCTGCGGCGCTCAGACTGATGGTCCGAAAGGGCTTCACCTCCCGGACGAACGACAATTGGAACGTGAGCTGCGATGGCTTGATGCACAGTCGCTAAGCAGTGGAATCGACCGCGCGAGGAGTCGGCGTAACACCTGATCCTCCTGCCTAGCGGTACGTCGACTAGTTCCCTATCGGCGGACGACCGGAGGAAGGGAGCGACGAACTTGGGGGTCGTGTTCGTCCGGGCTATGCCACCGGATGGAAACGTTCTTTCCCCTCCGTTTGCTTGCGTTGCTGCGCCACGCGGTTCTTGTGGTGAGCGACCCGCGCGTCCCGCATGTGAAGGTGGCGACTTCCCCACTGGTAGTCCGAGAGCTTTATCTCCGCCCCGTTGGTGACGGCGATCCAGCGGTGGGCGGATCGCCAGACCATGATCGAGGCGCACTCGGGGCAACGCGGGTCGGGCTTGATCAGGAAGTACGAGCGCTCGTCGGCCTTTTCGTCGTAGCTCTTGGCTCGCGTCACCGGCTCACTGACCCTTCGCCGCAGAAGCACTCCTTGTCTGCCGTCTGCGGCTGCCACTGCCCGACTGCTTCCCGACGATCGTGAGTGAACCCATGGAGGGCACGACAGTGGACTCTTCCCCCGTCGACCACCGCACCCGCAAGAGCGACCCGGTCACGCCGGTCACGACTCCATCGCGGGGAGCCTCGCCGACCTTCCTCGAAGGGACCTGTACCCGATCACCAACGACTGCCATCTACCGAATGGTGCCACTGCGAGGCGTGTCTGGTCAGCGCGGTCCCACACCTTTCGTCCGCAGACGCTTCTGGCGACTGTTCAACGTGCCGAGCTTGAGGGGTGGAACGTTGGACCCTGGATGGCTATGGCCCGTGACCACCCGAACCAGAATCTCTGTTGCCGTCGTCGAGGCGACCGGGCTGTCGAAGTGCTACGCCAGCCAAGTCCGGGCGGGGAAGTTCACGCCACGTCGTATCGACATGGCGTGCCTTCGGTGAGCTTCGTCGGAGTAACGCATAGGGAGACGCCGCCGACATGGATCGAACCTGAGACACGCTGCCCTCCGGTACTCGGTTTGCGTCCCGATCCAGCACCACACCCTATGCGGCGTTTCGGGCGGCAACGGCAGGGAGCGCCAAGCCGTCAATCTGAATGCGTGGCTCACTCTGCCCGAGGCCCAGGACGCCGCCCAAGATTGATGATTATGTTCTTCGCGACGGTCGTCTGACCGGCAACGAACTGTGGTGGTCGACAACGAGCTCGTCCCTTGGGGCGTCGTGGGCAGTCAGGGAGTACGCCGGGCAGTGGCCGGCCTTAGTGTGGAAGTAGACGGCCCGACTACCCAGGTCCCCGGGGGCTGCTTTAGCCTGCGGAAGTCCGGAGGATGGTCCTCGGGAAGAAGGCGCCGTGGCTGGCGGCTTTCGATAGCCTGCAGATCAAGCTAGGGCTGGGTTTCCCCACCCGGAGCCCTCTCGGCAGCTACGAGCCAGTGGTGAGGCAAGTCCAGCGCGGCCATGGGGACGACTGGGTACCCCCAGCGCCCATAGTCAGCGTCAGCGCCGCCGCATTGTGTCAAGCTGACGCGCCAGCCTAGGGATGCCATGTAATCTGCGGGGTCTTCCATTGTCCCGGTCCACGGGGCGCCGGCGTCGGCTTGCATCTGGATCCAGGCCCGCGTGACAGGGTGGGTCAGGACAGCGCGATTGGGGACGTCGAACCCGAGGAAGCTTCCCTCGCTGGCGAGCGCAGATACCTGCGACAGCAATTTCCCAATGGCGTCATCCGGCAAGTAGAAGAGGAAACCCTCTGCTAGCCAAACGGCGGGGGTTGAGGGGTCGAACCCAGCCTGGGCCATCTGAGCCGGCCAGTCGGCTCCCCGCAGGTCCGCCCCCAGAAAGACCTGGCGCTCGCAGCTCGGGTGTGCACCAGCGCTAACGAGCAAGTCTTGCTTGTAACTCAGAACGTCGGGCTGGTCCACTTCGAAGACAACTGTGCCTGGTGGCCAATGCAGGCGAAGGGCGCGGGTATCCAGGCCCGCGCCGAGAAGGACAACTTGGGCCGCGCCCTCCTCAAAGGTTGCGCGACTCAAGAAGTCGTCGAAGAAACGAGTTCGTATGATCATGGGCTCAAGGAGTCCTGCGGGACGTAACTCGGCCCACCGGGTGCCGTCCTCACCGGCGAGCGCGGCCGCCCACGGGTCGTCGAACAGAGCGTCAGGGCGGCTCGTTTCGATGGCGCGGACCGCCGCAGTCCAACGTGCAGTTGCCTCTATGCCAGACATAGCTCCGCTCCGTCAGCGTCGTCGACACCAGAAAATAGTCGGCGACAATATGCATGCTCCATCTGGCACCACGTCCTGGAAGGCGTTGGCCATTTTCCCAAGCGCAAGTGCGGTCGCACTGTACGCCAAGCGCATCCAGTGCGACGGCCCAACAGGCGCTCAAGAATGGTGGATCTGGCGTTACCGCTCGGCTGTGCTCAAGAGCTGGCCTCGCGTACAAAATCGGTGTTATGTGCAGCGTCTGCCAGGCAGGCGTGCCCAGCTCGTCGGAAGCGGCGAGGTCCAACTCGGCGACTATGGCCGTGTCGTGCCAACGATCTGGATCGTCGAGGATCTGTCGCACGCGCCAACGGCCGGGTGCTTGGTCGAGGTCGAGCAACGCTGCGCCACGCAGCGGGCGTTCGTAGAAGCCCGTAGAAGATCATCACAGCGGAGCTGGCCGGTTTCGCACTGTTCTGGGCAGCGTCGGACGAGGTGTCGCATCCGAGGCAGCATCGCCAACTGCTAGGGTGCTTCGGACGTGGAAGCCGTTCCCTCGTTCGACCTCGAAGGCCGGGTCGCATTAGTCACCGGAGCTGCCCGGGGACTTGGTCGTGCTATAGCCGTGGCTCTGGCCCATGCCGGTGCTGACGTTGCCCTGGGTTTGCGCTCGCCTGAGGGAGCCGCGGACGTTGTGACAGCGGTCGAGGCCCGTGGGCGACGCTGCCTCCCGCTGGCGATGGACGTTCTCGACCTCAAGCAAGTCCGGTCCGCGGTACAGGCGACTGCCTCCCAGTTGGGGCGTCTCGACATCCTGGTCAATAACGCAGGCGTGGCTCCGAGCAACATGGCTGTCGACGTCACCGTGGATGACTTCGACCGGACCGTCGCTGTCAACTTGAGGGGGACCTTTTTCGCCAGCCAAGCGGCCGCTCGGATCATGATCTCCCAGAGGTACGGGCGGATTGTGAACGTCAGTAGCCAGGCCGGCTTCGTGGCGTTGCCCACCGAGTCGGTGTACTGCATGACCAAGGCGGGCATCGCTCACCTAACCAAGTGCTTGGCCGTCGAGTGGGGCACTTACGGCATCACCGTAAACGGTGTCGCTCCGACCTTCATCCGCACCCCGGGGACTGACGCGGCTTTGAGTGACCCCGCTTTCGAGCGCGACGTCACTGAGCGCATTGCCGCGCTGCACCGTATCGGCGAGCCGGTGGAGGTGGCGGGCGCGGTGGTGTTCCTCGCGTCAGCAGCAGCGTCGCTCATCACCGGTGAGACCATCCTTATTGACGGCGGATGGACTGCCCGCTGAGGGTGCTCCACGCGTGGACAGCCGATTGGGCAAAAGTTTGCGATCTCCTACACAGCGTCAATCACTGTATCCTCGGTTAGCACCGTCATTGGCTTGGTGCCGTCTCGGCCCTCGGTGGTAGGTGACTCACCCTCCACCTCACTCGACGATCGCTTTTCCACTCCTTTGCGATCGAGGCTGGGATCGGACGGCATCCTCACGCCGCTGCATGCAAAGGCCTTAGCGCGGGGGGCGAGCTGGAACTCCGCCTTCGCGAGCGGGATGTTCCACCACTGCCACCACCTTGGCGGCCATGAACCGCGCCGTGCGGACGGCCGTCCCTGAGCGCGTCACCTCCGTGACCTCAATCGTTCCCCGGGCATTGCCCACCTCGACCCGCCTGCCGGCCCGCGTCGCCTCGATCTCGAAGCGCTCGACGCCGGTTCCTACATCAACGAGGACTTCCACGCGGTCACCCTTCACCGCACCCAGGGTAGCCATCGAAGGCGCCACCGACCGGTTGGCCGTGGGTAAGGGTCGCGCTGTGACAACGGAAGCCTGGGGGTGACCACAGCGGAACGACGGGCTCGTCGAACTCCAGGAGCACCTTGCCGCTGTGGTGGCGAGCGTAGCGGTCACCGCCCCGTGGCCGCCGGCCGCCGTTCAGCCACTCCTCGGCGGCGCTGCGACGCCTGGTCAACCGAAGCGTGGTCACGGTGCCATCCGGTGAAACCGACCAGCTCGTCGAGGATCCTCGACTTCTCCGATCTCGGACCGCGTTGATATGCAGTTGCCAACTTCTTCGTGACTGCCTTCGCTGCCCCATCGAGAGCTCCATCGCACGGAGTTCGGATGGCGCGGGTTCGGCCGGGATGAGAAGGCGAAAGCTTGTAGCAGGCCCCGGCCCAATGCTGCAAGATGTTGCGATGACGGGTACTGCTCCACGTGACGTGATGTCGCAGTCAGAGTCGGGCGAACCGCTACCCACGACGATGATCGTCAATGGGACAGCCCGGGCGGTGCGATCGATGACGCTGCTGTCGGCGCTGCGCGACGAACTATGCCTCACGGGTGCCAAACCGGGCTGCGGGGAGGGAGTGTGCGGCTCTTGTACCGTGCTCGTCGATGGCGAGCCCGTTCGGGCTTGCCAGCAGCCGGTGGCCACCCTGGCCGGCCGGGACGTCACCACGATCGAGGGCCTCGCAACTGGGGGGCAGCTGCATCCGGTCCAGCAGGCGTTCATCGACGTCGGCGCCGCCCAGTGCGGATACTGCACTCCGGGAATGGTCCTGGCCGTAGCCGCTTTGCTGGCGCGCGATCCGGATCCGAACGACCGTGCCGTCAACGAGGCGCTGTCCACCAACGTGTGCCGTTGTGGCGCCTACCCGCGGATCCGTCGGGCGGTAAAGCGCGCCACCGAGATCACGGCGTCGGCGGTCGTAGCGACAGATAGCTGGGAACAACCCGAGACCTCGTCGCTCGGGTCGAGGCCGGCCCGTCCCTGGGACCTGACCGATCCCGAGAAACGTGACTGGTTCGAGAGGCTGGGTGACGGGATTGTGGCGGTGCTTCTGCCGTCGGAGCCCGCGGCGGAGACCTGGAGCACAGCTGGCGGGGGCGCCTGGCTCCACGTCTCGGACGCCGGAATGGTGACAGCGTTCACCGGCAAGGTGGATGTAGGCCAGGACAACCGCACCGCCTTGCGCATGCTGGTCGCAGAGGAACTGCGTGTCCCCCTGGATAGGGTCCACCTGGTGATGGGTGACACCGATCTGTGTCCCTACGACATGGGCACATTCGGCAGTCGGTCGATGCCCGATGCCGGTGCCGCCCTGTGTCGGGTCGCCGCCCACGCCCGAACGCTCCTGCCCGTGCCACCCGGGTCACGACGGGTCGAGGTTGTCACGGGGGAGCCGACCCTCACCGCCCCGGCCGACTGGCACATCGCCGGGACCCCGCTCGTGCCCCCTGGAACGCTCGAGATCGTCACCGGTGCGCGGCGCTTCGTATCAGACCTGACGCTTCCGGGTCTCTGGCATGGCATGGTGTTGCGTCCGCCCGTGGTGGGGGCGACCCTGCGGCACCTCGATACCACGGCCGTCGACGATCGATCCGGGGTCGTCGTCGTCCGCACGCCCAAGCTGGTCGGCGTGGTCGCCGCGGACCGGGGAGCAGCCCGAGGAGCTCTGGCCGACCTTCACGCGGAATGGGAGCTGCCGGAAACGCCGTCAGAAGTCGACCTCGAAGCATTCCTGAGGTCCCATCCGGCGGAGCACATCGACAGCTGGAGCCAGCCGGTGCTTCGCGAAGTGGGCGACCCTGATGGGGCGTTTGCCTCAGCGCCGGTGCGGCTCCAGGCAACCTACGCCACCTCCTACATCGCCCACACCCCGCTCGAGCCACGTGTCGCAGTGGCCGTCTGGGACGATGACGGACGGCTCACAATCTGGACCGGGACACAGACTCCCTTCGCCGTGCGGGCCCACGTCGCCACTTCGCTAGATCTCGCGGAAGACAGCGTCCGAGTCATCGTGGCGCCGACGGGTGGCGGGTTCGGAGGCAAGCATGCGGCAGGTGTCGCCACCGAGGCGGCCGTCCTGGCCCGCCAGATTGGCAAGCCGGTCCGGGTGGCATGGACACGGCGCGAAGAGTTCACTGCCGGCACTCTGCGCCCGGCAGCAGTCATCGATGTGGCGGCGGGGGCGACGAGCCGTGGCGAGCTCACGGCATGGACCTTTAAGAACATCAATTCCGGCCCTGCCGCGATCGCGCCCCCTTACCGGGTCCCCAACCAGCGCGTCGAGTACCAGCCCGCTGCGAGCCCCCTCCTCCAGGGCTCCTACCGGGCCTTGGCGGCGACCGCCAACAACTTCGCCCGAGAGTCGCTCATTGATGAGCTGGCTCACAAGGTGGGCCGCGACCCGGCAGAGTACCGCCTCGACCTCCTGGCCGACGAGAGACTCAACGTAGTGTTGCGCGCCGTCGTCGAGCATGTCGGGTGGACCACCCGCCAGACCGGAACGGGATGGGGCATTGCCTGCGGACTCGAAAAGGAAGGACGGGTGGCTACTGCGGCAGAGGTCCGGGTCGGTGGAGACGGCCTCGTGCAGGTAACCCGCCTGGTGACCGCATACGAGTGCGGAGCGATAGTCAACCCGGAGACAGTGACCAACCAGATAGAGGGTGCCGCGGTCATGGCTCTTGGCGGGGCTCTCTTTGAGGGGATCCACTTCACCGACGGAAGGATCACCAACGGAACGCTTTCCGACTACCGAGTCCCGCGGTTCGAGGACGTACCTCGGATCGAGGTCTTCCTGCTCGACCGAAGGGACCTGGCGTCCGCGGGAGCCGGTGAGACACCCATGATTGCCGTGGCACCGGCCATTGCCAACGCCGTTTTCGATGCCACGGGGTGCCGCCTGCGCTCGCTCCCACTGCGCGTCGACGGCTCGCCCCGCCCTGCAGGGTGAGCGCGTAGGTGCGAGGAGGGCACTCAGCCTCGACGCGGCAACCGGGTACTCATCGATCACGGATTTGGTGGGGCGATAACTTCTCATCCAGTGGAGCAGTTCCCGCGCCTACAGGCGGAGTTCGTGACCGTCGACCAGATCCCCGCAGAGATGCTCGAGAAGATCTTTGTCCATGTCATCGGGAAGCACTGGCAGTGCATGCATTGCCAGAAGAAAGGCAGACTCCAGGTCTTCTCCTTCGAGCAACGTTGGGACCGACTTCACACAGCCAAGTTCAGGGAACCCGGCTTCAATCCCGACGAGGCCCAGCTCCTCTGCCAGGACTGTTGGATCCAGTGGTTGATCTGGTACGCACGCATGGGCTTCGATCTTCACGACCATGCGATCGCCGCACCATGTGGCCGCGAATGCTTCTCCGCCCGCGGAGGCAGGAGAGCGCAGTTCGTGGCTCTACAGGCGGCGGCCGTAGACAGCAAGGTTGGCTTCCTTATGGGGAAGGCGATCGACGGCCTGCCTCAGCAGAATGGGACCACCGGGCTGACGGGCAAGCAGCTTGCGTACTTCTTTGGGGGGAGGCGCGTTCGCCAGGGATACTACGAGTCGGTTCGATCGCCAGCCGATCTCGCCCGCAACTTGGAGAGGGTCGCTCAGGTGCGATCCTTTGGAATCCCCCGCTATATGGTGGATGACCACGCGATCATCGTGAAGATTTTCAAGTCCGCGTACAACGCGCCTGGTGGTGTCCTTCAGCCACCCGCCACCGCCGACCCGTTCGTTGCTCTCCACCACGTCGCACTCGAGAGCTATGACCCGGTTACGTGTACCTTCCGCTTCTGGAACAACTGGGGGTCGGGCTGGGGCGATCGGGGGTACGGGACGATGCCTCTGGAGTACGCCGACGAGTTCTTCCATGAGGGTTGGATCTATCGGCACGCCCGCTGGGGCCCCATACCCGCAAAGCGCGCAAAGCTCACGGCCTACGAGGCGGATCATGTCCACGTCCGCCAGCTGTGGTCAGTCGAGAACCCTCGAGTCGCAGTCTGTCTTCCAGGCCTCGATCCCGACCACAACGCCAAGTGGCAGTGGTATGAGACGATGTCACCGACCCTGGACTGCGTCGCATGCTTCGAAGTCAGGAACGGCTTCGGCCTGCGGATGGGGTGGGCTTTCGTCCGTCAAGTATCGGACAACACCGCCGAAATCACTGAACTGTTCGTGTGGCCGACGTTTCGACGCGCTCACATCGGCAGCTGGCTGGAAGGTTTGTGCCACGCCCAGGCCGCCGCGTGGGATGTGCGGGAACTGCACCTCATCGTCAACGAGACCGACTCGGTGGTCGGTCCGATCCGACGCGCCGCCCGTCACTTCGCCGATGCGCGGAGCTACTCTGCTCGCTAGCGGACACGAACGGCACCCAGGTCGGACCTGACGTACATCAAGCCGATCGATCGACCCCTAGGCCATGACCGTAACCCTCGGGGCAGGCTCATAGGTTAAACGAAGTGATCTCGTACTTCGGCGGCTTCGGCCAAGGTGGGATCATCGGCGGGGTGAGTGGTTTGAAGAACGTTCTCGTCGGAGGAAATGCAGATCTTTCCCTTGTACTGGGACGTCCTAGTCGTCACGGTGTTCAGCTTGGCCACTACCTTGCCATGGCCAACAGGCTTCCCGACGAGCAGGTCGCTGCGTACGCCAAGGAAGCCTTGGCGGGCCAGCTCGACGGGGCGGTCGAGCCCGTGCCAGAGCTCAATGTCCAGCCAGACGCTGGGGCTTGACGATCCCGCAGTGGCTCGACGTCCGAATTCCGGCAAGCACTACATCGTCGCCGGAAAGCCCCTGCCGCCAGACCTGTTGGTGGAGTTTGGAATCACCTGAGCGACCGAATATTCCATCTGGTCGGCAGTAACAAACGACACGGCGAGCTGTCGATGCATACCGAACGAGTCCTCTTTGTTTGTCAAGACGCTCTTCGAGTCGCCTTTCGTGTGGCTGCCACTCTCTGCGCCCGTGCTCGAGTCCGCGCGGGAGACGACGTTGGGCTGGCTGTCGTAGCCTGGCGGCGGGTCCGGGAGTGGCTTGTCCGAAGAGCCGGTGTCTCGGGGTGTGAGCCGGCCGCGCTGGAGACAGAGTCGTTCCCCATTTGCCCTCCCAGGCCTCGCTCGAGCAGCTGTCCGTCCCGTTTGGCGTCTTCCACCATGCAGGCGTAGAGCGCGTCGCTGATACGCCGCTTGAGGCAGCGGAGGGCTTCCTTGTGCCCCTTGCCCTCGGCCACCTTGCGCTCGTAGTGGTTGAGATGGCGGCTCCCGCGGCGGGACAGCCGGTAGACCTTCTTGCCCCCAGAGGACACGTCGATGGGCGCGGTGCCGTTGAACGAGGCGAAGTGATCCCGGTTCGGGAATCGGGTCACATCTCCAGTGAGCCCGATCACCGTGGCGGCGACCACCGGGCCTACACCGAAGATCTTCGTGGTCGAGGTCCGCGACACCTTCACCACCGCTTCGAGGCGCCGCCTGGACTCTTTGATCTGCGAATCGAGGCGGCGCAGGTCCTCGAGTAGGTCACCGGCGACCGAGGCCAGCAATTTCGCCGC
Source organism: Acidimicrobiales bacterium (assembly GCA_049523315.1). GTDB lineage: Bacteria > Actinomycetota > Acidimicrobiia > Acidimicrobiales > Bog-793 > Fen-455. The sequence goes on along the minus strand of JBEKMZ010000045.1, from coordinate 561 downwards.
CTTTGTGGCGTAGATCTCGTCCGGCACCCCGCCCGCGACCAGCTCGCAAAGAAGCGAATGCAGCCGGCAGGCGACCTTGTTGCGAGCCCGGGCCAAGTCCCGCTGGCGCTTTGACCACAGCCTGGCCACAGCCGAGTGGTCCTCGGCTCGGACCTCCACCGGTGCCCGCGAGCGCAGGGCGGCAATGGCCACTGAGCGGGCGTCGTGAGGGTCGTTCTTGTTCACCGATTGCGAGTCGAGCAGGTGCACTCGGGCGGCGAGTTTGGGCTGGACGTCGACAACGCGTTCGCCGGCGCCCACGAGCTGCTGTGCCAACAGGTAGCCCAGACCCGTCGCGTTCTCCACCGCCCAGGACCGCACCGGGAACCGTCCCGCCCAGGCCAACAGCCGCTCGAGCTGGTCCGGCCCGGAACGTACCTTGAACTCGCTCAGGGCTTGCTCGGTCTCGTCGACCGCCACGGCGGTGTGCGATCCCTTGTGCGGGTCGACACCGATCATTACCGTCATGACTGCTCCTTCGTCGTCGGGCAAGTGAGCCGTGGTCGGCATGTCTGATTGCAG
>JBEKMZ010000044.1:0-27162 GCA_049523315.1 Acidimicrobiales bacterium | reverse complement strand
TGCGGCATTTCCAGCAGGGCGCTCCCCAAGAGGCGGCAAAGTGGGCTTCGGTCCCGGTCATCAACTGCGGCGACGGATGGGGCGAGCACCCGACCCAGGTCCTCACCGACCTCTACACGATTTGGCAGCAAAAGGGCCATCTCGATGGGCTCAAGGTGCTCTGCGTGGGGGACATGCGTATGCGGACGATGCACTCGATCCTTTACGCCTTCTCGCAATTCGACGTCGAGGCCTTCGTTGTCGGGCCTCCGGACATGTCACTGCTCGACGAGTTCAAGGCCGAACTGAACGAGATCAACGTCCAGTACACCGAGAAGGAGAGCGTGGCGAGCTGCATCGCCGAGGCGGACGTCATCTACATGGAGCCGGTCGTTCAGGCCGACTACACCGTGTCGCGCGACGAGGCTACCGAGGACAAGGGCCTCACGCCGGCGGCCTACCGCGTCACGCGCGAGCTACTCAGGGAGAAGGCCAAGAGTGACGCGATCATCTTGCACTCGCTTCCTCGCATGGACGAGCTGCCCCCGGACGTCGACAGCACGCGGCACGCTCGCTACTGGGTCGAGGCCTTCAACGGCGTCGTCATGCGTATGGCCCTGCTCTCGCTCATCCTCGGCGCGATCGAGTAGGCGAGATCATGCAGACACATCTTCGCGGCAGGGACGTGATCACCCTCCAGGACTTCACCAAAGACGAGCTTGACACCTTCTTGGACGTTGCCTTCGCCCTAAAGCGCGCACGCGCCCTCGGCGAGCCTCACGCCTACTTGCGGGACAAGGTCCTCGCGATGCTCTTCTTCTTCTCGAGCACCCGCACCCGCACCTCTTTCGAGGCGGGCATGGCACAGCTCGGCGGGCACGCCCAGTTCATCGAGTCCAAGACCACCCAGATCGCCCACGGCGACACTGCCAAGGAGATCGGTGAGATCTTGGGCCGTTACAACGACGGCATCGCCATCCGCCAGTGCGACTGGGGGACGGGCAACAAGTACATGCGCGACGTTGCCGAGGCCAGCCGTGTGCCGGTTCTGAACATGCAGTGCGACGTCTACCATCCGCACCAGGCCCTTGCCGACATCATGACGATCATCGAGCATTTCGGCGATCCGCGCGGCAAGACAGCGACGGTCAGCTGGGCGCGCGCCGCGAGCTACTCCAAGCCGGTCAGCGTGGCCCAGAGCCTCGTCTTGTTGCTTCCCCGTTTCGGAATGAACCTGCGCCTCGTGCACCCGCCCGAGTTCAAGCTCATGCCCGAGATCGTCGAGCAAGGGCGCGAGAACGCCCGCAAGGCTCACGCGAGCTTCGAGATCATGGACGATTTCGACGAGGGCTTCAAGGGCACCGACGTCATCTACGCCAAGAGCTGGGGCGCTCTGCTCACGACCCAAGACCCTGAAGAGGACAAGCGCCTCATCGACAAGTACGACACCTGGATCACTGACGAAAAGCGGATGGCGCTCACCAACGACAACGCGATCTACATGCACCCCCTGCCTGCCGACCGCAACGTCGAGGTAGCTGACGCCGTGATCGACGGGCCTAAGTCGATCGTCTACGACCAGGCAGAGAACCGCCTTCACGCCCAAAAAGCAGTGATGGCGCTGACGATGAGTTAAGGAAGGCTGAGATGAGTTTGTTCGACACTCCGGGGACAGCCGTGGTCGCGATCGGCGGCAACTCGCTGATCAAGGACAAGATGCACGAGACCGTGCAGGACCAGTACATCGCTGCCCAGGAGACGTGCCACCACATCGTCGCCATGATCCGCGAAGGATGGAATGTCGCCATCTCCCACGGCAACGGCCCACAGGTTGGCTTCATACTGAGGCGCTCGGAGCTCGCCGCTCACGAGATGCACGAAGTCCCCCTCGATGTCTGCGGCGCGGACAGCCAAGGTGCGATCGGGTACGCGTTGCAGCAGAACCTTTGCAACGAGTTCCGGCGTCTCAACATGCACCGCGAGGCGGCAACTGTCATTTGCCAGACAGAAGTTGCGGCTGACGACCCGGCGTTCAAGAACCCCACCAAGCCCATCGGCGGGTTCATGGACGAGGGTCAGGCCGAACGGCGCCGCAAGGAAGGCTGGGACATCGTCAACGACGCCAACCGGGGCTTTCGCCGTGTCGTGGCCTCGCCCCAGCCGCTGCGCATCGTCGAGCTGCCCGCGATCAAGGCCCTCATCTCGGCCGGCGTCGTCGTCGTCACAGTCGGCGGCGGTGGCATACCGGTCGTCGCGGACGAGAACGGCGATTTGCGCGGCGTCGCCGCGGTCATCGACAAGGACCTGGCGTCGGCTTTGTTGGCCAACAACCTGGGCGCGGATCTTCTCATCATCTCGACTGCGGTCGAGAAGGTGGCGCTGAACTTCGGCACCCCGGAGGAGACCCAGGTCGACCACTTCAGCTTGGAAGAGGCCAAGGCGTATTTGGCCGAGGGCAAGCACTTTGCCAAGGGCTCAATGGCGCCGAAGATCCAGGCGGTCGTCAATTACCTGTCCAACGGTGGGACTACGGCGATCGTGACAAACCCGGAGAACGTTGCCCGCGCCCTTCAGGGCGAGACCGGGACGCTGTTCACATTGGATTGACAGAGGCGGCCAGCTGGCGCCCCGCATGTTCTCCCCGTTGTTGGGGCGGCCGTGCGGGGACCAAGCCTGCCGGGTGAAACCGGTACTCTAAAGACCTTGAACGACATCTCGGTCTGCAGGGAATCGGGCCGCCTAGGCAACAGGGGGACGCGCAGGCGATGACTCAGTTCACTTTGAACGCGCAGCCGGTCGAGGTCGGCGACCATCCGCATCTTCTTGCAGCGCTTCGCGAGGAGCTCGGGGTTATCTCGGCCAAGGACGGCTGCTCGCCGTCGGGCCAGTGCGGGTGCTGTACGGTGCTGATCGACGGCAAGGCGTCGGTGAGCTGCCAGATCTCGCTCGACAAGGTCGCCGGCAAGTCGATTACAACTCTCGAGGGTTTCGACCCGGCCGATCGTGGTCGCTTTGCGGCCGCCTTTGCGGCTGCAGGCGCCCTGCAGTGCGGCTTTTGCACGCCCGGGATCCTCGTCAGGGTAAAGGCGCTCATCGACAAGAAGGGGTCGGCCCTCACCCGCGACGAAGCCTCCCGTTACCTGGGTGCTCACCTGTGCCGCTGTACCGGCTACAGCAAGATCCTGGACGCCGTCGAGACGCTCGCCAGCGGCGTTACGCCGGAGCTCGCCAAGAGCGGTGGGATCGGGACACGAGCTGCACGTTACGAGGGCGTCGAGCTCGCCCTCGGCGACCGGGCCTACGTCGACGACATCAGGGTTCCAGGCATGCTGCACGGAGCGCTTTGCCTCGCCGAGCACGCGAGGGCCGACGTTCTAAGTATCGACACCGGCGCGGCTCTCGCCGCGCCGGGGGTCGAGGCCGTGTTCACAGCGGCGGACGTGCCGGGAGAGCTTCGGGTCGGGATAATCCAGCCGGACTGGCCGGTGTTCATCCCCGAAGGCGGCCGCACTTCTTATCTCGGTGACGTCCTCGCCATCGTCGTCGCGGGCTCGCGCGAGGCCGCGCGGGAGGCGGCAAAGCTCGTCAAAGTCTCATACCGCCCGCTGCGGCCGCTGACGGACCCGGTACAGGCTCTCGTCGATACCGAGAACGCGGTCTGGCAGCTGGAGGGCAACGTCCTCGCCCGCCGGTCCTATCGACGCGGGGACGTGGACGCCGCTCTCGCCACCTCCGCGCACACGGTGCACGAGACGTTCCGGACCCAACGAGTGGAGCACGCCTTTTTGGAGCCAGAGTCGACCCTCGCCGTCCCGTGTGAAGACGGGAGCTTGAAGGTCTACTCGGGCGGCCAAGGCGTCTGGGACGACCGCAACCAGATCGCTTCGGTGCTCAAGCTCCCGACGGATCAGGTCGTCGTCGAGCAGGTGTCCAACGGCGGCGCCTTCGGGGGAAAAGAGGACATGTCCAACCAGGCCCAGACGGCACTCGCCGCCTGTTTGTTGAAAAAGCCTGTGAAGTGCACGCTCTCGCGTGAGGAGTCGTTGCTCATGCACCCCAAGCGACACCCGTTCCAGATGGAGTACTGGGCCGGGTGCGACGCCGACGGCAAGCTCACAGCGTTGAGGGCACGCATGATCTCCGACACGGGTCCGTACGCATCGGTGGGTGCCGAGGTGCTGGAGCGGGCGGCCGGGCACGCTTCGGGCCCTTACCACCTGCCGGCTATCGACGTCGAGGGCGTGGCGGTGCGAACCAACAACTCGGTCTGCGGCGCCTTCCGCGGATTCGGTGCCAACCAGGCCCAGTTCGCCATGGAGGGGGTCGTCGACCGCCTTGCCGCCGAGGTGGGCTTGAGCGCGTGGGAGATGCGCTTTCGCAACGCCGTTGCACCGGGCGTCGTGTGGGGACCGGGGCAGGTCATGGACGAGGGATCGCTCGGAGCGCGCCAGTGCCTGGAGGCTGTGAAGCCCGCTTACGACCGGGCCGTCGCCGAGGGCAAGGCGGTGGGCCTCGGCTTCGGGCTCAAGAATTCCGGGCTCGGGAACGGCTTTCGCGAAGTCATAAAGGCGGTCGTCCGCTTCTGCGAGGACGGGAGCGTGGAGGTCCGGCACTGCTGGACTGAGATGGGCCAAGGCGTCCACACCGTCGCCCTCCAGGTCGCGGTCGAGGAGCTCGGCGTGGACCCGGGACGGGTGCGGGTCGTTGTCGACACGACCCGCGAGCTCGGTGCCGGGCAGACGACGGGGTCTCGCGGGACGGTCATGGGAGCCGGCGCGGTCTCCGACGCTTGCCGGCGAGCGCTTGCCGACGGGTGCCGCCCGGGCGTCGACTACGAGGGGGAGTATCGGGTCGACTGGACCAATTCGATCGAGGAGGGCCTCGAGAACCCGGTGATCCACGCCGTTTTCTCCTATGCCGCCCAGCTCGTCGTGCTCGACCGCGAGACAGCCAAGATCGAGAAGGTCGTCGCCGTCCACGACGTCGGACGGGCCGTCAATCCTCTCCTTTGCGAAGGCCAGATCCAAGGAGCGGTGCACATGGGCCTCGGCTACGCCCTCTCCGAGGACTTCCCCTGCGACGACGAAGGAAGACCGCAGAACATGACGTTGCGCAGCCTCGGGATCATCAGGGCGAAAGACGTGCCGACGATCGAGACGATCCTCGTCGAGGCTCCCCAGCCGCGCTCTCCTTACGGGATCAAGGGCGTGGGCGAGATCGGCCTCGTGCCGACCGCAGGGGCGGTCGCGAGCGGTCTTCGCGACCTCGACGGACTATGGCGGACGAGTCTGCCGATGCGGGTGTCCGCCGGCGCCACGGCCGGGGCGAGCGAGGACTAAGCAATACCCATGATTCTCGACGACACGGCTGGCGGCGCAGCGGGCCTGGCGGAGCCGGGCCTGACGCCCGGGCTGGTCTGCGGCCACCATCACCTCTACTCGGCACTCGCACGCGGCATGCCGGCGCCCCCGCGTACCCCTCGAAATTTCCAAGAGATCCTCGAGCTCGTGTGGTGGCGGCTCGACTGTGCGCTCGACCTCGAGATGATCAGGTGGTCGGCGATGCTGGGAGCCCTCGAGGCGCTCGAACGAGGCACGACGGCGATCGTTGACCATCACGCCTCGCCGAACGCCATCGAAGGATCCCTGAGCGTCATCGCGGACGCCTGCGCCGAGGTAGGCATCCGGAGCCTGTGCTGCTATGAGGTGACGGACCGCAACGGGCCCGAAGGCATGCGCGCAGGCCTGGCCGAGAACGAGCGCTTCCTGCGCTCGGGCGGGCGCGGCCTCGTCGGCGCCCACGCTTGTTTCACGCTTTCGGAGGCCACCTTGGAGGCCGTGGTCGGCCTGGCGGCCGACCTAGACAAGGGCGTCCACATCCACGTCGCAGAGGACCGCGTCGATTCGGGGGCGGGCGCCAGGCTGGAGGCCCTCGCAAGAGACGACTGGTTGCTCGCCCACTGTGTGCACCTGGACCGGCCCCTTCGCGGGACAGTCGCCCACAATCCCCGCTCGAACATGAACAACGCCGTCGGCTACGCCCGTCCGGCACGCCTCGCGAATACGGTCGTGCTCGGCACCGACGGCATCGGGGGCGACATGTTGGAGGAGTTCCGCATTGCCTATGTGCGTCATCGCGAAGACGACGTGACCGCAACTCCGGAAGCTGCCTGGTCCTGGCTGGAAGGCGGGAGGTCGCTAGTCCCCGAGGCGGGAGGCGACCGGGTCAGGTGGAGCTACGAGCCGATCGACGCCTGGCACCTCGCTTTTACCCCCGGCGTGCAGCCGGTCGAGGTCAGCGTCAGCGGGGAGCTGGTCCTCAAAGATGGCAGGCCGACGCGCGTCGACCCGCTCGAGGTGCGGGCGAAGGCCCGCGAACAGGCCGAGCGTCTCTGGGCACGGCTATGACAGCGGTCTGAACCAGGCGCTGCGCTAGCGCCGGACGGGCCAGCTGGCCGCGGCCGGGCGTGTCCGCCTAGGCCGTCCAGTCGGCGAAGGCGTCGATCATGGCGTGCACGTTCTCGCCGAGTGGGTAAAGGATCGGGCACGTGCAGCCGCGATGCACGTACTCGGCGACCTTTTCCTTGCACTCCTCCGCGGTCCCCGAGGCGGTGATCATCTGCACGATGTCGTCCGGCACGAGCTTGGAGGCGGTCTCCACCTCTTCGGCCGTCGCAGGCCAGGTGAGCACCTTGGCTATGTCCTCGAGCAGCGACTCCGGAACCCCGGAGGCCTTCATGATGTGGGGTTGCTGGCCAAGGTACTGGGTCACGAGCAGCCGGGCGGCGTCGAGTGCGGCGCCCCGGTCCTCGTCGAGGGAGCACACGACGAGCTGCGGCCGGTCGATGTCGGTGGCCGAACGGCCGGCTCTGTGCGCTCCGCGCTCTAGGTGGTCCATGGCCATGTCGTTGTACTTGGGCGAGACGAGGTAATTAAGCACGACGCCGTCGGCGATCTCACCTGCGAGTTCCATCATCTGCATGCCGGTCGCCCCGAGGTAGATCGGGACGTCCTTCGGCCTGCGCTGCTGGTGGACGTAGTCCAGCTCGACGCCGTCGAGATGGACGAACTCGCCGTCGTAGGTGACGGTCTGGTCATCTAGCAGGGCCCGGACAGCCTCGATGGTTTCGCGCATCGCCAAGAGGGGCTTGGTGCGGTGGATGCCGACCTTGCTCGCGAGCGGGTCCCACCAGGCGCCGATCCCGAGGATGACCCTGCCTGGGGCGAGGTCGTCCAAGGTGGAGAAGGTCGAGGCCAACAGCGCGGGGTTGCGTGTCCAGTTGTTCACAACTCCCGAGCCCACCTTTATCCGGTCGGTGACCGCGAGAAAGGCCGACATCGGCACGGTGGCCTCACGCACGAGCCGGCTTTCCGCCTGCCAGATGGCGTGGAATCCTTTGGACTCCGCGTACTGCGCTATCTCCATGCCCTGTCGGATCGTGTGCGCGTCCTGCAGGTAGACGGCGACCTCGGTGCTCACGGCGACACCTCCATGTTGATGGGACTCGAGCTCGATGCCTCACCGGAAACTGAGAACGCCAACGCGATGTCTTGGGGACGCACCGGCGCTCTTGGCAGCTCGAGGCCGGTGGCGTCTCGGATCGCAGCGACGACGGCGGCGACCGAGGAGATCATGGGCGGCTCACCGACTCCCTTGGCACCCATCGGCGATCCGGGCTCGGGCTCTTCGATCAGGGCCGCGATCTGGACGGGAGGCATGTCGAGAGCCGTCGGGATGACGTAGTCGGTGAAGGAGGGATTGCGCACGCGGCCGTGGTCGAGGACGAGCTCCTCCATCACGGCGAGGCCGACTCCCTGCGCGATGCCGCCTTCGATCTGGCCGACGACCTGGACCGGGTTCAGCACCCGGCCGACGTCCTGCGAGGTCGTGATGTCGACGACCCGCACGAGGCCGAGATCGAGGTCCACGTCGACCACGGCGCGATGCGCCGCGAAGGCAAAGGATACGAAGGCGTCTCCTTGCCCGTCCTCGTCCAACTCGGCGGTGGGGGCGTGGTGGAATTCGCTGGTCTCCTCCAACACCTCCCCAGGTGCAGCCTCGGATATAGCGAGGTCGACCTCTCCGCCGGGCGAGATGACCCTCCCGTCTGCGATCACGAGCATCTCGCGAGCCACACCATGGCGGGCCGAGACCGAGGCGAAGAGCCGCTCGCGCACCGCCAGGCAGGCGGCCTGCACGGCTCCGCCCGACATCCAGGTCTGGCGGCTGGCCGAGGTCGAGCCGGCCGAGCCGATGCCGGTTGTCTCGACGGGCGCGAGCACGACCTCGTCGACGCCGAGCACCTCGCGGGCGATCTGTTGGGCCAGGGTGACAAAGCCCTGGCCGACCTCGACACAGGCGCAGGTGATGGTGGCGACGCCGTCTTCGAGCCGGCAGCGTGCCGTCGAGTAGTCGTCGAAGCCGCCTCCGTACATGAGGTTCTTGATGCTTACGGCGAAACCGACGCCTCTGCGGACGCGGTCGCGTACGGCCGTGCGTCCCGCGCCCCCTGGAAGCTCGAGATCCGCTGCGGTCGCGGAGCCACCCGCCGGCAGCGGCAGAGCGGCGCAGGTCCTGATGACCTCTTCCAGCGGCGCCGTGCCCCGCAGCACCTGGCCGGTTATGAGCGAGTCGCCAGTCTTGAAGGCGTTGCGGAGCCTGATCTCGACCGGGTCGATCCCGAGGGCGGCGGCCAGCTTGTCCATCTGGGCCTCGTGCGCGAAGCACACCTGCACCGAGCCGAAGCCCCTCATCGCCCCGCACGGCGGGTTGTTTGTCCTGACCGCGACCGCTTCGACAAAGGCGTTCGCAACCCGGTACGGACCCGGTGCCATACAGACGGCGTTCATGGTCACCGCCGTCGAGGTGGACAGATAAGCGCCACCGTCGAGGATGATGCGCGCCTCGACCTTTACGAGGTGCCCCTCGGCATCGGCGTGGTGCCGGTACCACATGATCGCGGGGTGCCTGTGGACGTGCCCGAGGAACGACTCCTCGCGCGAGTAGACGATCTTTACGGGGCGCCCTGTGCGCAGCGCCAACAGACAGATCTGCACCTGCATGCTCAGGTCCTCGCGGGCCCCGAACGAGCCCCCGACGCCTGCCAAGTGCAGGCGGACCTTGTCGAGCGGCAAGGCCAGGCACGCCGCCATCTGCTCTTGGTCTATGTGCAGCCACTGCGTGGCTATGTAGAGGTCGACACCGCCGTCTTCGCCAGGGATGGCCAGTCCCGCCTCGGTGCCGAGCGGTGCCTGGTCCTGCATGCCCGTGTAGTAGCGGCCCTCCACGACGACCGTACCGGTGGCTTGCGGGTCGCCCGTGCGGACCTTTTGACGGTGCAGGATGTTGCCGAGGGGATGGATCGGCTCGGCGTCGGCAGCGATCTCTGGATCGGTGAGCGGTTCAGTGACGAGGTAGTCGACGGCGATCGCCGCCGCGGCGCGCCGGGCGGTCTCGGGATGGTCGGCGGCCACCGCCGCCACCGGTTCGCCCATGTAACGGACTACGTCCCAGGCGAAGACGGGCTGGTCGGGGTAGTCGAGGCCGTAGGTCTTGCGGCCCGGCACGTCGTCGGAGGTGATTGCCGCACGCACGCCAGGGATCGCCAGCGCCGCGGAGACCTCTATGCCCCGGATGATCGCCGACGGGTGCGGGGAGCGCACGATGTGGCCCCAGAGCATGCCTTCGGCGAACAGGTCGCCGGAGTAGGCGAACTGCCCGCGCACCTTGGGGATCCCGTCGGGCCGTGCGGCGCTCTCGCCGAGACGGTTGCGCCGTGTCCCTAGGGCCGTGCTCATCCTTGGCGCATTTCTTGAACGGCACGGACCGCTGCGAAGATGCGCCCGTAACCCGTGCAACGGCAGATGTTGCCCGAGACTGCCTCGCGGACCTCCAGATCGGTCGGGTTGGGGTTGTGCTCTAACAGGTCGTGCACGCTCACGATGAAGCCCGGAGTGCAGTAGCCGCACTGGACCCCGCCTTCGGCCAAGAACGCGGCCTGGATGTCGGATAGCTCGTCGTCGCCTGCGCCGAGCCCCTCGACGGTCACTATCTCGGAGCCGACCGCACTCGCACCGAGCACCATGCACGAACAGACGAGCCTGCCGTCCATGAGCACCGAGCACGACCCGCACTCGCCCTGCTCACAGGCGTTCTTGGAGCCGGGCAGGCCGAGCCGCTCGCGCAGCACGTAAAGGAGGCTCTCGCCGAGCCACGCCTCGGCCACGTCGCGGTCGCGACCATTGACACGAAGCCGGTAGTCGATCAGCTCGCCCACGATGTGCGCTCCAACGTTGCTCCGTTGTCCCTGACGAATATGCGTTCGAGTGCCCGCTGGGCGCAGATCCCCACGGCGTGACGGCGGTAGTCGGCCGTCGAGCGGTGGTCGTCGATGGGCCGCGCGGCAGCGCGGACCGACGCGGCGAACTCCGCGACGGCGTCTTTAGGAAGTACCCGAGCGGGCCAGTCGATACTCGAGGAGATGAGCTGCTCGGCCTCCGTTGCGCGTATGACCACGGGTCCGACCGAGCCGAGGGCACATCGGACAGACTGGCCGACCCAGTCGACAATGAGCGCCGTGCTCGCGACGGCGATCACCATGGCATTGCGCGTCCCGACCTTCAAGAACTCCTGCGAGCCGAAAGCCGCCGGGAGCCGGATCTCTGCGATTATCTCTCCAGGCGCCAGCGCCGTGCGCTTGGGACCAGTGATCAGCTCGCCGAGGCCGAGGTTGCGGTTGCCCTCGCGCGAGGCGACGACGATCCTGGCGTCGAGGGCGGCGAGGACCGGGAGCGTGTCACCGGCCGGGGAGGCGGTGCCGAGGTTCCCCCCTAGGGTGCCCGCGTTGCGGATCTGGGGCGACCCGACCGTACGCGAGGCTTGGGCGAGGCCGGGCAAAAGCTCGCTCAAGGGCGGGGTCATGAGCTCTGTGTAGGTGATGCCGGATCCGAGCACGATCTCGTCGCCTTCGTGTCGCCACCCCGAGATCTCGGTGATCTCGCGGAGGCACACCACCGCCGGGGGGCGCCGAAGAGCGAAACTGACCTCCACCATGAAGTCGGTCCCGCCGGCAAGGAGCTGGGCGTCCGGACACCGCTCGAAGGCCTCGAAAGCCTCTTCCAACGAGCCCGGCAGAAAAACGAGCATTACGACAAACTACATTCGGCGCCAGAATTCTGCGACCTGGTTGGGTTGGCTCGCGTCCTTCTCGCCCTGTTCGGGGTTGGCTCTATCCGATCGCAGCGACGTCTGTGAGAGCGAACTTCATCACGTCGACGAGGCCCTTGTCTGTGATGCGCAGCTCCGGGAGCACCGAGAGCCCGAGGAAGCTCAGCTGCATGAACGGTGCCTCGATCGTCACCCCGAGGCCGTTGGTGGCGGCGTCGGCGAGGACCCTCATCTCCTCTGCGACACCCTCGATCCTTCGGTCGCTCATGAGCCCAGCGATGGGCAGGCGGACCTCGGCGAGCACCTGGCCGTCGCGCACGGCCACCTGGCCGCCACCGATTTCCGCCAGCCGGGCGACGGCAACCGCCATATCCGCCGGTCCGGAGTTATCCAGCGCCCCTACGACCATGCAGTTGTGAGCGTCATGGGCCACCGTGGAAGCGATGGCGCCGTGGGTGAGCCCGAAGCCGTGCGCGTAGCCGAGGCCGATGCGGCCCGTCCGGCGGTGGCGTTCGACGACGGCGATACGTGCCACATCCGAGGCCGGGTCGCTCACGTCCAGCACCAGGTTCCGTGTTGTCAAAGAACGCGACTCGATGCCGATCACCCGGGCACGGCCCCCCGGCGGGGGAGTGCGGTCGAACGCAGCCGGTCCGGGAGGGGACTCGAGGTGAACCGACGCGCGCATCCACGCCGGCGCGCCGGCGTCGGGCACGGCACCGGGCACGACGACACCGTTCATGGCGACGAGCTTGCCGGCCTGCCAGACGCGGGACGGCTCGAAGGACGACAGCTTGTCGAAGCAGAGGACGTCGGCCTGGTAACCCGGGGCGAGCCAGCCCAGGTGGTCGAAATGGTGGTACTCGGCCGGATTGCTCGTCGCCATCACCAAGGCGTCCTCGGTCCGCACGCCGGCAGCGACGGCGAGGCGCACGCAGTCATTGACATGTCCCGAGTGCAGCAGCGTCTCCGGTTCGCGGTCGTCGGTGCACAGCGCGATGCGGTCGGTCCCGTGCGCGAGAACGGTGCCGATCAAAGCGACGAGGTTGCGCGAGGCCGAGCCCTCCCGTATGAAGACCCACATCCCCTTGCGGCGCTTCTCCTCGGCCTCTTCGAGCACCGTGCACTCGTGGTCGGACTCGACTCCGGCGGCGAGGTAGGCGTCGAGCTGGCGCCCGCTCAGGCCCGGGGCGTGCCCGTCAACTCGCTTGTGGCCGGCCGTCGCGATCTTGGCGAGAACCTCCGGGTCACCGTTGGTCACGCCAGGGAAGTCCATGAACTCGGCTATCCCGATGGCGCCGTGCTCGTTGAGCAGCTCCTCGAGCTCGGCGCTACCGAGCTCTGCGCCAGAGCTCTCGAAATGCGACGCAGGCACACAGCTGGGAGCGCAGATCCCGAAGGTGAAGGGGAGTCTGCTGGCGGCCTGCGCCAGGGCCACGACACCGGGCACACCGAAGACGTTCGCGATCTCATGGGGGTCCGCGGCCACAGCTGTCGTCCCACGCGGGAGCACGGCGCGGACGAACTCGTCGACCCAGAGCTTGGTGGACTCGAGATGCATGTGGGCGTCCACGAAGGCGGCGGTGAGCGCCGCACCGCTCACATCGACGGTCTCGTGCGCCTCTCTCGGGCCCCAGCCGGCGATCGTCCCGTCCGCTATCGCGAGGTCGGTTGCCACCCATTCGCGTGTCCCCGGCACGAAGACGCTCCCGCCCTTTACAAGCAGGTCAGCTGGCTCGTCGCCGCGTGCTACAGCTAGAACTCTCGGGCTTCCTCGACGGGGTGGCATTGGTTCAGTCTAAGGCGGAGACCCCCCGGGGGGTCCATCTGGGCTGGCGGCCGCGCCAGGCTCCGACGCCTCGATCTCCGAGAGCCAGGCTCTGGCGTGGGACTTGGCCCACGATCGCGAGATGCGACCGTTGAACATGGAGATGAGCTGGTCCGGGCGCGAGAGCGCGAACGCGATGTGCGCGAGCACCGCCGCCACGATCCCGAAGAACAAGGCGTCGTGCACGAGGGTCGCCCCGGTCGCCCAGGTGACCCAGGAGGAGGGCGCAAAGCGCATAATCACGCCCGTCACGAGGGCGGCGACCATGGCGGCTCCGAGGAACGCCGCCTCTATCTTCTGGCCGCCGTTGAACTTGTCGCGGGGGAGTCCCCTGCGACGTGCCAGGCTCCTGAACCAGTCGAAGTCGGAGGCGCTCCAACGGTCGAACCGACGCAGATCGGCCAGCAAGTTCTGGCGCCAAGGCCCGGCGAGGCCCACCAGGAGCGGTCCGAGCAGGCACAGGCCCGTGATGACGTGGATGTTTTCGATAAGGCCCCGGTGCCCGATACGGATCGCCAGAGACGGCAGGTACAAGATTGCACCCGTGACGATGAGCGCGAGCAACAGGAGCGCCGTGCTCCAGTGCACGAGTCGCTCGACGGCATCGAAACGAGGGAGGTCTCCAGGCACGACCGAGCCGGCGCTGGCGCGTCGGCCGGGGGTGGCGCGGCCCCCCGTCTCGATCACCGTTGCCCGATGGCGCTCATTCAGCTGACTCACCAGTGCGCCACGCCACCGATCCAGGCGTTGACCGGGTAGCCGTTGTCCTCCCAGTAGCCGGGGACGACGATGTTGGTCACCTGGATCCGGTTCAGCCACTTGATCGATTTGTAGCCGTACATCGGCGCGACATAGAGGCGGACCGGCCCCCCGTGCTCGGAGGTGACGTTTGCGCCCAGCATCTTGTCGGCGACGAGGACATCGGGGAGCTTGGCCTGGGAGATGGTGAGGCTCTCTGTGTATGCGCCGTCGGCCGAAAAGAACCGCAGTGCGGACGCCTCGGGGGTCACTCCGGCGCGCTCGAGCACGTCGGAAAGGAGCACGCCTTTCCAGTGCACGTCCGGCACGTACCAGCCCGTGACGCACTGGAAGCGGTGGACGAGCTTGGTCCGCCGCATGGCACGCAGGTCGGAAAGGCTGAGCCGCAGTGGTTGGCGGACCATGCCGTCGACGGTCAGCTCGTAGGTGTCAGGCGAGATGACGGGATAGCTGCCGGTGATCGTGTAGTAGCGGAACGCGTCATCGCCGGGAAGCGGTACCCCGATGGCATTTGAGACCGAGCTGATGCCGCTCCCAATGGCGCTGTCGATCTTGGCGCCTGCGGCGATGCCGATGCCCGCGAGCCCAAGCATGCCGAGGACCGTGCGGCGCCCGACATGGACCGGCCGGCGGGCCGGGTCCTCGCTATCACGGGACAGACCCCGCTCAGACTCCTCGGCCATGTAGCACCCCCCACTCGCCGTCCGCGTCAGTGGCCACGGAGTACCGTCCATTATCCCCCCCGCGGCGTTACAGCTGGCTTCAGGGCCCAGAGGTCTCGGCTGCCGGAGACGGTTCGGTGGCCATCGCCGGCCGTCGCCGGGTCGCGAGCACCGAGCCCGCGATGACGAGCGGAAAGCCGAGGCCGAGGCCCAAAGTGAACGGCTCGCGCAATAAAGCGATCCCGAGGATGAGGGCGACGCCCGGGTTGATGTAGGTCACGACAGTGGTGCGGACCGGCCCGATCTCGTTGATGAGAGCAAAAAAGACGAGGAAGCCGAGCAAAGTCGGGACCAGAGCCAGGGCCACGAGCGACGCGACGACCTCTGCCGACAAGTGCGTGGGGAGGTTGGAGAACGCAAAGGGGGCGTAGATGATCGCGGCTATGGCAAGCGAGCCTGCCACCACACCGAGGCCCGGCAGGTCGCCGAGATGCCGGTTCAAGATACGCGGCCCGATCGCGTAGCCCACCGCAGGCACGGCCACACCTGCGATGGGCCACGCCGTCGCCCCGCGGACGTCGACGCCCACGAGCAGGGCGACGCCGAGGAGGCCAAGCAGTAGCCCTCCGATCTGGACACGATCGAAGCGGTCCTCGTCACCGGCGATGCGCGACACCACGGCCCCCACGAGGGGCACCGACGCGAGCAGGAGTCCCGCGAGCGAGCTCGAGATCTTCTCCTCGGACTTGAAGAGCATGAGCCACGAAAAGACGATCTCGACAGCCGTGTACAAAATCAGCGGTCGCCACCGGCGCACGAGAGCAGGAATCTGGCCACGGCGCGCCGCCACGGGCAGAAGTATCAAAGCGACGGGAGCAGTCCGGAAAAAGATGAGCGTGGAGGGCGCCACTTCACGTACCGAGATGCGTATCAGAAGATACGGCACGCCCCAGATGGCACCGAGCGCCGCGAAGAGCAGCCATCCACGCCTGGACACCACAGCGACGGTAGTGCTTCGGGGCGATCTCGCCGATTCCGTCAGCGCAGCGGGGGCAGGAGCACGCCGGGGTTAAGGATCCCGCCCGGGTCGAGGGCGCTTTTGACTCTTCGCATGACCGTGATGTCACCGGGCGAGCGGGCCGAGGTGACGAAGTCGAGCTTGGCGATCCCGACCCCGTGCTCGGCACTTATCGAGCCGCCGCGCTCGATCACCATCGCGAACACGGCGTCGTCGGCGCGGTGGTCCTCGGCCTGCGGCCCGATCACGTTGACGTGCACGTTGCCGTCTCCGACGTGGCCGAACAGGATGACGCGGGCCTCGCGCCCGTCCGCGCCGAGCGCGGAGGAGATCGCGGACCGGACTGAGCCGGCGAATCCCGCCAGCGCGTCGAACGGGAGCGTCACGTCGAGCTTGTGAGCCACTCCCAGGGTCGCTATCGCCTCGGTGTGCCGTTCCCGGTATGCCCAGAGACGGGCGCGGCCGCGGGCGTCGTCCGCGACGGCGACGTCGGTGACGCCTGGGGCACCCTCGAGCGCGTCGGCGAGCATTGGGCTCGGGTCCTGGCTTCCGGAGGCCTCCACCAGTAGCCACGCTGTAGCGTCCGGGTCCGGCGGAGGGCCGAGGCCGGCCACCTCACGTACGAGAGCGACCCCGTCTGCGAACACGAGCTCGATCGCGTCTAGGCCGTCCACGCGCCGGCGCAGCCTGTTGGCCAAGGAGACGGCGAGTTCCGAGACCGCCTCGATGTTCCCGGCCTCCCCGGCACGGTGCTGCGGGGGCCGCAACGCGATCAGGCCGGCGACGCGAAAAGCCGGGAGTGCTACGAGATGGAGCACCACCTTTGTCACCACGCCCAGGGTTCCTTCGCTCCCGGCGATGATCTGGGCGAGGTCGTAGCCGACGTTGTCTTTCACAAGGCCCGATAGCCGGCTTGCGATCGTGCCGTCCGCGAGCACGACCTCGATCCCGCCGAGGCGCGCCCTCATCGGGCCGTGCCGGATGACGTGGACACCGCCTGCGTTCGTGGCGACCATGCCACCAAGGGTCGCGGACTCCCGTGCCGCTATGTCTATACCTAGCTCGGCGCCGACCTCGGCTGCGGCGCGTTGGGCAGCAGCAAGGGTCGTGCCGGCCTCTGCGACGATCAGCCCCTCTTCGGCGTCGCAGCTGAGGACCCTGTCGAGCCGGCGCAGGCTCAGCACCGCCTCGCCACCTCTCGGCACCGAGCCGCCGACAAGACCCGTGTTGCCCCCCTGGGGGACTACGCCGACGTTGAACAGGCTGCAGGCGGCGAGGACCTTGGCCACCTCGGAGGTATTGGCGGGCCGAATTACGACGAGGGCTGGGCCACCGTACCGCCTCGTCCAGTCGAGCTCGTAGGAAGCTTTGAGATCCGGGTCGCTCAGGCAGTTGGCGGGACCCACGACGTCGCGTACAGCTGCCAGGAAACCCTGCGGCGCCGGGCCGGAGTCAGCCATGGGCCGATCTTCTCACGGCTCGAGCGTCGGCCTATTAGCTTTGTTGACCCTGGCCCGCGACCGGACTGGCGCGAGCCTCCTGAGGCAAATCTGTGATGAGCTCGCCGTCAGAAAGCCCCGATGAGCACCAGCCAGGGCCCGCCCTGGCGGCGACGCTTGGCGAGGTGGCGAGGTCCTATCTGCGCCTCGGCCTGACGGCCTTCGGCGGACCGGCGGCGCACATCGCATTCATGCGCTCGGAGCTCGTCGTACGCAGAGGCTGGGTCAGCGAGCAGGAGCTGCTCGACCTCATCGGCGGCGCGAGCCTGCTCCCCGGCCCGACCTCGACTGAGGTCGCGCTGATGCTGGCCCGTCGTCGCAAAGGCTGGGCGGCGCTCGTCATTGGCGGGGCCTGTTTCATCGCGCCCTCGATGCTGCTCGTATTGGCGCTCTCGTGGGCCTACGTGCGCTACGGGACGAGCAATACCGGCACTGGGGTGCTCTTCGGCGTCAAGCCAGTCGTGGTGGCGATCATCGCGAACGCGATCGTCGGACTGGGGCGCACAGCCTTGAAGACGTGGCTTCTTGCTGCGGTCGGCTCGGCCGGCCTTGCCTGCTACTTCCTCGGCGTGAGCCCGCTCCTGATCCTGCTTGGCGCCGCCATTGTCGTGATGCTGGTCGAGAACCGGGCCCGGTGGGCCCAGTTGTTCCCCGGTCCCTCCGGCTCAGCGGCTCCCATCCTTCTTACGATGCATCTCGCGAGCCGCGGCGGCTCGAGCCGCCTGCGCCTCGCGCGCCCGTCGCTTGCCGCTGTGTTCCTGGAGTTCTTGAAACTGGGCTCGATCGTGTTCGGCTCCGGCTATGTCCTCGTCAGCTATCTCCACAGTGACCTCGTGCTCGGAAGTCGTTGGTTGACCGAGTCCCAGCTGCTCGCGAGCGTCGCCATCGGCCAGGTCACCCCGGGGCCGGTCTTCACGACGGCGACCTCGATCGGTTACCTGGTCGGAGGGCTGCCCGGAGCCCTGCTGGCGACGGTCGCGATCTTCTTGCCGTCGTTCGTCCTCGTCGCCGCCCTCATGCCGTTGCTCGGCCGGGCCAGGCGCTCGCGCTGGAGTGCCGCCGCTCTCGACGGGGTCAACGCTGCGGCGGTCGCCCTCATGGCCGGTGTCACTGTGCAGCTCGCTGCGGCGTGCCTTGTCGACTGGCTCAGCATCCTTGTCGGCCTCGCCAGCCTCGCGCTGCTCGTGTGCTGGCGCGTGAACTCGACCTGGCTCGTCCTCGGAGGCGCCGCGATCGGCCTCCTGCACGCGTTCGCGTGAGTAGGCGGGCCCGCGGAGCGTGCGGGCTAGGCCTCCGGCTTAGTGAGGGGCATCTGCACAGCCTCGAGCAGTTCGCGATCGTGCGGGTAGCTGAGCAGGACCACGGCATCGGCGAGCGGGAGCCAACGCAGCTCGTCGACCTCGGCCGTGGGCTCGAAGGTGCCGCCCGTCGGTTGCATCAGCCAATATGAGACGATCTTGACCCGGCCACGTCGGTCGATGTACTCGACCTCGCCGACAAGGCGCCCGAGGTGGCACTCAAAGCCGGTCTCCTCACGGACCTCGCGTAACGCTGCCTCGGTCGGTCCCTCGCCTGGCTCCAGCTTGCCCTTGGGCAGAGTCCAGTCGAGGTGCTCCGGCCGGTGGACGGCGGCGACCTCCCAGCCGCCCGAGTCCCCGGCGCGCACGACGATGCCCCCAGCCGCGCGAACGATGCCGTCTGAGGACGCGCCAGTCGCCTGAGCCGTCATGCGCCGACGGTAATCGGTAGCGCCGTGGGGCGCCCGGCTTGTGCGCGGCTAACTTGGACCCATGTCCGCACCGGGACCGTCTCGCACGGACATAGAGGTCGAGTGGCAGCTGGATGCCCTCGACCTGCGGCCGGTAGAGCGCTGGCTGGCCTCGAGGACCGCTCCCGGTGCCCTTGAGGAGATTCCTGGGCTCGGGATCGTCCCGGGGGCAGCCAAACGCCTGGTCGATGCCTATGTCGACACCGAGGACTGGCGGATCGGCCGCGCCGGCTACGTCCTCAGGGTCCGGAGACGCTCCGGGCGTCTCGAGACGACGCTCAAGGACCTGTCCGCCGCCGACAAGGGCCTGCGCCGTCGGCTCGAGGTCACTCAGCCGCTCCCGCCCGCCGGTCTCGAGGAGCTGGACCGCAGCGGTGAGGTGGGCTGGCGCGTGAGCGCGCTTGCGGGCGCGAACCCATTGAGACAGGTGCTGGAGGTGCGCACCCACCGCCGTCCGTTCAACCTGGAGATGCACGGTGAGCGCGTCGGCGAGCTAGCGCTTGACGACACCGTCATCGCCATCGGCCATGAGCGGCGACGGTTGCGACTTACCCGCGTCGAGGTCGAGGTGCTGCCGGCGTGGGTCAACGCGATGCAGCCGTTCGTCGAGCGGCTGCGACGCGAGTGCGGCTTGCAGCCGGCCACCTTGTCCAAGTTCGAGGCAGGGTTGATGGCGGCGGGGCTCTCCATCCCGGGCCCTCCCGACCTCGGGCCCACGGCGGTGTCTTCTTTGTGCTCGCTCGGCGAGCTCGCCTACCGCGCGCTGCGCAAAGACGCCCTGGCCATGCTGGCCCAAGCACCCGGGACCCGGCTCGGTGAGGAGGTCGAAGCACTCCACCAGATGCGTGTGGCGACGCGAAGGATGCGTGCGGGTCTCGAGATGTTCGCCGAGGTGCTCCCCGTGAGAGCGCGGCATCTGCACGCTGAGCTGGGCTGGCTTGCAGCCCTTCTTGGCGACGTGCGGGACCTCGACGTCCAGATCGGCCGTTTCGACGACTGGAATGAGGAAATCTCGGGAGATCACCGGGAGGCGCTCGACGAGCTCGCCGACCTCCTCGTCGCCGAGCGGGTGATCGCGCGGACCAAGCTGTTGGAGGCCTTGGACTCCAAGCGCTATGACCGTCTCGTCTCCGGGCTGGCGGCGATGCTCGCACAGGGCCCCTCCAGCCATTTCAGTGCCGGCAGGACAGCGGCTGTGATCGCCATGCCGGCCCTGATCGGCGCCCGGCACCGCGCTGCGAGAACGGCCGCCCGGCGGGCCACGCGCACGGGCCTGGCTCCCGACTACCACCGGCTGCGGATTCGCTGCAAGCGACTGCGGTATTCGCTCGAGTTCGCCTCCGGGCTCTACGACGGGGAGCTGAAGGGCTTCGTCCGCCAGATGACGCGCCTGCAGGACAGTCTCGGTGCCATGCAGGACGCGGAGGTTGCATCGTCACGCCTGACGGCGATCGCGCTCACCGACGAGGGCGCTCTGCTCTCGCGGGCCACGATCTTTGCAATGGGCGGTGTCGCCGGCCGCTACCACGGCGAAGCCGAGCACCTCCTATCGGAGCTGCCCGAGCTCGTGGGCCTCTTGCAGGGAAAGGAGTGGAGGCGGGCGAAGTCGCTTATGGAGCTGCGCTTGAACCAGGCGGCGGCCCTGGTCGCCCCGCGCGCCGGCGCCGGTCGGATCCGGGTGGCCGGCAGCGCTCGTCCGGCTCTCGCCAAGCTCCCGAGCGGTGCGCCCGACACCCCACGGCCGACGGCCTCGGCTCGTGGCGGCCCCGAGGCCGCCTCGAGCGCGACGCAAGGTTCGGCATCCACCGGGAGCGAGCAGGAGCCGGTCGAGCCCGGGACGGCCCGGGTGGCCGAGTCACAGCCTGAGAGCGTCCCGACGACAATCACGCCGATCCGCCGCCAGGTTGGCCCCATCTGACAGGTCGGCCGCGGTCGAGATCCTCCGGATCGACGCCAGCGGTTACCCGGCCGTGTTGCGCTCGATCCCCTCGCCCCCAAAGACGCTGTGGGTGCGCGGGAGTTTGCCGCCGGCCACCGCCGTGGCGATCGTCGGCACCCGTAAACCGACCCGATTCGGTCGCGACCTAGCTGCGGCCGCGGCCAGGTCCGCGTTGGCCGCCGGCCTGGCGGTCATCTCCGGTCTCGCGACCGGCGTCGACACCGTCGCCCACGAGGCCGTGCTGGCTGCCGGCGGACGTACCTGGGCCGTGATCGGCTCTGGAGTTGACGTCCCGACGCCAATATCGAATGCCGTCCTCGCGGACGAGATCGTCGAAGCGGGCGGGGGGCTCATATCCGAGGTGCCGCCGGGCACGCCGGTGTCTGTACGCAATCTCGTGGCCCGTGACCGTATCCAGTCCGGGCTCTCACTCGCCGTTTTCGTCTGCCAGTGCGAGACGTCGTCGGGGACGATGCACACAGCACGTTTTGCGGCCGAGCAGGGACGTCTCCTCGCCGTCGCCCGACCCAGGGGACCGGAAAGTGCCGAGCACGCAAACAGCGGCAACCTCGCCCTCGTCGACCCTGATGGTTGCGACCCGTTGCTGCTCTCGGCCCGCGGCAAGACGGTGGAGCTCGTCCGGGCACGCCGCCCGATGGCCGATGTCGTCATCGATTCAAGCGACGAGCTCGCCGGGCTGTGGGATCGAATCCTGTCCGTTTAGCACTGCGATGCCAAAAGATCGTTCCGGTGCCCATTTTGCCTGGTACCGTCTCGCGATGGTCGACTTCATCAATGATGTCGTCGAGCGGATGCGGCCCGGTCAGCCTGCAAAGGTCGAGCCGCTCCCGGGGGGCATCACGAACGCGAACTTCAAAGTGGACCTCGGAGACGAGCAGGTCGTCGTCCGCGTCCCCGGCAGCAACACCCAGTTTCTCGGCATAGACCGGGCGACCGAGGTGGCGGCCAATCGCGCCGCGGCTGCAGTCGGGGTCGCGCCTGAAGTCGTCGGCGTCGACGAGGAGACCGGCTGCATAGTGACGCGCTTTGTGGAGGGTCGGCCGATCCCGATGGCCGAGCTCGGCACTGAGCCCACGCTTGGGGCAGTCATCGCGACGCTGGTGCGGGTGCATGGAGCCGGTTCGGTCGACGCGGAGTTCAACCATTTCCAGGTGATCCGCTCATATCACGACGAGGCGCAGCGCCGTGGAGTGTCCGAGCCCTTCGACTATGAGCAGGTCTCGGCGGTGCTGGCGCTGATCGAGTTGGCGCGGCCCTTCCAGGCGAGCGTGCTTGGCCACAACGACTTGTTGAACGCGAACATGCTGCACGACGGCTCGATACGGATTCTCGACTGGGAGTACGCCGGCATGGCCGACCCGTACTTCGACCTGGCGAACTTCTCGGTCAACAACGAGCTCGGGCCAGGACGCGACGAGTCGATAATCCAGCACTATTTCGGGAGCGTCGACGAGTCGAAGCTTGCGATCCTCGCGCTCATGAAGCTCGTCTCCGAGATGCGAGAAGCCATGTGGGCAGTTGTCCAGGTGGCGATATCTGACCTCGAGGTCGACTTCGTCGCCTACGCGACCGACCGCTACGAGCGCTTCGAGGTGCTTCTCGCCGCGATGGAGCTCGGGCGGCTGCTCGTCCAGGCCGCAGCAGGACGGGCGGAGGTACCCGTGCGCCCTAGGCGCGGATCCGCTCGCTCCTAGGGTCGAACAGCGGCTCGGCGACGACCTCTCCGCCCACGAAACGCCCAAAGATCCCCACTTCCACGCGCCTTGCGGGCTCGAGCTCGGCGGCGGGGAGGTAGGCGTACGCGATCGACCGCCCGACGGTGTAGCCGTAGCCGCCGCTCGTGACCCTGCCCACGGGACAGCCGTCGACCCGTACCGGCTCGGAGCCGAGCACGACCATGCGGGCGTCGTCGAGCACGAGGCAGGCGAGGCGTCTTTGCGGTGGGCCCGCCGAGGCGAGGGCCTGTCTTCCGATGAAGGGCACCTCCTTGTCCATCTTCACTGCGAAGCCGAGCCCCGCCTCGAAGGGAGTGTCGGCCGAGGTGACATCGCTTCCCCAGACCCGGTAGCCCTTCTCGAGGCGGAGCGACTCGATCGCCTTGTACCCGCCGGGAACAAGGCCGTGTGGCCTGCCGGCGGCCACGAGGGTGTCCCAGAGGTGCAGGGCGAACTCGGAGGGGCAGTACAGCTCCCAGCCGAGCTCGCCGACGAAAGTGACCCGCAGCGCCAGACAGGGCACGGGCCCCACTGACAGCTCGCGGGCGCGCATGTACCCGAATGCGCCGTTGGAAAGCTCAGTGTCGGTCAACGGCTGCAGGATGGAGCGCGAGTTCGGGCCCCAGAGCGCAAAACAGGCGTAGCGCGACGTCACGTCCTCGAGCGTGACCGAGCCGTCAGCGGGCAGGTGCGCGCGTAACCAGGCGAGGTCGTGGTTGCCGAAAGCCGTCCCTGTCACGATGCGGAAGCGATCCTCGCTAAGGCGCGTCACGGTCAGATCGCACTCGACGCCGCCGGCCGGGTTGCACAGCTGGGTGTAGGTGACCGTCCCCGGGTCCTTCGCCACGCGGTTCGCGCACATGTGCTCCAAGAACCCGGCCGCCCCGGCGCCTATCACCTCGATCTTGGAGAAGGAGGTCTCGTCGAACAGTGCCGCCGTCTCGCGACAGGCTCGGTGCTCGGCCCCGACCGCAGGCGACCAGAGCCGTCCCGCCCATCCGGCCGGGCGCAGGGTCAGGTCACCCGCGGCGGTGTTCGACTCGAACCAGTTGACCCTCTCCCAGCCACCCTTCTCGCCGAAGGCGGCATCCAGCTCGACAAGGCGCGCGTGGGCCGGTGGCACGCGAAGCGGCCTGCCGGACTGGCGCTCGTGGCCCGGGTACTTGACGTCGTAGTAGGTGGCGTAAACCTCGGTCGTGCGCTCGAGGGCGTAGTCACGGCTGCGGTACTGCGGTCCGAAGCGACGCGAGTCCATCTCCCAGGTGTCGAGGCCCGGCTGGCCCTCGATGATCCACTCGGCCATGAGCCGGCCCATCCCGCCCGAGCCGGCGATGCCGTGCGCGCAAAAGCCCGCCGCCACCCAAAAGCCGTTCACCTCGGTCGGTCCCAGGATGAACTCCCCGTCTGGGGTGAAGGCCTCGGGGCCGTTTATGAGCTGGACGATCTCCGCCTCGGCGAGATCGGGGACGCGCTTTGTCGCCGCCTCGAACAAGGGGGCGAAGCGGTCCCAGTCCGGTGACAAGAGGCGATTGTTGAAATCGCCTGGAATCCCTCCGAGCCCCCACGGGGCAGGGTCGCGCTCGTAGCCGCCCGCGACAAGGCCGCCGGACTCGCCCCGGAAATAGACGAGGAGCGACGGGTCGCGCACCGTCGGCATGTCGCGGGGGAGGTTGGTCGGTTTGGTTATGACGTACTGGTGCGCCATCGGCACGACCGGGACGTGGACACCGGCCAGGCGTCCGATCTCGTACGCGTAGATGCCGCCTGCGTTCACGACGATCTCGCACTCGATACGGCCCTTGTCCGTCTCGACCGCCCGCACGCGACCCTCGGCGACGTCGATAGAGCTGACGCGAGTCTCGGTCAGGATCGTCGCACCCTGCTGACGGGCGCCCTTGGCGAGCGCCAGCGTCAGCTGGCTCGGGTCCAAGTAGCCGTCGGTGGTCAAAAACGCCGCCCCGTGCACGCCGTCTGTCGACATGGGCGGGAAGAGCTTCTGGGCCTCCTCGGCGGAGACGAGGTAGATCGGGAGCCCGAATGTCTCGGCCCAAGCGGCTTGACGCTGCAGCTCTTCCATCCGTTCTTGCGAAGAGGCGAGGCGGAGCGAGCCCACTTCACGCCAGCCCGTCTCGAGGCCCACCTCGTCCTTGAGGCCCCGGTAGAGCTCGACCGAGTTCATCATCATCCGCGTGAGGCTCAAAGAAGAGCGCAACTGGCCTACGAGACCGGCGGAGTGGAACGTGGAGCCGCTCGTCAGCTGTGCCCGCTCCACGAGCACGACGTCGCTCCAGCCGAGGCGGGCGAGCCAGTACAAGATGGAGCAGCCCCCGACACCTCCCCCGACGACGACCACGCGGGCGCGCTCTATCACCGTCCCGGCTCCCCGGCGGGGCCCTGGCGGGCCGGCACGAAAACATCTATACGATGTGTCCAAAGCGCGCTGTCGATTTGTGGCACCGAGTTGACAGGAGACCCGGGAGGGGGGAGATGGCGGGCCGCGTACGGCGATACGGCGAGCGTCGGGCGCACGACACCGGGGCCCCGCCCTGGCTGGGCGACGTCTCGCGCTCCGAGGGCCCGCTTCACGCCCAGATCGGAGAGGTGATCGAGCAGGCGATCGCTACAGGTGACCTCCAGCCCGGCGACCGGCTCCCGCCCGAGCGCGAGCTCGCGGGATGGTTCGGCGTCAATCGCCTCACGCTGCGCCAGGCGCTCTCGGACCTCGAGCGCGCGCGAATGATCCGTCGCGCGGTCGGGCGTAGGGGCGGCACCTTTGTGGCCGAGACGACCGTCGAGCGCGACCTGTCCAGTTTTGCCGGCTTTTCCGAGCAAGCACGCCGGCACGGTCTCACGGCGAGCGCTCTGGTGCTGCATGCCGAGGAGCTGCCGGCCACCGCCGCGGTGGCGCGTGGCCTCGAGATTGAAGAAGGCGCTCCGGTCTTCGAGGTGGCTCGCCTGCGTCTCGCGAACGCGAAGCCTGTCGTGCTGGAATCGTCCATGTTCCCGGCCGAGCGTTTTGCAGGGATGCTCGCCGAGCCGCTCGAAGGCTCGCTCTACGAACTGTTGGCTCTGCGCTACGACGCCCGGCCGTGCCGGGCGGTCGAGAAGTTCGAGCCCGTCCAGGCCGACGGACACTCTGCCCAGCTGCTCGGTGTCGGCCGGGGCGCTCCGCTCCTGCTCGTCGAGCGCGTCGCCTTTGACTCTGGGGGCAGCCCGGTCGAGTTCGCGCGGGACCTGTTCCGCGGCGACCGTACCCGCATGGTCGTCTGGAGCTTCGAGCTCCCCGAGCACTGAACCAGCTTCGTCCTCCGCTAAAGCGGGCAAGGGCCTAGACAAGTTCCTCGGGTGGCAACGACTCCCTTGGGATCTCGACCGGCCCGGTCTCGGCGGGCACGTGGACCTGGATGTCTTTTCGCGTCTCGAACACGGCGTAGTAGATCGCGCCGACGATCAAGATGAACGCCAGCACCGTGTAGAGGATCGGAATCTTGTTGAGGAACGAGACGCCGAGGCTGAGCGAGCCGAGGGTCTGGTTCGGCGTCGGGTTGCTCGCCGCGCGCGGCCAGGCGAAGTTGACGAGCATCGAACCGCCGTACGCGAGGGCCAAGACGTTGACGATCGGTCCCCACACGCCGAGCTTGAACGGTGAGCTGACCTTCGGCCATCCGCCGAGGCGTGCCTTCATGACGGCGAGGTTGCCGAGGAAGTACGACAGGTAGATCATGCCGGTGGCCGCGATGGCTACGTAGCCGGCGCCCGCGTACTTGAACAGCGGTATGGCGGCGACGATCGCGACGGCGATGCAGGCCCAGATCGGCGTGTGCAGGTGGGGGTGCACCTTGCCTAGGCCGCGCGAGAACGGGAGGCGGTTGTCACGCGCCATGCCGAAGCAGAGCCGGACGGTAGCGGCCATGATGCACATGCAGCAGACGAAGATGGCCGCCGAGACGACGAGCAGGTACACCGTCGCCCAGAACTTCGAGAAGTTGGCATCGATGATCTGCGATGGTCCCCAGCCGTCTTTGATCGCCGTGGCCAGGTTCGGGATGGCCATCAAAGTGGCGAGCAGGAAGATCCCGCCGATGATGAAGGCGCCGCCGACCGAGGCGAGCACGGCCTGGGGCGCCTTGCGCCTCGGGTCGTTGGTCTCCTCCGCAAGGGTCGAGGCCGTGTCAAAGCCGTAGATGACGAAAAGGCTCATGAACATTGCCGCGAAGAAGGCCCCGAAACCGACGTGTATGCCGCCAGAGTTGGTCACGACCGAGATGGACTGGTGCCGGTGGACGATGAGCATGACGATCGCGAAGACCACCATGCCGATGATCTCGAAAAAGACGCCGGTGTTGTTGATGATCGAGACGAGTTTCACGCTGTAGATGTTGAGGATCGTGATGATCACCAGGGTGATCGCCGCCACCCAGATCTGGTCGTGCAGGCTGGCGGCGTTGACGTGCCAGCCCATGTTGTCCAGCGCGGGCAGCACCGTCAGCGGCAGCGTCACTACGACCGCGGTCACGGTGATTATGCCGGCGAAGAGATAGATCCAGCCCGTGAACCAGGCGTATTGCTTGCCGGCGAGGTACTTGGTCCACTGGAAGACCGACCCGGCGATGGGGAAGTGGCTCGAGACCTCGGCGAAGTTGAGCGCCACGATGAACTGTCCCAGGGCGACGATCGGCCAGCTCCATATGAACACGCCGCCGGCGGTGACGAGCCCGAGCGCGAACAGGGTGAAGATGCCTGTCGACGGTGAGATGTAGCTGAACGCGGCCGCGAAGGAGCTGAACAGGCCGAGCGTGCGGTGCAGC
>JBEKMZ010000043.1:0-28037 GCA_049523315.1 Acidimicrobiales bacterium | reverse complement strand
TTGAGCACGGCGAAGTCTTCCTCGCCGAAAGCTCCGAGCAAGACAACACTCGGGGGTGCGAATCCAAGACCCTCGAGCAAAGGAGGACTTCGCGTGCAAGAGCAACAGTATGTGGGGATTGATCTGCATCGTCGTCGGTCGGTGATCGTTCGGATGAACGACGCCGGCGAGGTGCTGGGCACGGTCCGGATCAACAATGATCCGCTGAAGCTGGCGATGGCGATCGCCGAGGCGGGTCCGGACCCGGAAGTGGCGTTGAAAGCCATTTACGGGTGGTACTGGGCGGCCGACCTTCTCGTCGCCGAGGGAGCCCGGGTGCACCTGGTTCATCCCTTGGGTTTGCATTGGGAGGCCTGGTGCGGCACGGAGAGCGTCGCAAAGTAAGTGTGGTAATGGGGCCTGAGGCGGCTGACCCGACAGGAGGTGAGGCGAGAGTCAGCCACGTCGTGGAACACCAGACCGCGAGGCGATCGACGGGGGTGGGGCGGACAGTCCGCTGTACGTCCCATATCCGTCTGGCGCTCAAGCAGCCCGGCCTCCGTTGCTGGTTGTGTGGCGTTCCATAAGAGTCAATCGGACGCGTCCCTTTGAGAGCACCCCTTGGGCGCGACCCTAAGGAGTGCCTCAGCCACGGACCGGTGAGGTGCAGCAGCGTAACCAAAGGCGGGGTGTCGTGCGCCGGAGCGAACGCAGGGGAGATAGAGCCGTTACGAGCCTGAGCACTCGACCGGGCCTGGAAAGCCGGGGGTCTTGTGCGGACTCGTGTAGTGCGGCAAGGTCACCGAGACGGTGAAGGTATCCGCGGCCTCGCGGCCGAGCCATCCCACATACCTGACCGTCACGACAACGTCGGCCCCATCCCTCATAGGGTCAGGCCAAATGCTGGGGGGGCCGACGCTGACAAGTGGTGCGCTCAGGTCGTCGTTCAGCTCTTGGAGGGCGTCGTCCCAGGCGGCGATGGCCACCCACAAGGTCATCGATTGACTGCGGAAAATGTCGGGGACGTAGTAGCCCTCCGTCCCCACGTACCTGAGGGGGGCCTCGGTGACAGCCGCTCGCATCCCGTCTGATATGGCTCGCTCGACTCGTTGCTGCACCTTGTCGTGGATGTTGCTGTTGATGGCGACGTCGGCAAACCAGCCAGCCAGGACAAGAGCCACAATCGCCACGGTGCCGACAACCCAACCCCTCGTGTGCCCTCGTCGCCCGACTGGGGCGGTTGTTGGCTCTACGAACGTCAGCGGAAGTTCAGCCATTGCGTGCCTCGTGCTTACGTGAGTCAGTGTAGTGAGCCCCCGACTTGTGGTCTTGAACCCCGTCCCCACCTACGCCCCGTAGGGCTTGAGTTCGTCACGGCTGTGGCCCGGAGGTCTACGGCGGCGTCACGACTGGGCTTTACACCGAGGCTGGTGACGTCGAACCGGGCGCCATACTTGGGACATGACGACCTGTCCAGTCTGCAAAGACAACGCAGGCGCCGACGAGGGAAGTGATCCTTGTTTCGTGGCTCGCCTTCAGACCGGCTATGTCCGACTTGCTCGCAACCAGTACTTCCGGGGCACATCCTTTTTCGCCTCAAAGCGGTGCGTCAGGGAGATTTTCGATCTGAACTGCGGAGTCCGTGACTTGCACCTCGAAGAGATGGCAGAGGTGGCGGAGGCTGTCAATGCAGCATTTCAGCCTCGAAAGTTGAACGTCGAGTCGCTCGGAAATAGTGTGCCCCACCTTCATTGGTGGCTCACTCCTCGTTACGAAACTGATATCCGACCCAACGGACCGATCTGGGAGGATCTCGATTTCCTCAGAGCACAATGGACCAACACGGGCGGACTGCCCGATGAGGAGTTCGTCGAACTGCGAGGGTTGTTGCTAAGTGCACTCAGGTCTCGCGACGTCTTGATCGAACTAGCCCCGTAGGGGTTGCGCCGTTGTCCCGTCGGGACGGTGTGGTCAGACAGGAGTCGCGAACACGACTGTGCACTGATGTGGCCCGAAGGTCCCGGGGATGCCGCGCCACTCGCACGGCATCCCCACACGGTCGAGCATCTCTTGCGAGTTAGTAGTGGGTGTCTCAGCCTTTAGACGCTGCGCGAGCCCACGCAAGTGATTCGGAGCCGGTCGTGACGGCTTCGGTGACATCGACTACTGGAACTACCTCGACATCGTTCCAGTAGAAGAACTTCGAGACGAATGAAAGGACGATGCCGGCATCGGCTGCCTCGACAAGCACGTAGCCGCCGTTGTTCAAGTTGGCTACGAACGCGTGGACCGTGAGGCCCTCCTCTGGCCTCCACTTGCCGAACGCATTGAGCAGCGCTTCCTGGTTGGCAAGATTCTGATCGTGGTTGAGCCCAGCCGTGCGAATCTGGTACTCGATCATGAATTTCATCTGGTCCCGCCTACAGGTGCGGTCCCTCCGAGTTGAACTTAGCCGCGCCGGCACCCTACTGCGTAGGTGAGGGACCCGCTCCAATACGGGTGCCACCGCAGGGCGGTAGCGAACACGACCGTCCTGTTCCCCTCATCCGCGAGTCAGACGTCGGCCGCGTCGTAAACCACGAAGACGTCGCGTCTTTCGGCCCGTTCAATGATCTCATCACTCAGGTACTCGGACGCCTCGAGAATTCCGCTGCACAGCTCGGGCTCGAGTGTAAGTGCCCGGAATGTCGCTCCCACTGTCACGGCGTGGCTCGGCCGGAACTCGACGACAACCGGATCACCAGCCCTGATCTCGCCACCGTCGAGCACACGGAGATACGCTCCAGGACGAGCACGACGGGTGAAATCCTTGAGCCATCCCTTCCGATTGATCCATGCCGCGAAGGTTGAGCAGGGGACCCTAGGCGACGTCACCTGGAGCAGGACGTGAGCGCCAATTCGCCACGTCTCGCCAATTAGTGCCTCGGTGACGTCGAGGCCGAAGGTGGTGAGGTTCTCGCCGAACATACCCCCGCGCAGCACTCGGCCCAGTTCGTCCTCCCACCAGGTGAGGTCCTCCCGGGCATACGCGTAGACGGCTTGACCGTCGCCGCCATGGTGCTTCGTGTCGCAGATCACATCTCCGGCGAGCCTGCCGGTCCCCGAGCCCTCGGGACCGGGTGCCGAGACCATCACGGGTCCCGACGTAGGGACCTTGTCGATGCCGGTGGAGCCGGCCTTCGCCCCGATCGAGCGAAGCACTCCGACATTCACGGACTGAACGACGGCCATGTCGGGTGATGCTAAAGGTCTCGCCCAGTCCACCCGGTATTTGATTGCTGTTCAATGGTGGTCGTGGGCAAACAGTTGCGTCTGGACCTAGCACTCCAGACCGCTACCACGGTGACGGCCCTCCTCGAGCAGCTTGTAGGCGAACCTGTAGACGCACACGACCGGCTCCACACCTCGGTCCGGGCCACCGTGCCGAACCATCTCGATGTCGCGGAAGGGCATCTGCTCCTCTGGCGGTCCGCCCTGTTGAGGGGGCGGAGATCGGCGCTGCCTTTCATGCGCGCCGCGAGCCTGATCGTGCCAAGTCGTCTTCCTGTCGACGTCTGCGCACGACTTGAGGCCAGCAGTGACCCGATCGGGCGGATCCTCGCCGAGGAGGGCATTGACTTCATACGCTCTCCGCTCCCTGCCTCTGGACGATCGGGCCCGTCGCCTGCCGGCACCAGCCTGACGGCGCCTGAGCACTTGTTGACGAGGACATATCGGCTCGATCTCGGTGACGTGCCCGTCATGGTCATCACAGAGTGGTTCCTTCAGACGCTCGAGCCGTTCCTCGGATCTCTGCGATCGGGTCGGCGCGCTTGACAACCTGATGTCGACAAGTACCATACGCAGTATGTCCTTGCATATGGTAACTGGTAGAGTTCGAGAGCAGATCAGGCGATGAGCGTCCGCCATGCCCTGCTCGCACTGCTGAGCGCGGGACCCAAGTACGGCTTCCAGCTCCGCCAGGAGTTCGAGGCGAGCACCGGTGACGTTTGGCCCTTGAACGTCGGACAGGTGTACTCGACGCTGCAGCGTCTTGAGCACCTCGGGCTCATCGAGTCGGACGACTCGGCCGCCGACAGCCCCCAGAAGAGCTTCCGCATAACGCCGGCTGGCTCGGAAGAGGTCCAACACTGGCTCAACACGCCCTCGGACATGACCTCGCCACCCCGTGACGAGCTAGTGATCAAGATCCTCTCGGCCTTGCGGGTACCTGGAGTCGATGTCCACAACGTGATCCAGCTGCACCGTCGCTACGTCGTCGAACTCATGCAGCAGTGGACGCGACTGAAAGAGGACGAGGCCGAGTTCGACCTCACCCTTGCCCTTGTCGTAGACGCAGAGCTGTTCCGCCTGGACTCGGTGGTGCGGTGGCTGGACACCGCCGACGGAAGGTTGCAGCGCGCGGCACTAGAGCCTGCCGTCGCTTCGACGGCACCGATCCTGCGACGCAGGTTGGTGGTGCGCAGATGACCTTCCTCGAGCTTCGCAATGTCTCCAAGTCCTACAGCACTGGACCAACCGAGGTCCACGCCATAGAAGGCATCGATCTGTCCATCGACCGTGGCGCGCTCGTCGCAGTCATGGGACCTAGTGGCTCGGGCAAGTCCACGCTCCTAACGATCGCCGGAAGCCTCGAGGAGCCGACAAGCGGGGAGGTCCTGATCGATGGCGCGCCTCTTTCGAAGATGTCCCGAAACGACAAAGCACGGCTGCGTCGTCGCACGATCGGCTTCGTCTTCCAGGACTTCAACCTCTTGGCGGGTCTCACCGCCCTCGAAAACGTCTCCCTCCCACTCGAGCTCGATGGCGTCTCTGTGAGAAAAGCTCAGGCGACAGGAATGGAGACCCTCGATGGTCTCCGCCTCGCGGACAGAGCGTCGCATTACCCCGACCAGCTTTCCGGCGGTGAGCGCCAACGAGTCTCGATTGCCCGCGCCGTGGTGGGCGAGCGTCACCTGCTCCTGGCTGACGAG
The DNA here is from genome assembly GCA_049523315.1 of Acidimicrobiales bacterium. GTDB lineage: Bacteria > Actinomycetota > Acidimicrobiia > Acidimicrobiales > Bog-793 > Fen-455. The sequence continues at coordinate 23,085 of JBEKMZ010000043.1, read as the reverse complement.
CCCTCAGGTGCACTCGACTCGACCAACGGCGAGGCCGTCATGCGCATGATCCTTACCGCCTGCAAGCGGGGGGTCGCAGCCGTGGTCGTCACCCACGACTCCAACTTGGCTTCGTGGGCAGACCGCGTCGTCTTTCTTCGCGACGGCCGCATCGTCGACCACACGACTCCGCCGCCGAGCCCTGAGTCGATCCTCCAGCCGACGCCATGACCGCGACTCTCCAGCTAGGGGCATCCTGGGCAAACTCGGGCGACGGCGGCGTCGCTGCGCGACGCGCAATGGTCCGCTGGGCTTGGCGGCTGTTTCGTCGCGAGTGGCGTCAACAGCTGCTGATCGTGGCCCTCATCACCGTTGCCGTCGGCGCGACGGTGCTGGGTGCGACCGTGGCCACCAACACGCCGCCGCCGGCAAACGCCGGCTTCGGCACCGCGATGGACCTCGCGAACCTTCAGGGGTCGAACTCGCAGATCGCTGGGTACATCGACAAGCTGGAGCACCGCTTCGGCCGGGTCGATGTCATCGAGAACGAATCGCTGCCCATTCCGGGCTCGATCAATACCTACGACCTGCGCTCCCAGAATCCGAGCGGTCCCTTCGGCCAGCCGATGCTGTCGCTCGTCTCGGGGCACTACCCGACCGGACCCGGACAGGTTGCCGTGACCGACGGGGTGGCCTCCGCCTTCGGACTGAAGATCGGTGACGCCTGGCACGTGCGTGGCACCACCCGGCGCGTCGTCGGCCTCCTAGAAAATCCCCAAAGCCTGCTCGACGAGTTCGCCCTCGTCGTCCCTGGCCAGGTACTAGCACCTACAGACGTGACGGTTCTGTTCGACGCGCCCGGCGTGAGGCCGAGCTCCATCGGCTCCAACGTCGAAACGCCTTCGTCGGTGGCACAGAACAACCCTCTCAATCCGGAGACGATCGTGCTTGCCTTGGCCACCTTGGCGATGCTCCTCATCGCCCTCGTGGCTGTTGGAGGTTTCACCGTCTTGGCGCAGCGCCGATTGCGCTCGATCGGCATGGTCGAGGCCCTCGGCGCCACAGACAAACACGTACGGCTTGTCGTGCGGGCAAATGGCGTCGCCGCCGGACTCGCCGGCGCAGTGATCGGTTTCGTGTTGGGGCTCGGGGCTTGGTTGGCCTACCGGCCTGAGGTCGAGTCCAACGCCCATCACTTGATCGGCGCGTTCGCGCTGCCATGGATCGTGATCGGCCCGGCGATGGCGCTCGCGGTGGTGGCAACGTTCTTCGCCGCCTCTCGGCCTGCGCGCTCGGTCACAAGGATCGCCGTCCTCGCGGCTTTGTCGGGTCGGCCCGCTCCTCCCAAGCAGGTTCACCGCTCGGCGGTACCGGGCGTGATCGCTCTCGTCATCGGGTTTCTCTTGTTGTCATACCTCGGGGCCAACGCCACCCATGGGGGCGGCGCCCCCGAGCTCGTGTTCGGCTTGGTCGCCCTCATCGTGGCGGTGGTCCTCCTTTCGCCCTTCTGTCTGTCGTTGCTCGCTCGCCTCGGACGGCATGCCCCCATCGCCGTGCGCCTAGCCCTGCGTGACCTTTCGCGCTACCGCTCCCGGTCGGGCTCGGCTCTTGCCGCGATCAGCCTCGGAGTTCTCATCGCCGTACTTATCTGCGTCCTCGCAGCCTCGAGGTACGGGAACGTCCTCGACTGGGCCGGTCCCAACCTGGCCTCGAATCAGCTCATCGTCTACACCCCGAACGGCCCGCAAGGCTCGGCCGGGGGCGGCAAGCCGGTCGTGGTGGAGTCGCTCGGGTCACTGGCCAACAGCGTCGACAACATCGCCCACTCACTCGGTTCGCAGGAAGTGGTCGAGCTCGAGTCGACGGGCGCCTCCCTCCAGCACGCCGCGAGTGGGCGCCAATTCTCTGGGCAGATCTACGTCGCCACCCCCTCGCTGCTCAGGGACTTTGGGATAAGGGCCTCCCAGATCAACCCGAACGCCGACTTCTTATCGGCACGTCCAGGCCTGTCGGGCGTCTCTAAGATGCAGCTCCTCTACGGAATGAGTGGCAACAGTCAGGTAGTCAAGCCTGGGTCCTCGGGGACCCAGTCGTACCCCTGTCCGAAAGGCTCATGCATCGCGAACCCGGTGATCCAGGAGGTGAGCGCGCTGCCTTCTGGTACATCGGCTCCCAACACCGTGATCACCGAGCACGCCATCCACGAGCTCCACCTCAGCGTGTCGGTCTCCGGTTGGCTGATCCAGACCACCCGTCCCCCTACCGCCGCCCAGATCGATGCCGCACGGCAGGCCGCGGCCGAGACAAGCATGAGCGTGGAGACAAAGAACAGTCAGCCGACGTCGTCCGAAATCATCAACTGGGCCACCGTCTTCGGCATCGTCCTCGCCCTCGGTATCCTCGCCATGAGTGTCGGCCTGCTGCGCAGCGAGACTGCGGGTGACCTGCGGACACTGGCCGCCACGGGTGCGGGCAGCACGACACGGCGCGCCCTTACTGCCGCCACAGCCGCCGCGCTCGGGTTCGTCGGAGCGTTGCTCGGCACGATCGCCAGTTACGTCGCGGCCATCGCGTTCTCGAGCAGCAACTCGCTCGACGGCCTCTCGTCGCTCGGCAACGTGCCGGCGAAGAACCTGCTCATCATCCTCGTCGGCATGCCACTCGTTGCGGCGGTCGCCGGCTGGCTGCTCGCTGGACGGGAACCGCTCGCAATGGCTCACCAGCCCATCGAGTGAACGCTCGCCAAGAACTTGTCAACCACTACCTGATCACGCTGTAGCGGAGGTGAGTCACGCCGTCGGACTCGACCACCCTGGTGCACTCGAGAGTGAGCTGGCATCCTTCGAGGTTCGCGAACAGACGCGTGCCCGAGCCCAGGAGAACGGGGACGAGGTTGAGGTGGATCTCGTCGAGAAGTCGGGCCTTGAGGAACTGCTGAGCGACGTCGGCGGCCCCGACGGCGATGTCGCGCCCTCCGGCGACAGAGCGAGCCTGCTCGAGGGCGCTCTCGATACCGCCCGTAACCACGGTCCCGTCGGTGCCGGGACCGACGTGGCGCTCGGGTGGACGGTGGGTGAGGAGAAAGAACGGGACGCCAACCGGGTGGTGGCCGTCCCAGCCGTTGGCGATGTCGAAGGTTCGCCTCCCGGTGATGATCGCGCCACAGCCGATCATCTCCGCTACCACCTCCCGACTCCGCGCGGGTGGCCTGAAGCGGTCGTCGCCACCCATCGCCTCGGTGCCGGCCGACCACCAATCAAACAGGCTGCCTCCGCCATCGCCGAGCGGGTTTCCAGGACCATCGTTGGGGCCGGCAATGAAGCCGTCCAGCGAGATCGAGATACCTGCCACGACCTTGTTCAATTCGACCTCCAATCTCTCCGTCTGATCGTTTGGACGGGCGGGTGCCCGGCGACTGATCGCACCGGGCCCGCGCCCTGTCGCAGCTGTCCCGCCTACCGGTATGTCCCGACCGGCCCTCGCAGCTCACCTCGCTAGGCGCCGCCATGAGAACCCACGGGCAGCCGCGAGCTGGCGAGCGGCCGCGCGCGCGGGTTCGACCAGCAGCGCCTGCAGGCGTCGGGCAGCGTCCAGGTGATCTCCCGTCCATATCATCCGCACGGCGGTGGCACTCGCGTTCTCGTCACCGTCTTTGAGATCTCGGCGCACCGCGAGCACGAGCCGAGCGTCAGCCGATTCGTCGCGCTCGAGGGGCGTCGGGACCCCGCCCCCGTCGCCGAGGCTGGCGGCAAGGGCCTCGTACCAGCCGGTCACCCGCTCCGCGCTCGCCAAGAGCTCGTGCCTCGCCGCGCTCCGGTCCCCGTCCGCGCCTTGGTCACTGCGCCAAAGATCGAGCACCGCGTCGGCCGCCAGCCGCAATCCCACGACACCGGAGACGAGCCCGGTCACCTCCGAGAGCGGTAGGGGCTTGGCACCGCGTTCTGCGAGATAACCACGGAAGGTGTCGTCGAGTCGCCTCGAAGCCGCCGCTGCCCGGGCCGCCTCGTCGCTCGGAGCGGGCCCGGCCGCTCCGGTCGCATCGCAACGTCGCATGCCGTACTCGACCGCGCTCGCGAGGAAGCGGGCACTGTCCGTGTAGGCCTCGGCCAGTGCCCGGCCGAGCGCCGCCCCCGCCCCCCGCGGCCAGAACAGGAGCCCGACGGCCAGGCTCACGCCACATCCGATGGCGATGTCCTCGACTCGTACCAGCCCGACGCGCCATCCCAACGGCTGGATGATGTTGAACAGGAACACCAGCACCAAGGTGAATGCGCCCTGGCCGGCGGCAAACGAGACCGCGGCCGGTGCGATCCCGGCGACGAGGATCGACACGGGCAACAACAGCCATAGGACAACTGTGTTGGTGCCGATGACGACAAGGACGGCGGCACCTATCACGAAGCCGGCAACGGTTCCAAGCAGTCCTCGAACCACGTTCTGGCCGGTGCTCAAGGCGTTCGAGCGCAGCACCGACAAGGTGCCGAGCACCACCCAGAACGAGTGCTGCACCCCCGTTAGGTCCGCAACAAGAACGGCGAGGCCGAGACCGATCGCCCCCCGCACGCTGTTGTGCAGCGTCACCGAGTGCCGCTCGAAGTGCGAGGCAGCCCGCTCCTGGGCGGCGGAGAAGGTGCTCGTCAGGCCGGCCGGCCGACGGCCCACCAGACGTGCGAACCAGCTCCGCCGCTCTGCGGCGGCGGCGAGATCGATGTTGGCCGCGATCTGCGAGACGGCAAAGCTCAGCTCCTGAGACCTGAAGCCCGGATCGAGGGATGTCACGAACTCGGTGATCCGCTCCTCGCTCGCCTCGGCCTCGCCGCCAGGTGCCCGGCCGACGGGCAGGTCCACCGTCGCGTTGCGCTCGAGCGCAGCGAGCGATCGGGCCAATGCCGCGAGCGCCGAGTGCAGCTCGTCAGCGGGCGAGTGTGGTCTCTCGAGCAGATCCGCTCCACGATCGAGGACCGTTGCCGCAGCAAGCTTCACCTGGCACGCACCGACGTTGGCTGGGATCCCGGGCGGGTGCGCGGCAGAGCTGGAGATGATCGCATCGAGCCAGTTCACCTCGTCGACGAGGCGGACGACAGCCCTAGCCCCGGTGCTCAGGCCCGTCGGGCGATAGGGCGTCGCGTAGAAGGTGCTGTGTAGCGCCCGGGAGGCGGCTCGGGCCTCGGCGATCGCTTCGTCGTGCGCGGCTGCCGACGCCGCGTCCTTGCCCCCGAGCAGAAACGCCACGTCCGAGCGCAGCCGCTCGGCCTCGGCGCGGCAGGCGGCAGTCGCAGGCAGGCGCAGCCGGTCGCGCTGAGCCGCCGGCCACAACACGGTGATGGCGACGAAAGTCGCCAAAGCGGCCATCTCCCAACCGGCGAGCCGGTCCGGGATCGACGAGACAGGCCCTCGCAGTGAGACAGGAAAGATGAACGCGAGCAGGAGGGCGGTCGTCGCCGCCGCCAGTGCCGAGCTGACGATGCCAGCGAACAGCACCGCGAAGCCGACGATGGCCATCCCCAGCGCCGCGAGCCACGCCGCGCGCGATGCAAGGGTGCCGACACAGACGAGCACACCGCTGACCACCGCGAGTGCCACCTGATCCTGAAGACGCACACGGATGGGACCGGCGAAGTCGACAAGGAGCAGCATCGCGAAAGAACCGAACGCGCCAAAGGACGCGATCGTCGGATTGCCGATGAGCTTGTCGCCGATGGCGAACATCGCCGGCATGACGATCGCCGTCCGCCCGGCCCGGCGAAGCGCCGCGAGATCACGATCACGTGCCCGGAGCCAAGCAAGTCCGTGCATGGGCGATCGGGCTGTCAGTGCCGTGCCCTGGGGCGGCGGACGGCCCGGGTCATGCGGACAACCGTATCGGCCGTCATTGCCGCTCCTGCCACACGCCCCGGGGCGCGGGACGATCAGGCGCGGTGGATCGGTCCGGTCTCACCGCGCAGCGAGGTGACCACGCCCCTCAACCTGCCGGTGCGGTTGGCGATGATCTCGGCACAGATGGCCACGGCCGTCTCCTCTGGCGTGCGGGCTCCGAGGTCGAGGCCTATCGGGCTCATGAGGCGCTCCTCGAGCTCCGCTTCGTCGGCGCCCGCCTCCACGAGGCGTTGCCACCTCTTCTCATGAGTCCGGCGCGAGCCCATGGCGCCGAGGTAGCCGACCCGCGTCCGCAACGCCCCCAAGATGGCAGGGACGTCGAACTTGGTGTCGTGGGTGAGCACGCAGACGGCATCTCGCGGTCCGAGCTCGGGGTCGACCCGCTCCAGGTAGCGGTCCGGCCAGTCGACGACTACCTCGTCGGCGCGCGGGAAACGGGCCCGTGTCGCGAACACAGGCCGGGCGTCGCAGACCGTGACAGCGAAGCCGAGCACCTTGCCCACCTCGACGAGCGCCCTCGTGAAGTCGACCGCGCCGAACACTATGAGGCGCGCCGGGGGAGCGAAGACCTCGAAGAACACGGCGACCTCGTCCTTGCGGGCCTCGCCGTGGGCGCCGTAGTGGCGGGTCACAGTGAGGCCGCGCTCGAGGGCGGCGAGGGCGTCACGCTTTGCGATCCGGTCCAGCTCCTCTCCGCCGAGGCTGCCGAGGCTGCGCCCATCGGGCCAGACAACGAGCTTGGCGGCGAGGCAAGTCCTGCCTTCGGCCTCGCCCGCGACGGCGGTGACCGTAGCGAGTACGACGGGCTCGTCGGCGATAAGGGAGGACCGCAGCTCGCGGTACAGCTCGCCGCTCATCTCCCGGTGGACCTGTTCACCAGTCGAGCGGTTCCACAAGAAGGTGCACGATGCCGCCACATGTCAGGCCCACGGCGAAGGCCTCGTCGTCTGAGTAGCCGAAGGTACAAAGCTTCGCCTTGCCATCGGCGAGCACGGCAAGGGCCTCGGTGACGACTGCGCCTTCCACGCACCCGCCGGAAACCGAGCCGGCCACTTCCCCGTCCTCACTGACGGCCATCGTCGCGCCGGGGTCGCGCGGCCCTGAGCCCTCGACGCCGATCACTCGCGCGATCGCGACTCGACGCCCCGCCGCCTGCCACCGGTCGATGTCCGCGATCACTTCTTTCATCCTGCCTGCGCCTCCACTGCCTGGCGCCGAGGCTATCGCCGCGTCAGAGGGAGGCTCGGGCGTTATGGCAGTATCACCCGAATTGCCCAACCTGCAGGAGCGGGTCGAGCGGCTCGAGGTTCGCTCTCAGAACAACGAATGCCAGAACTCCAGACTGTCGAGGACGCGATGCCAGAAGCTCGGCTCGTGCACGGCAGGCAGCACTGGTGAGCTGGCCGGATCGAGGATCGCGTCGCTCGGCAGGAGGTCGGACACGGGCACCGGGTTGTTCGCGAGTGGGTTGGCGGTGGAGGACGGGACCTTGGTCGAGCCGGGCAGGACGACGACCGAGCGTTCGCCCGGCTCGGTCAGGCCGTACTCCGAGTGAGCGATCCGGCCGACCACTGCCGGGTTGTGCAACGCCTTCACCTGTGCCGCGAGCTGCCGGTTCTCCGCCTGAAGGGCCGCCAACTGGGTGCTGTCCGCCCGCACCGTCGAATGTCCCTGCAAGAGGGCGCCGACGGGGAAATTGGCGACGAGGATCACCACGGCGATCCCGAGGGCGACGAAGAAAAACAGCCGCGCGCGCTGGATCATCGGACACCGCCTCTTGGAGGCCGGGCGCGGCCGGAGCGGCCACGGCACTCGACCGCGGTCCCGAGCCGCCCCCCGCCTCCGTGGCGCGCCCCGCCGTCGTAAAGCTCGACCGCCTCGAATCGCCCCTTCGGCCCACTGGAGTCGACGATGGCACTCCCGGTCGCGCCGGAGCCGAGGCAGGACGTCGCCTCGAGGTTGGGATTGCCGCGGAGGTCGAAGACCTCCCGTGCGAAAAGGTGCGCTGTCGCGCTCACTGGCCTGTTTCTCCTGTGAAGGTTGTGACCCAAGTTAGCAAAGTGTCCAGCTCGGGCCGTGGCACGCCGGGCGGGCGTGACCGCGCGTGACCGGCGCAAGACGCAGGGAGCCAGGACTAGTGGGCGCCGGTGGGCGTAGCGGGGCTCCCGGATCGGGGTCGCCCGCCGACTCCGCGTCGCGCCGAGTGGCTCAGCCCTCGGCCGAAGGCGCCCGCCACAGATCGAGGCGCGTGTCCGGGTCCAGCGCACCGAGGTCGGAGCCGGACCCCGCGGCGGCCCTTTCGACCGACGCCAGCCTCGCGCCGAGGCGGTCGAGGGACTGGCGGAGGAGGCCCTCCGGGTCTGCGCCACGGTGAGCGAGCAGCCGGGCCTCTTCCAGCAACAAGTCGCCTAGGGCGGCGGCAGTGTCGCCGTCGACATCCGCGTCCGAGTCGACGAGACGGAGCAGGCCCGCCAAGGAGGCGACGAGGGACTCCGCGTCGATCCCCGTCTCGGGCCATCCGAGCCCGAAGCTCGCCAGCTTGCGCTCGGCCTTGGCGGCCCTGGCAAGCGCGGGCATCGCGGCCGGAATGCCGTCGAACAGGTGCGCGCGCTGCTTCTCGGCCTGCTTGTTGCGCTCCCAGTTCGCCAGCACCGCCCCCGCGGAGGTGGCGACGACGTCACCAAATACGTGCGGGTGCCGCGCGACAAGCTTGTCGTGCACGCCACTCGCTACCTCGGCGAGGTCGAACAGCCCCTCCTCCTCGGCCAGCCTGGCGTGGAAGAGCACCTGGCACAACAGGTCGCCGAGCTCTTCAGCGACATGCGCCGCCAGTTCTGCCGGAGCCGCGGAAGGATCGGGCCCGAGTGACTCGATGGCCTCCATGGCCTCGTAGGTCTCCTCGAGCATGTGCTGGACGAGGGAGTCATGTGTCTGCTCCCGGTCCCAGGGGCACCGCTCGCGCAGCACCCGGACGAGCTCTGCGAGCCGGGTCATCTCCCGCGCGATCGGTTTCGCCAGCGTGGGCACGTACAGCGAGGTGAGGTGGTCAGCTTCAAGGGTCCGGTCGATCTCGGCCCAGGGCACCTCGACGACCACCTCGTCGGCGAGCCCGAGGTGATGGAGCAGGACGGCGGGGCCGGGATTGCCGGCGAAACAGAGCTTGATCTCCGATAACACGTCCTTGGACCAGCACTGGCCGACCAGCAACGGCCCGGCGTCGCCGGCCGCCTGGACGGCGAAGCTCTCCCCGTCGACGAGACGGACAGCCTCCTCGACCGGGTCGACGCCGAGGCGGGCCCAGGCGAGATCGCAAAACGACAGCCCAGGGACGACCTCGAGGTCGATGGAGCTATCAGCCTTCAAGAGCTCGACGGTACGCTCCGCCACCGCGGGCGAGCCTGGGACCGCGTACGCCACCGTCCCGTGCTGGGACGCCGCGGCCGCAACGATGCCGGCGATCCAGCGGTATACCTCGTCGAAGGTCGCTCCCGCCTCGTAGCAGTGATCGAGGCCGATCACATTCGGGCGATCTAGCCACGGCGCCGCCGCCGGGTGCCTGGCGGTGCGAAGGAACACCACCGGCACAGACGAGAGCGCCTCGGAGGCCGCGGGTGTCGTGTGCTCGGGCCCGGCAGGGCCGAGGCCGACGGCGAGGACCCTGGCTCGCCTGACTGGGTCCGCGCTCATCGGGACCGCCAAGGCTCGGGACGCCGCAGGAGAGCCCGTCCGCTAGCCGGACGCACTCGTCCCGGTGGTCGCGATCGCCCCGAGGTTGGCGCCCGAGTTGGGCACGATCGCAGCGGGAGGACCGGGGTTGGCGACGACCCTGGCAATGGTCCCTTTGGTGTCCCAGGTGCCGAATTGAGGGTCGAGCTGAACCTTGGCCGCCTTCACGACTGTTGGAAAGGTCTTGTTAAGAGCGGGCTGGGCGAGGCTCACGACGCTCGACACCAGCTCCTGGGAGGTCTCCGGTTGCCGCGCCGTCACCTCGAGCAGCAGGTAGTCCGTGCTGAAGGCAATCGGGCTCGAGACCTGCCCGATCGCGAGACGGGCGAGGTCGGTGTCGAGGGGGGCGGTGAACAACGAGTCGGCGATGCACCCGAGTGCTCCACCTTGAGGGGCCGTCGTGGTGTCGACCGAGTGCGCCTTTGCCAAGGTGGCAAAGTTGGCACCCTTTTCGAGCTGGCTCCGCAAGGACACGGCCGTCGCATTCGAGGTGACCTCGATGACCGAGACGCACGCCGCCGACATCTGGTTCTTGTGGCCGGCAACGTAGCTGTCGAGATGAGACGGCACCAGCGAAGTCCCTAAGGCGTGGGCGGCCAGGGCGTCCTCGTCGACCTGGAATTTGACCAGCTGCGCCCTGTAGGACGGGTTGAAGGCGGCCATGAGCGAAGCTCCAGAACCCGGGCAGGTGCTCGGTGGGGCGGTGGACTGCTCGAGCTGGGCGAGCGCCGTCGTGCTGAGGCTCGTCGGCTCGGGGAGCTTTAGCTTCGAGACGTACTGCCCCACCACCTTGTCCTGGATGAGGATTGAGAGCACCTCGGCGGTGAAGGTCGAGTTGTAGGTACCCTGCCCGGCTCCTGTGAAGTGCGTGGTCCCGCTCGACTCGATGGCGCACTTGTAGCTCGAATTGGCCATGATCGCCAAGATCGCGGCGTGCAGTTGTGTCTGGGAGATCTCGGTGCCGTTCACGACCGCGGCATAAGGCGAGAAGCGGACGTTGCACCCGGACAACCCGAGTGACAACGCGAACATCACGGCAAGCACGGCCAGGGGGGCGGGGAGTCGCTTCACGGTTCTCAGATGCTAGGGGCGCGAGAAGGCCCAAAGCCAGCCGCGAGCGCCTCGGCGGCGGCGACGGCCGCGGCGTCGGGATCGGTTGCGGTCGCCTCGGCGGCCTCAGGCGGCACCAGCTCGTGGAGCAGGACGGCGAGCCGGTCGGCGAGATCATCGCCCGCGCCAAGCGGCACGATGATCTGATCGACGTCGTCCTTCACGATCGCCCGCGGGTGCAGGCGGCTGAGTCGCACCCTTGCCGAGGCGCGGAGACGGACCGGGGAAAAGCGGGCGACGGCTTCACCGGTGCGACCAGGGCCACCGGCACCGGGCCGGGTCACCGACGCCGTGACCTCGCTGACCCCCGTGCGGACGCACTCGGCTCGCAGGCGGCCCACCGCGACGAGTGCTTCCGCCTCGGGCGGCAGGGGCCCGTAGCGGTCGAGCCACTCGGAACGAAGGTCTTCGACCGCCCCCGGGTCGCGAACCTCGGCAAGCCTGCGGTAGGCCTCGAGGCGCAGGTCCTCGCGCTCGACATACTCGGACGGCAAGAAGGCGTCGACGGGCAGGTCGACGGTGATCTCGACCGGGACTCGGACGGGCTCGCCCTTCAGCTCAGAGACCGCTTCCGCGACGAGGCGGACGTACAGGTCGTAGCCGACGGCCGCGATGTGACCCGACTGGTCCCTGCCGAGGAGGTTCCCGGCTCCCCGGATCTCGAGGTCGCGCATGGCGATCTTGAACCCCGACCCGAGCTCTGTGTGCTCGCCTATCGTGCGCAGCCGCTCATAGGCCTGCTCTGTGAGCACCCGGTCGGGAGGAAACAGCAGATACGCGTAGGCGCGTCTGCCTGCCCGCCCGACTCGGCCACGGAGCTGGTGGAGCTGGCCGAGGCCGAGCCGGTCGGCCCGGTCGACGACAAGGGTGTTGACCGAGGGCATGTCGATGCCCGACTCGATGATCGTCGTGCACACGAGCACGTCGTAGGCGCCCGCCCAGAAGTCGAGCACGACCTGCTCCAAGGTGCCCTCGTCCATCTGGCCGTGGGCCACGGCCACCCGGGCGTCTGGGACGAGGGAGCGGAGGTCGGCCGCGACACGCTCGATGTCGTGTACGCGGTTGTGCACGTAGAAGATCTGGCCTTCGCGCAGCAGCTCACGACGCAGCGCCTCGGCGACGGCGCGCTCGTCGTGCTCGCCGACATAGGTCAGGATCGGCTGGCGCTCGGACGGCGGCGTGGTGATGAGCGACAGGTCCCGGATGCCTGTGAGGCTCATCTCGAGCGTGCGCGGGATCGGGCTCGCTGTCAAGGTGAGCACGTCGACGCCGATGGTCAGCTGCTTGATGGCCTCCTTGTGCGAGACCCCGAAGCGCTGCTCTTCGTCGACGACAAGAAGGCCGAGCTTTTTGAACCGGACGTCCGGCGTAAGAAGGCGGTGGGTACCGATGACGACGTCGACCGACCCGTCGCCGAGCCCGTCGACGACCTTTCGCGCCTCGGCGACGGTCAAAAAACGCGAGAGAACCTCGACCCGGAGCGGGTAGGGGGCGAAGCGTTCGGAGAAGGTCTGGATGTGCTGCTGTGCGAGCAGCGTCGTCGGGACGAGGACAGCGGCCTGGTAGCCGTCCTGGACCGCCTTAAAAACCGCCCGCACGGCAACCTCGGTCTTGCCGAAACCAACGTCGCCACATACGAGGCGGTCCATCGGCACGGGCAGTTCCATGTCTGCTTTCACGTCCTCGACGGCCTTCAACTGGTCCGGGGTCTCCGGGTACGGGAACGCCTGCTCGAGCTCGGTCTGCCAAGGCGTGTCAGGCGCGAAGGCGTGCCCTGGCGTCGTGTGGCGACGCCGGTAGAGCTCAACCAGTTCCTTGGCCACCTCTCGGACCGCGGCGCGCACCCGGGCCTTCTGGCGCGACCACTCGGCCCCGCCCATCCGATTGAGCGTGGGCGACTCGCCACCGGTGTAGGGCGTAAGGGCGTCAATCTGCTCGGAGGGGAGGTACAGCCTGTCGCCGCCGCGGTACTCGAGCTGCAGGTAGTCGCGCTCGGCGCCTCCCATCGAGCGGGTCACCATCCCGGCGAAGCGGGCAACGCCATGGACGTTGTGAACGACATAGTCGCCCGGAGCCAGGTCGTCGAAGAAGCCCTCTGTCGCGCGCGGTCGCGGTCGCGCCTGACGGTGCGGGCGCCGACGGCCCGTCACGTCGGGCTCGGCGACGATGGCAAGCTTCGCCCCCGAGATGAGCCCACCTCGGTCCAACGCCGCGACCACGACATGGACGCCGGGCTGGCGGATCTGAGCGTCGGCTCTTTCCTGAGGCTCGTCGATGAGCAGGTTGGTCGACAGGCCCTCGCTGTCGAGCACGGCGGACATGCGTTCGGCGCTGCCGCGGCCGTCCGCACAGATCACGACCCGGTGCCCGGAGGAGGCGAGCTCGCCAAAACGGCGGGCGAGCACGGCCGGGTCGCCGAGCACTGGCGGCCAACCGGAGGCCTGCACGGCGACAGTGCGGGTGCTCTCGGCAACCGGCAGCAACGAGGCCACCTTGGCGACGCTGTGTGACAAGAGGCGGTCGAAGCCTAGGTGCAGCCTCGGCATCGCCGCAGCAGCCGCGTCGGCCTCGGCGAGCCCCCAGGTCGTCGCCAGGCTCTCGCTCAGTGCCACCTCCTCGCCCAGGATCTCGGTCGCGCGGTCCCGCAAGCGCCTGGGATCGACGAGCACGACCCGTGAGCTGTCGCCCAGCAAGTCAGTGAAGAGGTGCTCTTCAGGGTTCAGCCAGGGCAGCCAGGACTCCATGCCGTCGAAGAGCTCCCCGTCCGCGATCTTGAGGAAGTTATCCCGCGCGAACGGCGCCGACTCGGACAGTGCACGGGCGCGCTCGCGTACCTCTCCGGTCAAGATGAGCTCGCGGCAGCCGAACAGCTCGACCTGGCCGAGATCCGAGACCGAGCGCTGGCTGGCCACCTCGAACGACGTCAGCCGCTCGACCTCGTCGCCAAACAGGTCGATGCGGATTGGGTGGCTCGCTGTGGAGCCGAAGACGTCGACGATGCCGCCCCTGACGGCCAGCTCGCCCCTCGCCTCGACCTGGTACTCGCGGCGGTAGCCGGCGTGCACGAGCCGTGCGATGAGATCCTCCGGGTCGAGCTCGGCGCCTTGGCGGACGACGACCGGCTCGGTGTCGCTCGAGCCGAGCCGTTGCAACAATGCTCGGATCGGGGCGACCACGACGCACGGCGCTGCCTCCGAGGCGGGCGCGACGGCGGACCTCGAGCCGTGCCGCATGCGCCACATCGTGCGGAGCCTGCGGCCCATCGTCTCTGTCGCCGGCGACACGCGCTCGAACGGCAGCGTCTCCCAGGCGGGCAGGAGCTCGACCGCCTCCGCGCCCAGGAACGGCCCGAGGTCGTGCGCGAGCTGCTCGGCCTCGCGCGCCGTCGCCGTCGCGACGAGCACGCTCGGGGCTGAGCTCAGCTCGGCGAGCGCAGCCAGAACGACAGATCGCGCCGCGTCGGGAACCGCGACGATGGCGTCGTCGACCCCGAGCAGCTCGGCGATGGCGGCCTCTCCGGCGAGTAGGCCCGGGAGGGCCCTGAGGGGGCGCTGGCTCATCTCTTTAGGGCTCACCCCGGGTGTTGAACCTGTTCATGGCGACCTCCGGGCCGTCGGTGAGCAGGCACTCGACGGCGTCCGCGGCGACCTCGACGGCGACCGCGATCAGCGCCCGCTCTGAGCGCGAGGCACGTCTCAGTACGTGGTCCGCCCCGGCGGCGGGGTCCGGGGGCTTGCCGACTCCTATGCGGACGCGGACGAAATCGAGATGGCGCAGATGCGACTGGACCGAGCGAAGTCCGTTGTGGCCGGCCGTGCCTCCACCGAGCTTGACCCGGACGATGCCTGGCTCGAGGTCCAGCTCGTCATGCACGATCACCAGTGACCCAGCCGGAAACTCGACCGGCCCGCGGCCACGGCCTCCCTCGCCAGACCCCTTCGCCTCCTCGGCGCCAAGATAGCGGCGAACGAGGCCGCGAACGGCGATGCCCGACTCGTTCACATATGTCTGGGGGACTGCCAAGACCAATGTGCGGCCCCCGAGACGCACGACGGCAGTCTCGGCACTGAGGCCCTTTTCTCCGCGCAGTCGCTCCGAGTGGCGCCGCGCGACCAGGCGCACCGCCTCGGCACCGGCGTTGTGGCGCGTGCCTTCGTACTCGACACCCGGGTTGCCGAGCCCGACTGCGACAAGGTCGGCGGCGGGCACGTTCTGTCGGTCCCCGCCATCGGAGCGGGAACGAGCGGAGCGGATCTGCCGGAACAGTTTGCCCGCTCTCAGCCCTCGTCGGGAGCGGCCGGCTGTTCGACTCCGGCGCCCGCCTCGGGCTCGACCTCCGCCTCGGGCTCGACCTCGGCCGCGCGGGGCATGTGCGCGATGACGACGGGTGCCTCGGGATCGACGTCAGTCGAAACTCCCTCGGGAAGCTGCAGGTCCGAGACGCGAAGCGAGTCGCCGACCTCGAGCGAGGAGATGTCGACCTCGATGTAGGCGGGCACGTCGCCCGGCTTGGCCTTGATCTGCAGGCTCAGCATCTCCTGGTCGACCGTGCCCTCGACGCGGTGGACCGCCTCGGAGTCGCCCACGAGGGTGATGCGGACATCCGCCGTGACGATCTCGTCGCGGCGCACGACCTGGAAGTCGACGTGGGTGACGGTCTGGCGCACCGGGTGGCGCTGGAGCGTCTTTGCGATCGCGAGGTGGGTCGTGTCCCCGATCCTCAAGCTGAGCAGGGCGTTGAGCCCCGCCTCGGTCGTCAGCGCGGCACGCAGGTCGCGCGCCCCGATGGCGACGGGGATCGGCTCCATCCCGTGGCCGTAGACGACACCGGGGATCTTCCCCCCGGTGCGAAGACGCCCGCTCGGGCGGGAGCCGAGTGGGCGGCCCGACTCGACATTGAGTGTTATCTCGGCCATGTGACGCTCCTGCGAATAAGAAGACGGGCTTATGTGGCGATGGGCGCGACCGTTTCTAGGTGCGTTTGCGCCGCAGACCACCGATTGTAGGCGATCGGGCAACCTGGTCGCTCAGAGCAGGTTCTGACCACCGAAGATCTCAGAAACCGACGTGTCGCAAAAGACCGCCCCGAGGGCGTCGGCGATGATCTTGGCTACCGAGATCACCTCGAGCTTTGGGATGCGGCGGTAGACCGGGAGCGGGAGGGTGTTGGTGACGACGACACGGCTGATCGGGCTCTGGTTGAGCCGGTCGAGGGCCGGGTCCGACAACAGGGCGTGTGTGGCCATCACCCAGACGTCGGTCGCGCCCGCCTCGAACAGCCGATAAGCGGCCGCACAGACGGTGCCGGCGGTGTCGATCATGTCGTCGATGATCACGCAGGGTCGCCCCGTGACGTTGCCGACCACGTCCATCGCTTCGACCTCGTTGTAGCTCCCGCGAGGGCGCCTCTTGTGGACGAGAGCGAGATCGGTCTCGAGCAGCTGGCTGTAACGCTCGGCAACCTTCACGCGGCCCGCGTCGGGGGCGATGACCACGAAGTCGTCGGCGCCGTTGTCGCGCAGGTAGTCGAGCAGTACCGGGGCCGCCGTGAGATGGTCGACGGGCACGTCGAAGAAGCCCTGGATCTGGCCAGAATGCAGATCGACGCTCACGACCCGGTCGGCGCCGGCCGCCGACAGCACGTCCGCGACGAGCTTGGCCGTGATCGGCTCGCGGCCGGTCGCCTTTCGGTCCTGGCGCGAGTAGCCGTAATAGGGGCAGACGGCGGTGATTCGGTGTGCCGAGGCGCGCTTCGCGGCGTCGATCATGATGAGCTGCTCGAAGATCGAATCGTTCACCGGGCCAGCATGGGTCTGGACGATGAACATGTCGGCCCCGCGCATGGAGGCGTCGAAGCGGCAATGGATCTCGCCGTCGGCGAAGCGGCGGATGTTGGTCGCGCTCAAGGTGATGCCGAGGCAGGAGGCGATCTCCTCGGCGAGCTCAGGGTGGGCGTGGCCCGTGACAAGCTCAAGCCGCCGTGTCGGCGTCATCTCCATTGCCTGGCCTCCTTTGCGCGCCGAAAGGCACCGCTTCCAAATCCGCAAGCCTGCGCTGGAGCCTAAGACGCTGGAGGCGTCGCGCGCTCAGCTCGTTTGGCCTATCCCGGTTCGAAGGATGGCCCGCGGCGCTCCCCTCGCGCCAACCGGGTCCCTTTCTCGAGGACGACGTAGGGGCCGACCGAGCACCGTTCGGCTATGACGGCGTGGGACGCGACGGCGTGGCTCACCACCGCCGCAGCTGCGACCTCGCAGTCGACGAGATGGACCGACGGCCCGAGCACAGCCCCGTGCCCGACTGTCGTCCGGCCCTCGAGGATCACCCCCGGAAAAAGCGTCACGTCGGCCTCGAGGCGAACGGTGGCATCCAGGTAGGTGGCCGACGGGTCCCACATGGTGACGCCCTCGCGCATCCAGTGCCGGTTGATGCGCGCCCGCAGGTGCGCTTCGGCCGTGGCGAGTTGGGCCCTGTCGTTGACCTCGAGAGTCTCGACCGGGTCCGGCGCCACGACGGTGTTCACGGCATAGCCGGCGTCGTGCAAGACGGCGACGGTGTCGGTCAGGTAGTACTCGCCGAGCGAGTTGTCGGGCCACAGCCTGCGTAGCGCAGGGGCGAGCACTCCCTGTCGGAAGCAGTACGCGGTCGTGGCGATCTCTTCGATCTGGCGTTCGTCCTCGGTGGCCTCGGGCTCGTCGACTATGCGGGCGACGCGCCCGTCCTTGTCGCGCACGACCCTCGAGTGGTGGGTGGGCCGCTCGAGCCTGGTGGTGAGCAGTGTCGCAGCGGCGCCACTCTCGCGCTGGCCGTCTAGGAGAGCGACGAGCGTGGCCCTCCTGAGCAGCGGTATGTCGGCCGGAAGGACGACGACGTCGCCGTCGTCGAAGTCTTCGGGGCCGTACGAGCCGAACAGCCCCGTCAGCGCGATCGCGGTCGCGTCACCCGTGCCGCGCGGCTCGGGCTGCTCGACGAACTCGATCGTGAGCTCGCGGGGCGCCTCGGACTGGATCGTCTTGGTGAGCTCGGTGGCACCGTGGCCGATGACGACCACGACTCGACCCACCGTCAATCCCGCCAGGGCGTCGAGCACATAGAGGACCATGGCGCGCCCACAGAGCCGATGGAGCGGCTTCGGCGTCGCCGAGTTCATGCGGGTGCCTTCACCCGCGGCGAGGACTATGGCCGACAACGGACGATGATCCATGCCCTATTGTCCACCCCTTGGCGGACCTCGCCAGTACTTTCGACCCGCAAGGAGCAATCGCTGTGCCATCGCCCCTCACACAGGCCGGGGTGCTAGCCGCTTACGTGGACCGGCTCTGGGAGGACGTAATCCTCGATGTCCTCTCGTCCTATGTCACCATCAGGTGCATTTCCCCGGACTTCGACCCCGCTTGGGCCGACACCGGAGAGATAGGACGGGCGGCGGAGTTGCTCTCGCGCTGGGCCGCTTCGCGCCCGGTCCCCGGCTGTGCCGTCGAGGTCGTCGAGCACGAGGGCCTGACCCCGGTGATCATCGTTGATGTGCCCGCGACACCTGGGGCCGAGACCGAGCTCGTCAGCTTGCTCTACGGCCACTTCGACAAGCAGCCGCCGCTCGGCAGCTGGCGGGAAGGGCTCGACGCTTTCGTGGCGGTGCGTGAGGGCGACCGCCTCTACGGCAGGGGGACCGCTGACGACGGATACTCGATATTCGCCGCCATGGGCGCCCTCGAAGCCCTGGCGGCGACGGACACGCCGCACGGGCGTTGTGTGATTCTTATGGAGTCGAGCGAGGAGAGCGGGAGTGCGCACCTCGGGCCGTATCTCGAGGAGGTCTCGGCTCGCATCGGCAGCTTTGGTCCCGGGCTCGTCGTCTGCCTCGACTCCGGCTGCGCCACTTACGACCGGCTCTGGTACACGACCTCGCTCCGCGGCTCGTTCATCGCGACCGTCCGCGTGGATGTGCTGACAGAGGGGATCCACAGTGGCATGGCGGGAGGCGTCGTGCCTTCGTCGTTCCGGTTGCTGCGCCAGCTGCTGTCTCGCATCGAGGACGAGACGAGCGGCGAGATCCTCCTCCCGGAGCTGCACGCCGAGCCTCCTGCCCGCGACATCGCTGCCGCCGAGGCGGTCACGACCGAGCTCGGAGAGCTCGGCGACTTCCCGAGCGTCCCCTCTCTCGAGCTGTCCGGGCAGAGCCCTGCGGGCCGGCTGCTGCGGCGGACGTGGATGCCCGCGCTCGCCGTCACGGGGATGGACGGCATCCCCTCGGTCATAGATGGCGGCAACGTCCTGCGACCCTTCACGACCGCGAAGCTCTCGCTCCGCCTGCCGCCTCCCGTCGACCCGGACGCGGCGGCGGGGGCCTTGGCCCTCGCACTTACGGCTGACCCGCCGCAAGGGGCGAAGGTTACCGTCACGGTGTCGGGCTCGTCACCCGGCTTCGTGGCGCCGCCGCAGTCCGAGTGGCTCGCACGTGCGAGCGAGGAAGCCTCGGAAGCCTTCTTCGGCAGGTCTGCCGCGGCCATGAGCGAAGGCGGGACAATCCCGTTCCTCGCCGAGCTCGCATCGCGATTTCCCGCGGCCCAGTTCCTCGTCACCGGGGTGCTCGGTCCCTCGAGCAACGCCCACGGGCCGAACGAGATGCTCGACCTCTTGACCGCACGCCGGCTCACGGCCGCCGTCGCCCACGTCCTCGCCTCGACGCCCTGAGCCGGAGTGGCTGGGCCGCGGCGGAACGCTCAACCCGGCTCTTCGGTGAGCACTGGCTTGCACTCCGAGCCGGCGCCGTCGGCGCCGGCCGGGAGCGAGCGGTGCAGCACCGCCGAGACCGGTCGTATCGCGATCTGCCCGTCGTCGACCTGCGCCGAGCCGTCGACGATGAGGCTGAAGCCGCCGTCCTCGAAGGCCGGCCACAGCAGGCTCACTTCCGGGCGCGCCGACGCGTTCGCGAGCGAGCGGGTCCCGCCTGGCAGCCTCAGCTCGTTCTCCGCCCAGCTGACGCGCACCGAGACGGCATGGGGGCGGCCATCATCCGACACGGTCAGCAAGTACGGGGCATCCCCGTACTTGGCCGCCTCAGAACGCAGCTGGTCGAGCCTGACAGGAACGGTCACCTCGCCATCGTAGGCCCGCGCGCCTGGACCGCTCAGGCACCGAGACGGACAAGCCCTCGAGCCGTCCTGTAGCTGCGGCGGGCGGTCAGCGCGGCCCGGCCGGTGACAAACGAGACAACAGCGAGTCCAGCCACGACGAGCGGCCATTCCGCCAAGATGGAGGTCTGTATCCCGGTCCATGGTCGGACCCCGGGCCCCGAGCCGATCAAGTCGGCGCGCGGCATGGGCGGTTGGTGAGAGACGCCTATCCCCCAGGCCAACGCCGCCAAAGTGACGATGAACAGGACGAGGGCGGTCAGCTGCGCGAGCCACACGCCAGCGCGCAGGTCGCTCACCTGCACCTCGGCCCGCCGTGCCGCGACCACGACGCAGAAGATGCTGAGCAGCCACATGACCCCGACCACGTCCCAGGCGACCGAGAGGACCGAAGCGAGGAGCGGGTGGCCACCGCGCACGACGCGATCGATGCCGATCACGCTCACTACCCCTGGTGTGACCAGAGCCCGCAGGACCGAGAGCACGATCTCGACGACACCACCCATCAAGGGGGCGACGACGAGCAGCAACCACCTTGTCCCGGCTCGTCCTCTCGGTGCTCGGTCCGCTAGGCGCCCCACGAGGGCCCACCCGACCAGCAGGAACAGGAGAAGGGCGACGCCGGCCAGGCTGACTGCCGACAAGGCGTCGGCAGCGACGCGGCCGTCGGTGGTCATCGCGCTCGACGGCGCGGCCCAGGCGGAGTTGCGGAACGAGTGGTCCAAGATCACATCGGCCAGGTCCAGACCGACTAGTGCCGGGACGGTCGCCCAGGCGATCGAGGCCCGTGTGCGGTCCCTCCAAGCCGCGACGCTCTGCGGCATCCCTGTCGGACGCAATCGGACCCGTGCGGCACCGATCGCGAGGTCAAAGATGGCCCGGCGCAAGGGTCGACCGTCAAGCGAAAGGTCCCGCAAGAACATCTCCTGGTCCTCGCCGTAGCGCTCACGCCACCAGGCCGGATAGGAGCGAAGCACGAATCTCGCCATGGGAGGCAACCCGGTCGAGGTCCGCTCGCTCTCGTCGTCCCCGTTCACCGCCTGCCCGCTTCGGGCATGCTGAGCTCGGTCATAGATCCCGCCGGGTCCGGTCATGCCGGATCCCCGGCGGCGGCGTCGGAGAGGCGCCATCTCGCAGCCCCGAGTCGCGCCGACCCGGTGGAAGTCACTCTTTCCAGCTCGCGGAGCTGCTCGGCGAGAGCGGTCGCGCCTGCGGCCGTGAGGCGGTACGGGTGTCGGCGGTCCTCCGGCTCGAGGGCCTCGACGAGACCCCGCTCCTCGAGGCGCGCCAGGCAGCCGAAGACCGTCCCTGGCCCGATGGTCACGCCGGCGAAGTCCTCGACGTCCTTCATCAACGCGTATCCGTGCTTCTCCCCGCCCGCGAGGGACGAGAGGATCAGCAAGGAGGGATCGGGTTTCGGGAGGATACGGCGGCTTGGCACTCACATCACGATATATCATCTTACGTAATAGTCAAGAGCCCTGCGGGACCGTCGCCCGACAGGTCAGCGCCTCAAACGGCGGCCACGACCCGGTTCCGGCCCTGACGCTTAGCCTCGTACATCGCCGCGTCGGCAGCCGAGACCAGCGACCCGGCCCCCATGTGCTGGTCGGAGAGCTGCGCGACACCGATCGAGACCCGCACCGGCAGCTCGCCCGTCAGCGACTTGCAATCCAGCGTCGCGACCCGACGCCGCAGTACCTCGGCCACGCGCATGGCGGCGTCGAGATCGGTGTCGGGAAGAAGTGCCACGAACTCCTCGCCCCCGTATCGTGCCAGCAGGTCGCCCCGCCGGAGCCTGTCACGCAGTCCCCGCCCGACATGCTGTAGCACGGCGTCGCCGACGGCGTGGCCGAGCGAGTCGTTGATGTCCTTGAAATGGTCGATGTCGATGAACAAGACCGCGCACAAAGCCGCGTCGCGACGCGCCCGGGCGACGGCTCGGACCACGGCCGCGTCGAGGGCGCGCCGGTTGGCGAGACCTGTCAGAGGGTCCGAGAGCGCCTCGGCCCTCACCTCCTCGTAGCGGCGGGCGTGGGCCACGGCCACTGCGCACTGGTCGGCGAAGAACTCGATCGCTTGAACATGGGCACGGTCGGGCAGGAACCCGTTGAGCGGTTCATCGACCGAGATGAGGCCGAGCAGGTCACCGTCGACGTCTGTGATCTGAACCGTCAGCGTGTCCTCGGGGTGCCACTGGCCGTCGACCCATTCCCTGTCGACGACCGGGGTGTTCAACTTGTCGTTGAGCGCCTTCGGCAACTGGAACCTGCGGTGATCGAAAAGATAGGAGCGGCTCAACAGCATCTCCGGCTGCATGAGCGGGGCGAACTCCTTGAGGGTCACAGGTGTCGTCCGCAACTGGGTGCTCTCTGCCTCGCTTAGCCCGAAGGTCGCGCCCACCTCGAGAGCATCGTCGGGCATCCGCAGGTAGATCGCGGCCCGACCGAATCCTCCCGCAGTCGTCATCGCCCGCGCGATCTCGCTCAGCACTTCGTCCAGGGAGTAGTAACCGCGAACCTGCGCACTCGCCGCCAGGAGATCCTCGAGCTGACGCCGCTGCGCTTCGGCCACGACGACCGCTGCGTGCTCGACGACTCTGGCTTGAACGATCTCGAGGCCGACGACGGTCAGCTCGGCGAGAGTCTCGAGCAACAGCGCCTCGCGCGCCGTCGGGAACTCGTCGTGGCGAGGGTCAGCCGGGTGCAACAGCCCGACAGTCTCGCCTCCAGCCCCGACGAGGGGCACGAAGAGCAGCGCCGTCGCGTCCCTTGAGCGTGAGGCCGCGCTGCGGCCGGCGGTGAGCATTCCGGCGAGAACGTCTTCGCGCTCTCGCACCGGATGGCCGGGTGGGATGGACCAGATGGCGCCGATCGTCCCAGCCGCGACCCTGAGCGCCTCGAACGCCGAGTCACTCAGCACCCGGCGACGCAGCGCACGGTCCTCCTTCGCGCCCAGGCCCGAGGTCGCCGAGTACCGAAAAGCTCCGTCGTCGCCCTTCATCGCGATCGCACAGACGTTGCAGCCGAGCTTCTCGCGCGCCGTGGTGTTGATCAGCTCGAACAGCTCGGCTTCATCTGAGATTCTTCCTAGAGCGCGGGCCAGCCGCAGTACCTCGCGCAACCCCGCCGCCGCATCGTCGAGATCGCTCTCTTGCGCATCGGGGCCATCCAGGTGCTCCCGCGTCATGACCCGGGCCCTCGCATGCCGGATCCTCGCCGCCTAGGAGACATTGGTGTTCTTCTCCCCCTTGTGGAGCCCA
>JBEKMZ010000042.1:0-28597 GCA_049523315.1 Acidimicrobiales bacterium | reverse complement strand
CTCTCGTGCGTGCAGGTGCGACATTCCGAAAGGGGGTGTTGGTCGAGACAGTTGCGAAGCAAGAGGAAGTCGCCGCGTGATCAGCGGGTCGGGCCGATCCACAACTTTTGACTATTCCTCCGGTACAGGCCTGAACACCCACTCCCAGCGGTGAACTTGGCGCTACCGGAAAGAGCTTGTCGTACCGAGTGAGCAGTTCCTTACTGAATGGATCGCTGACGTCCTGGTAGTCTTCGACTACGGCTGCAACTTCACGTTCTAGCTCCACTTGGGACGGAGCGTCCGTGGCATCTGCCAGAGGTCGGAAGTGATCAATCACAGTCGCATTGTCGGGTTTGCTCTGGGCTTGTTGGGGATCGCCACCTTGATGGCTGGCTGTTCGAAGGCAGTCAGCCCGGCCACAACAACCACAATCCCGGCCACGACCACAAGCCCTCCGACGACGGCTACTACGACGACTGTAAGTACAAAGACCACGGTTACGCCAACGACCACCGCACCCGCCTCCCCGTACCCCAACGGCGAGGAAGGAGACAAAGACTTTGCAGTTCAGTCAATCCAGGAACACACTGAGGGGCTGGGTGCCATCGGGGGCACGATCCGCATCACGAACGTCGGAACCAAGTCATACACCGTGACCTTCACGGTGACGTTCTTTGCGACCAAAACCTTGAGCGGCCAGCCGCTCGGGTATGCTCAAGGATCAGCGGATCGTGTCGCCCCCGGTCAGACAGTAACCGAAGCCCTGGTGTCACAGAATTCCGCTTTCACGCAGACACAGTATTGGTACCAGTTTCAAGTGGACACTGAAATGGCTACCACTAGCTCGACTGCTACCTATCCGAGTGGTGAGATCGGAGACAAGGACTTCGCCGTAAAATCTCTCCACGTTGCCGATGACGGGCAGGGTGACATCGGAGGCACGATCCGCATAACGAACGTCGGAACCCAGTCATACTCCGTGAGCTTCACCGTGACGTTCTTTGCGACCAAAACCTTAAGCGGCCAGCCGCTCGGGTATGCCCAAGGATCAGCGGAAGGTGTCGCCCCCGGTCAGACAGTAACCGAGACCCTGGTGTCACCGATTCCGATGTTCTCGCGAAGCAACTTCTACTACGAATTCCAGGTCGACACGGAGTTTTGAGCACTTACTCCGACGAGGGATACTAACCTAGGTTGCCGAATTTGGCATCCAAGCTGCCTGAGTTCTCGAGCTCGTTCCTCATACACCGGCCACCCTCTGGAACTACGTGCGGCCCGTGATCGGTGCTTGGATCGCATAGACCCTCGTCATGACGATGCTCGCGATCGCGGTTGTCTCCATCCCGAAGCGTCCGACTATGTGTGCTCTCGGCATCCGCCGCCCCTTGCGAGAGCGTCCGTCGCCGTTCGGTTTTGCGTTCCTCGTCGCCAGTCCTGGCTCTCTCGCCCGCCGTCCGTGCGTTCCTCCGCTCGGGCCGGCTCGTCCCGTTCCCCAGGACGGCCAGAGCGGCCTTTGTAGACACCGTTACTGCCGTCTTGCGCGGCTCCCCCGGTGCCCCCGACCGCCGGCTCAGGGGCGCGCCATAACGACGCGCAATTCGTCCGTCAAGGCGTCGACGGACCAGCAAATATTCGGCGATATGCGTGGGGTAGGCGGTCTCCGCGGCACGCGAGGAGGAGGTGGCCAACCCCGCCGATGAAGGCAGCTCGATCAGCCTCACCCGAGCTTTATTGCCCGCGCGAACGGCCTCCTCGACGCGACAGGCGCCTGACTCGTCATCGTCCTGTGGGCGCCGAGCGGCGCTCCGCGGACCGGTCATTTAGGCCCAGCTCCTGCTCGAGCCGCTTGATCTCAGCATCGACGACCTCCTCGGTGATGACGTCGACCCGGTGCTTCGCTGGCTCATCGAGCCTGAGCAGCTTTGCTCTGCGTTCCTGTACGCGGAGCAGCGCGACCGCTGCCTGTATGACCGGGGCGTCGTCGATCACTGGCTTGCGCTTGTACGTGATGACCCGGCCGTGGTCGACGCGGACGTGCTCGCGGGTCATCGCGTCGCGCAGGTGACATTCGATGCGGTCGAGCTTGGCGAGCTCAGCCCTCTTCAGCTCGATCATGCCCTCGGTCGGTACCAGTGCAGCACCGCATGTCGCCGACTCGTAAGCCGTCGACGCGGCGATGCCGAGGATGCCCCCGATCTGTGAGTAGGTGAGCGACCTCGTGCGCAGCTCCCACGCCCGCTTGTCCTGCTCGGCGGTGGCCGCCGAGCGCACTGCCCGCCCGTTGCTGCCGCGCTGCTTGATCACGTTCCGATGGTAGGGCTTCGGACCGTCGCGAGTGCCTGAGGGGGCCCCTCTTTCATGGGATTCAGTTGGTCGCGTAAAACCAGAAAACCGACTCGACGAATTCCTGAAATTCAGGGACCAATGATCGAGGCGAGGCGAGGGCGCACGACCGCGGTTCTCCTTGCCTCCTTGGTGAGCAGTCCTGCCAATCGATGAGATAGCCCTTAGTATTCTTCGTGGACCGCTGGGTCCTCAGCAAATGTGCGCCCATCTGGTCGTCCCAACGCGGTGATCGCGTTCATCTCGGCATCCGTGAGTTGGAAGTTGAACAACTCGAGGTTCTCCCGCTGCCGCTCCCGACTCGAAGACTTTGGCAACGGAACCGCACCTAGCTGCACATGCCATCGGAGAATCGTCTGGGCGACCGTCTTGTCGTGTGCAGTTGCAACAGCTGCAACTGCGGGTTCTGCGAGCAGAGGTGTAGTCCGCCCGAGCGGGGTCCATGCCTCGGTTACAATCCCGAGGTTACTGTCGAACTCTCGCTGCTCTACTTGTGGGAAGTAAGGATGCATCTCGATCTGGTTGACGCTCGGCGTCACACCGGTTTCATGAATAATGTTCTGCAAGTGAGTCTGCAGAAAGTTGCTTACCCCTATCGAACGTACGACCCCCTGCCTTTGCAGCTCCACCAGTGCACGCCAAGCATCGACGTACTTACCCTGGCTCGGGTTGGGCCAGTGGATGAGGTACAGGTCGTAATAGTCGAGGCCAGCCCGATAGAGTGACTCGTGCACCGTATTGATCGCCTCGCCATAGCTATGATGCCGCCCCGGAAGCTTGGAAGTGAGACGTAACTCCTCGCGCGCTACCCCTGCCTGACGCACTGCCTCGCCGAGGGCCCCTTCATTCTCGTAGTCAAACGCTGAGTCAAGAAGCCGATAGCCCTGCTCGATCGCGCTGCATATGACTTCGACTGCCCCTTCGCCATTGAGCGTGTAAGTCCCGAATCCGAGCACCGGAAGCGTGTTTCCATCATTGAGCGTGCGCTCAGGAACGTCACTATTCATCATTGTTATCATATGCGTCAAGTGCGACGTTCGGTAGTGGGTCAATTCGGCGCCGTGGCGTGCGAACCACCCCGGCGGCGAACCCCGAGCAGCTGCGGGCGCGATGGGTGTAGCGAGGTGCACCGAGAGTTCCAGCAGATCCAGCATCGTCCTCGTCCAGTACTCGGGACGCACCGATAGCACGAGGGTCCGGCACCCGGCGAGGCTCTCAGCCCCGCCGGGCTTCAGGTCCTCGTTGGTGATGACGCCGAAGTCGAGTCGCTTCCGTGGGACATATGGCAGGGACACTTCGAGGTCGATACCGTGAGGCGGCTGGGCGGAGGATAAGGCGAGATCGCCAGGTAGGTGAGAGGCGGGGCAAGAGGATCTTCTGCGAGTAGCCAGGAAGGGTCCGGTCGCCGGTCGGTCGAGCGTCCCGGGAGTTGATAGAGCCGGTCGTGTCGAGGTATTGGGTCTCGAAGCAAAGCAGGGCGGAGGAGTGTTCGAGTTCACGTTCGCCGTCGCGACCGAGTTGTCGAAGGGATCGTAGTGGAGAGGAACAGTCGCCCTTGATACCTCTGAACACCTTAGTAGTAGGCCTTCTCAGCGGAGTAGCCCCCGTTCCAAGCTCGAACAGCAGACAAGAAAGCGGTCGATGTCCTCCTCGTTGTTAAACCCGTGCGGGTCAACACGTACAAACCGTGTACCGAGTCCGATATCAACTCCATGGGAACGGCAGGTGCTGACCAGGTCCTCCTTGCGTTCGCAGCGAAACACAATAACGGCACCGCGCGACTTAGGGTCTAGCGGTGTGACAATGTCGAAGCCCCGGTCCAATAGACCGTCCATGCACCGAGTGACAAGATGCGCCGCATGCGCTTCAATTTGTTCGACTGCCACACCAAGCAAGAGCTCGATTCCGGCACGCGCTGCGGCGAGGGCCGGGAGCGACGGTAGGCCGAGCTCGTAGCGAATGGCGTCGGGACTTATCGGCGGAAGTGTGCGGACTGGCCATTCCCCATGCGGGCAATCCAGGCCGATGTATCCGACGTCAAGCACGGGCGCGTTCGACAGTACCGTGCGACCAACATATAGATAACCAATGCCTGGCGGTCCAAGAAGCCACTTCATGCTAGTCGTAACGAGGAGGTCAATTCCCTCGACACGAACATTAATCGGCAGCACGCCCGCTGTTTGGGCAGCATCAACCATCAGCAAAGCGCCGTGCGTGTGCGCGGCGCTCCCGATAGCCGCCAAGTCGTGTTTGCGGCCCGAGAAAGGCGACACGTGCGAGACGCACACTGCGATGGTCTCGTCGTCAATCGCCTGAGCCACAGCTTCGGTCGCATCCACGATGCCATCCGTGGGAACGTAGCGGACGTCGCGCCCGTGCGCCCTCCACGGATAGACGCTCGATGGATACGTGGAATCGTCCACGACGACGTTCCCTCTTCCGCGATTCTCGAGGATACGAACAGCGATGTTTGCGGCACGAGAGGTATTGTCCACAAGAGCAATCTCGCTCGAATCCGCTCCGATCAGAGCAGCGAATGCTTCGCGCAGTGAGCTCATTCGGCCTAGTTTCGCCTCGAGTGTCATGACACTACGCGGATCGTATGACCACGCATTCGACCAGAGGTCCCACTGCTGTCGAACAGAAGCGGCCGCCGGGGCGAGCGATCCTGAATACAGATACGCCCTCTTCTCAAGCACGGGAAACTGAGCACGGAAGTCAGCAATATCCATTGGCATCGCCCTCTTCCTTTTCAATCACGAAGCAACCTGGCATGTGCTGGCATCTCGGCAAGCGGGACTCGGTCGCCGCCGGGCACCGTCAGCGCGCGTCGCGGCGCACTGACTCGTATCTCCTCAATGACCACTTCGTCGCGCAGCTCCGCGACGCGCGCCGGTGACGGAGGGAGCGGCGCCACCTGTTCGCACACGGCAGCCGAGGCCGCTACCGCCCAGCTTGCCTGACCTTCGACATCTTCCCCTGCGGCGCGGCCGTGGAGCATTCCGGCGAGGAAGCCGTCTCCCGCTCCGCTCGTGTTGTGCATGGCTACCGTTACCCCTCTTGCACGTAGCAACCGGCCGCCGGTCGATACGACCGCTCCCTTCCGACCTAGGGTGATCCACCAGTCGCCAACCTCGAAGCGCTCGGAGGCGACGGCGATCGCCCGAGCGACACCTCGGAGCGATGTTTTAGCTTCCGCGTACCCGAGCGACCCGAGCTCCGCCTGGTTCAGCTTCACCGTCCCGGGAGGCCCAGCGAGGGCGCCAAGTAGGGCAGGACCGCTCGTGTCGACGATGCAACGGTCCTTCGGGAGGGCCCGCACCGCTTCGGTGAGCCACGAAGCATCCATCCCGGGCGGTGGAGCACCAGCAATTACGACGATATCGCTCTCGTGGGCGCAGCGCCGGACCTCGTCGAGCAGCTCTCCGAGTTCCGAAGGTGTTACACGCGGCCCGGCGAGGTGATAGGAGACCCGTCGGCGTCCGTGCGGGTCGGCGATCGTCACGAAGAGGCGGTTGCAGCCAGCAATGGGCGTTAGCCGCGCGTCGACGCCATCGCGAGTCAGTAGCTCAGCCATTCGGCTACCTACCCAGCCTCCTGCGAACCCGAGCGCTCGTGCATCGTTCCCGAGAGCAACAAGTGTTCGGGCGGCGTTGTGCCCCTTACCCCCTGCAGTCTCAGCGAGGAGTTCGGCCTCCGCCTGGCGATCAGCGGGCGATTCGAGTTGACGAAAGGTCAGGTCGACCGATCCATTGGGTGTGACGAAGCAGAACAAAGACCGGCGGCCCCTATGCCATCCCAGCCGACCGGTAGAGACTCAGCTGTCTCCGCACCCCCGCCTGGAAAGCCTGCCGCATCTCGTTGAACAGTACCGTGAGGCGCACGTCGGGGTCGGCCGCGAGCAAGTCAGTAGCTCGATCGACCGCGTCTCTCGATAGTCCCGTGAAGTAGCTGATCTTCGCGATGCCGGCGGCAATCGCCTGCTCCACATCGTTCTCCGCCATTCCCGAGCCACCGTGAAGCGAGAGCTGGCACTGCACCTTCTCGCGCAGCTCAGTAAGGCGAGCGAAGTCGAGCCGTGCTTCGCCTGACTGCTGGCCGTGCACGGAGCCGATCGCCGCCGCGACCACATCGACACCGGTAGCCGAGACGAAGTCGCCCGCGAGCGAGGGGTCGATGAGCAACTCGTCGCGCTGTTCTCGGTCGACACCGACCTTGGTGATGTGGCCGAGCTCAGCCTCCACCGAGATGCCGATGCTGTGCGCGAGATCGGTCACCGAGCGCGTCTGACGCCACTTCTCCTCCTGGCTCAGCCCGTAGCCATCGAACATCACTGATGTGAACCCGGCCCGGATTGCCCGGGCGACGACGTCAAGAGTCTCCGCGTGGTCGAGGTGGAGCGCGACAGGCACGCGCGCCCGACGGCAGAGCGGAACCGAGGCGTCCGCTAGGGCATCGAAGTCCATGTACTCGAGATGACTGGCAGCCACGGCCACGACGACCGGGCTCCTCAGTTCCTCCGCCGCCTGCACGACGGCTCGCACCGTCTCGAGATTGAAGGCGTTGAACGAGCCAACGACGTAACTCTTAGCGAGCGCTTCTTCCAGTAGCGGGGTCAACGGCTCAAGCGGCATGGCAATTCTCCTCTCGTCTCACGCCGGATTTGCGACGACGGACTAGTAGTGCTCGGCTGACGGTACTTCGTAGGCGGCCTGCCCAGCGTTGGCGAGCCAGTCCTCCCTGCCGGTGCGGTGCAGCCACCAAATGAGAGCGATTCCCGCGACAACCCAGAACGCTGCCGTATACGGTGCCCACTCGGTCGGACCGGACGGCAACGGGATGATCGACTTGTAGCCGACCCAGATGAGCCCGAGCGTCGACCCGATCGGACAGACACCCTGGACGAACCACCGGAAGCTCGAACGGTGCTCCCTCCAGTAGTAGCGGGTAACGCCAATGTTGCCTGCTCCGTAGATGAAAATGAGGCCGATTGTGATCGTCACACCGGTGAACGAGAACTCCCAGCTCGGCCCGATCCAGAAGCCAATGCCGAGACCGAAAGCGAGTGTGATGCACGTCTGGAGGATCACCGCGTTGATCGGGGTGTGGTGCCTCGGGTCGATCTTGGCGAGCAATTTGGGCAACGAGCCTGATCGGGCCATGCCGTAGAAGACGCGGGTGGAGGCGTTCGAGCAGGCGATGGCGACGGCGACCGCGGAATTGAAGATGGCGATGAGGATGACGATCCACCCGACTCCCCACACCCGCTCACCGACCACGAGAAGCGGGTTCTGCACCGAGGTGGCGAGCGCAACAGTCCGTCTTGCACCGAACCCAGCCACGACGCCCCAGGCGGTCAAGATGAAGAACACGCCCATGATGATGATCGACGCCATGATTGCTCTCGGGAGCGTGCGCGTCGGGTCCCTCGACTCCTCAGCGAGCGGCGCGACGGATTCGAAGCCGGAGAAGGTAAGGATCGAAAAGATCACTGCGAGGTACAACCCGCTGATGCTGAGCGACTTCGCGGGGTTGAGCGCGTCCAGCGGGACACCGCCCGGGCCAGGTGAGATGAAACCGCTAATGGCCAGCGCGAGGACAATGAGGATCTCGAGAGCGCCGAGGACGATCAGCGCCCTGGCGGAGATCTTGATCCCGCTGTAGAGGAAGAAGGTGACGATGGCGGCGACGAAGAGGAACGGGATCCACCACGACACGTTTATCCCGTACTTCGCCAGGAGAACCTCCTGGAAGATCCAGCCGAAGAACGCCATGTTGATGCAACCGCCGAGAGGGTCGTAGAGGAAGTAGATCCAGGACACCTCCAGCCCTGCCCTCGGATGGATCGTTCTGCTGACGTAGGTGTAGTAGCCACCCGCAGACGGGAACATCTTTGCGAGTTGCGTAAGAGAGCCACCGATGCTGAGCACCAGGACGAAGGCGATGCCGAAGGCCAGCGGCGCGGTGACGCCCGCGAGCGAGGTAATAAAGGCGATGCTTGTCGCCAATCCGATCGCCGGGCCGATGTGCGTGATCGCCTGCATGAGGACACCGCTCAGACCGAGCGCGCCTCCGCTCAGCTTGTGCTCGGCGTCGCGGGCGCCGTTGCCCGTTACCACCGGCATTGTGGTCGAATCTTCCGTCGTCATTCGCCGGTTTCCTCCTAGGCTGAGGTCGAATGTTGCTGGCATTCGCCGCCGCTCAGGAACCCCTCGAGACGGACGGCTTGGTATAGGTGTAGGTACTGCGCGAACGGCTGTGCGTAAGCGTCGTGGACGTCAGGGCGGGGCTCGAAGCGCTGCGCCTCCCGGACTAGCTCGCCGATTGGCTCGTGCACGGAGCCATATCGGCCGATCGCTGTCGCCGCGAGGCACGCGGCTGCCAAGCAGCCCGCCTCTGACACGTTGATCGTGCTCACAGGCACCCCGAGGATGTCGGCTTTGAGCTGCAGCCAAGCCGTAGAGCGAGCGCCGCCTCCCGTCGCGCGCAGCGCATCGATCGCGACGCCTGCGCTCTTCAGCCGCGTCATGTTCTCCCTCAACTCGAATGTGATCGCCTCGAGTAGCGCCTTGACGATCTGTTCGGGGGTCGTGCTGAGCCGCAACCCCTGGATCACCCCTGTCGAGCCGGGATCCATCCAGGGGTTGTAGGAGCCTTCGAGGTGTGCAAGGGCAACCAGGCCACTCGGACCGTCAGGGAGTGTTCGCAAAGCCTGATCGAGCGTGGGGAGCGTCGCCTCCGTTTCGGCCGTGGCGACGCGGAGCGCCCCGAGCGCCCAGCTCGCCACGCTCCCTCCGCCAGGGTTGGTCGCCATAGCGTGGAAGAGCCCGTCGACGACGTGGCAGCCGAAGGTGAACCCCGAGGCGAGCAGCTCGTTGTCGGCTCGGGGTCGCTCGACAAGCACAGTGAGCGCCTCCCAGGTTCCGGTGCCGACGATTCCCTCGCCTGGGCGGTGCATCCCGGCTCCGAGCACAGCCATGGCCTGATCGAATCCACCCGTCACGAGGCTGACTGGCTCGCGGATTCCAAGATCTCGGAGGCGAGTGGCGGACACTTCGCCGACGACGCGTCCGGAGGACTCCGACGGTGGGAAGAGGTGGGGATCGACGTCCGCTGCCTCAAGCAGTTCGGCCGACCACCGTCGCTCGGAGATGTCGAAAGCCATCGTGCGGCCGGCGAGTGAGTCGTCGGTGACGGGTTCGGCACCGAGCCAGGTGAGCACAAGATCCTCCCAGGCGAGGAAGTGCGCCATCTGCTTGTAGACGCCTGGCTCGTGGTGGCGCAGCCAGATGAGACGCACGAGCGGCCAGTTGGGTGCCATCGGCAGGCCGGTAATGCGGTAGATGCGCTCAGCTCCTGTCTGCTCGACGTACGAACGAGCTTCTTCGAGTGACCGCACGTCCATTGACATGATCGCCGGGTAAAGGATCGAACCAGAGTCATCGACTGGCACCGCCTCGTCGCCCGACGCCGACACAGCGATTGCCCGCAGGGGGTCACCCACCGCGTTCGCTTCGGTCGTAGCGGCTGAGACCACCTGACGCACCGCGTCGAGCACGAGAGAAGCGTCGAGCTCCACCCAGCCGGGTCGCGGGAACTCGAGCGAGTAGCCGTAGCGCGAGATAGCGAAGAGCCGGTCGTCCTGCCCGAGAAGCAGCCCCTTACATCCAGTCGTTCCGACATCGATTCCCAGAACCGACACAGGACCCTCCGTCACGCTGGTCTGACCTAGCTAGGAAAGTAATAACAAATCGGACAGGAACTGTCAACAGGAGTGGCGTTCCTTTCGCCACTCCTGCCTCTGAAGCCTCCTTGTCGAAAGTGCAAGGTCTGACTAAGATTGTGGCTAAGTTCAGTTGACGTAATCGGGTGTTGCGGTGCCCAGCGAGAGAGGTACGTCGGCAAATAATGTTGCACTACTCATACGTGGCGTGCCTATTGATGACAGACATCTCCGGGATGTCGCCGTGAAGGCTCAGCTGCGTACGAAGGTCGCTGAGCGGCTGACCACCCTGATCGAGTCCGGGGAGTGGCGGCCGGGAACGCGCGTGCCAAATGAGACTGTGCTCGCGACGGAGCTCGGTGTAAGCCGACCCACTCTCCGTGAAGGACTGCGTTCTCTCGAGGAGGAGGGTTACCTTCGTCGGACCCGCGGCAGCGGCACGTTCGTCACCTACCGACCCAGGCTCAAGAACACGCTCGACATCAACTTTGGCGTCTCAGAGCTCATCAGGTCAGTGGGCATGGTGCCCGGCACCGAGGGCTTGACCGTTTATCCGAGCACGCCGACCGAGCTCGAGGCCCAGCTCCTCGGGCTGTCGCCCGGGACCGAGGTAATGGTCATCGACCGCATCCGGACGGCGAACGGCCAGCCGGTAGTCCACTCACGAGACCTGCTCCCGGCCCACTTGCTCGCCGACGCGGGCACGGACGCGCTCTCGTCGCTTGCGCAGCGTTCGCTCTACGAGGTGCTCGCCGATATCGACATCAACGTCGTTCAAGGCGTGGCCTCCGTGATGCCAGAACGGGCACAGAGACGGATTGCCACGCTGCTCCGCGTTCCGCGCGAAACGCTGCTGATTTACATTCGCCAGGTCGACTATGACCAGCACGGGCGGCCTGTCCTGCTCTCATATGAGTACCACGTGGCGAGTGCGTTCGAGGTCACAGTGCATCGCCGGGGTCCGATGGCGAAATGAAAACGTGAGTGGCGCATCCGGTGCCGAGGAGGGAGGAGAGCAATGATCCAGTTCATCTTCATGCTCACTCATGACGACGAGACCGTCCCAAACGCGCAGGCGGCCTACGAGGAGGTGCGAGGCGCCGGCCTTCGCTACGTCGGCTTCAAGGACATTGGCGCTACCGCTGAGGAGTTGGGGAGCCTTACCAATGCCGCGCACGCCGACGGCGTCGAGGTCATGTTGGAGGTCGTGTCGCTCTCGCTTGCCGACGAGCTGCGCTCGATCGGTATCGGTATCGACATAGGTGTCGATTGGATCCTCGGCGGCACCCATCCCGAATCCGCGCTCGAGGCGATCCGAGGGAGCGAGACCCGTTACTGCCCCTTCGCCGGGACGGTCAGCGGCCACCCAAGCGTGCTCGAGGGCAGGATCGACGACATCGCCGAGCATGCTGCGATGGTCTCCAAGCTGGACGGGGTCACCGGCATCGACCTCCTCGCCTACCGGCACCAGAGCGTGGATCCGGCAGATCTCACCCGCGCGGTCGTCGAGGCTTGTCTGGGACCGGTGATAGGAGCGGGGTCGGTCCACTCGGCCCGGCAGATCGAGGCGTTCGCGAAGGCCGGTGCGTGGGGATTCACAGTCGGAAGTGCGATCTTCGATGGGCAATTCCCAGGCGCCCCAGGGCTACGTGCACAGGTGGCCGAGGTGTTGAAGGTCGCAGGCACGGAAAACACCTGACCGGTCGCCTGGCCCCTCGACCGTAGGCGGGAATCCCCGGCGGCCATTCGGAGTTGAAAAGAATCTGGAGATCAGGCCGACATGCGGGGCTATGACTGTGAATTCGGTCACTTGCTCGGCTGCGGGGAAGAAGGTGGGGGCGGGACATGTCCGACGAGCACGAGTTCGCGAAGATCGCAGAGTCCCTGCGCAAGGAGGGCTTCGGCAGCCGAGCCATCCTCCTCGACAGGTTGAGGCGCGGCCTGGCTTTGATCGCCGGGTGCGTCTGCCTGCTGGCAATGGCCGTGCTGTTAGCGCTCACCAACACGATGTCGGTCTTGATAACGCTGACGGTCGTCGGCATGGTCCTCTACCAGCTCGCGCTCGTCGGCCTTCGCGAGCACAGGAGGGAAGCCGTCTAAGCCAGCACAGAGGGAGCGCCGATCCCTCCGGTCCTTCGCTGCCGAGGCAGTGACAACGTCCAGCCCGGCCACCCGGCAAAGCCGGGCGTACCGGGCTGGAGATGCCTTGGGCTCCCAAGGGGAGCCAGCGACTAGGCGACCGTAGGCGACCCAGTCTCTGCGGTCGGACCCACTGGCTCTGCGGTCGGACCCACTGGCTCTGCGGTCGGACCCACTGGCTCTGCGGTCGGACCCACTGGCTCTGCGCCAGTCGGCACCGTGTTGGCGAAGGCCGCAGGCTGACCGTCGTGGAAGACGCCGTACTTGGAGAGCCAGCGCATGAGCTGGTAGGCGATGATGACGCCGAAGGCGCCCATCGCGATGCCGTTGAACGACACGTTGCCGTGGTCGAAGATGAGCGTGTAGTTCCCGGCGCCAGCAACAAGGCCTATCGCGCATGGAATGAGGTTGACCGGGTTGGAGAAGTTGACCCTGTTCTCCACCCAGATGCGCCCACCTAGCACCGCGATGAGGCCGTACAGAATGGTCCCGGCGCCACCGAGGACGCCCGCCGGCAAGGTGGAGATCAACGCTCCGAACTTCGGGATGCAGCCGAAACATATCGCCACTACAGCCGCCACGTAGTACGCGGAGGTCGAGTACACCTTCGTGGCTGCCATGACGCCGATGTTCTCGGCGTAGGTGGTTGTACCGCTACCACCACCGAGTCCGGCGAGCATTGTCGCGAGGCCGTCACCCATGTAGCCGCGTCCCAGGGACCGGTCGAGGTTCCGGCCGGTCATCGACGCCACAGCCTTGATGTGGCCAGTGTTCTCGGCGATGAGGACGATCACGACCGGGACGATCAGGAAGATCGGGCGCATGCTGAAGTGAGGCGCGGTGAACTTCGGGAGCCCGACCCATGCCGCCGACTTGACCGTCGTGAAGCTGATCTGGCCCTGACCCCAGCCGATCAGGTAGCCGAAAGCCACCCCGACCAGGATCGAGAGCCGGCCGATGAATCCACGGAACAGGACCGTGACGAGGACGATCCCGCATAGGGTCGCGAACCCGGTCCAAGGCTGCTTGTCGAAGTTGGTAAAGGCGCTCGAGGCGAGGTTCAACCCGATCAGCGCGACGACCGCGCCGGTCACCACCGGCGGCATCAGCCACTCGATGAAGGCCGAGCCCCACTTGTTCACGATCACGCCGATGACAAAGAAGACGGCGCCGGCTACAAAGATGCCGGCCAGAGCCGACGGGATGCCGCCCTTTTGCTCTGCCACGAGCACGGGGGAAATGAAGGCGAAGCTGCTTCCCAGGTAGCTCGGCAGGCCGAGTCGCTGTCCGCGTCCGATTGTGATCAGAAGGAAGATAAGGGTGCCGATTCCCGAGAAGAAGATCGTGGTGTTCGGCGGGAAGCCGATCAGCACCGGCACGATGAAGGTCGCCCCGAACATCGCCAGCACGTGCTGGAACCCCAGGCCGACGGTCTGAGGCCAGGCGAGGCGCTCATCGGGCGCAACCACCTCCGTCGGGGGAATGTGCTTTCCGTCGCCGTGGACCTTCCACAAGCCTTGCAGGCTCATCTCGTACCCCTTTCGTACTGGCTATCCCAAGGCCAGGGGCCACGACGATCCGCGGCCTCACCGGCCACTCGCACTCTTTCCCTCTGTCCGCACCGTACGGTCGGCAGGCACGATTCACTAGGGTCCAACGTCACATTGGTGCCAAAACAGGGGCCTTGCTGGAAGGCTCTGGAGTAGCCTCGCCACGTGGACGTCAGCGACGTCGGGTCAACCTCCTGCTCAGCGGGTAGAAGCCAGAAGTGACGCCGTCGGGCACCTACCCGGGCCACAGGGTGGCGAGGCTCACGAATGTCACACAACCGACAGCGTCTCGCCACAGTGCCGTAATGCTCGGCCCATCAATCGCCCGGACCTTCGTACCTGTCGGATGGTGCTCGTGTCAGCAGCACTGACCCGCTGGTTCGGCCAACCCGCATTGGACACGACAGGCCTGCGGTGGACACGCCCCGCCAGCCACATGCAGCACGGCGTGGCCCGCAGCGGCCTTTTCTATATGTCCGAGGAGACCCTCGGCTTCGTGCCGCGGCGGATCGACGCCCTATTCGGCGCCCGGGCTGTCTCCTTCGAGCTCGCAACGCTGACGGACATCCAACTCAAGCCCACGCTTCGCAAGCTTCGCGTCACTGTCGTCACCGACAACGGGCGCGATCGGTTCATCGTCGCAGACGCTGTTGTCGTCTACCAGGATCTGCAGTCGTGGCAGCTCCGCTAGCTCTGCTGCGCCCAGTCCCGACCGGGCGGCGCCGGGAAAGAAGGGGGCACTCGTGATCTGGCTTGTGATCGTGCTCGTCGTCGCCGCATTCGTCCTCGTCATGTACGACGCCCGCCGGGGCCCGCGCAGGTCGGAGAAGACTCCCTCGCCCGACAGCGGACCGCGGCGGCGGGGCAACAAACCCAGTTAGCGACCCCGACCCGCGGCTGACGGGTGGCCGGTGCCGATGAGCCTGCCGTCAACTCGCGGGACGATCCGACTTCGTGGTGGGCGCCGCGTATCCTGACCCAATGGCTGTGGATCCTGACCTCGTAGCGGCTGCCTTGGCCGACACGTACGAGCGCATGTTCGGCGCTTCCCCCGTCGGCTGGTTGCAAGGGAGGCCGGCGCTCTTGCGGGAGCGACCGGCGTGCCGGTCCCGATGCTGAACGGAATCTGGGGCGAGACACTGAATCCGGACGCCCGCGTCGTCGCGGCAATGTTCGACCGGCTCGATGCCTCGGAACTGCCCTACTGCCTGCAGCTGCGGCCCGGGACCTCGAAGGAGATCACGGACCAGGCCGTGGCACGAGGCATGCACCAAGGAGATGCGGTCCCGCTCATGGTGCTCGAAGACCCGGCTCGGCTCGAGCCGGCCCTGCAAGTCGAGGGATTGGTGATCCGAGCGCTGGCGCCCGAAGAAGGGGCCGCGCACATCAGCATCGCCGCGGACGCCTTCGGAATGCCTGCTGAGCTCTTCGCCCAGCTCATGACCCCGGAAATGCTCGCTACCGAAGGGCTGTGTTGCTATGTAGGCGAGGCCGGCGGAGAACACGTCACGACGGGCATGGGGGTGACTCTCGGGCGATTCGTAGCGATCTTCAACATCGCGACACCTTCCCAGCACAGGGGGCGCGGCTACGGCGCCGCCGTGACGGCGCGGGCCGCGTCCGACGGGATCGCCGCAGGAGCGCAGTGGGCGTGGCTGCAGTCGAGTCCTGCCGGACATCACCTCTACGAGCGCCTCGGCTTTACAACCGTCGAGCGCTGGGACTGCTGGGTCTCGACTACCTGAGACCGGTGGTGCCCGCGACCTGCCTTGACAGATCCTTATACGCCGTATAAATATTACGAGCGATGATAAGGGTTCTTGAGACGATGGACTGGCGCGAGGCGCGCCGACGTTCGGCACGCGACGTGATCCTCGAGGCTGCCTGGGCGGTCGTGGGCGAAGAGGGCCTGGCCGGCCTGTCCATGCGGGACCTGGCCAGCCGCGCCGGTATTACCACGCCGACCGTATACGCCTACTTCGACTCGAAGAACGCCATCTACGACGCCATGTTCGGTCAGGCGGCCGCGAGCTTCGCCGAGAAGATGGCAGAGCAGTGTGCGTCCGAGGATCCTCGTGAGATTCTCATGGCCGGAGTACAGCGGTTCTTCGAGTTCTGCACTGTTGACCCGGTCCGCTACCAACTCCTCTTCCAGCGCACGCTGCCCGGGTTCGAGCCCTCTAGCGAGTCATTTGAGCCAGCGGTTCGTGCCCTCGCCGAAGCACGAAAGTGGTTGGCGCTCAATGGTGTGACCGAGTCGCGTCACGTCGACCTTTTGACCGCGCTCGTCACGGGCCTGGTGAACCAGCAGGTCGCCAACGACCCGGGGGGGAGGCGTTGGACCGGCCTTCTCGATGAGTCGATTTCCATGTTCCTCGCCTATTGCCGGCAGGTGCCCCACCCCAAGCGGAGGGCCAAGCCAAGCCTAACTCGAACCTAAGGAGCCCAACATGGCGATGACAACGATTGACGTCACGGCCATAGAGCCGTTGTCTCACAGCGAGGCAATGCACCGCCAGCGCTACGAGCTGGACCGTACCCTCGAGTTGCTCCGGTCGCTCGAGGAAGGTGACTGGGCAGCCGTCACCGACTGTCCGGCGTGGGACGTACGGGCCATGTATCAACACGTACTTGGTGCGTGCGAAGCGGGCGCGTCCATGCGCGAGAACCTGCACCAGTTGCGCCTAGCCCGGGCCCGGCGCAAACGCCAAGGTGGGCCCCTCGAGGCGGCGCTGTCCGGCGTCCAGGTGCAAGAGCGCGCTGACCTCAGCCCTGCCCAGGTCATCGATCGGCTCTCGGCCGTCGCGCCGAAGACGGTCCGCGTACGCGCGCGAACGCCCGGTCCCGTGCGCAACCTGGCGAGACTCACCGTCGACGGGCCCGTGCACGAGACCTGGAAGCTCGGTTACCTCATCGACACCATCTATCTACGCGACCTGTGGATGCATCGGATCGATGTGACCCATGCCCTCGGTCGACAGCCCGAACTGGCTGGCGATCACGACGGTCGCATCGTGGCCGACATCGTGACGGAGTGGGCGCGCCGTCATGGCAGGCCGTTCAGACTCGACCTCACAGGCACCGCCGGTGGCAGCTTCGAGTTCCAGTCCGAGCTCCCGGGGACCGAGCGGGTATGTCTCGATGCCGTCGAGTTCTGTCGGACCCTTGCCGGCCGCAGACACGCGAGCGGCTTGCTCACAACGATCGTCCCGTTCTGAGGGCCTCGGCTGGTCGCCTCACCCTACGCGGAACCGCAAGGCCGACCAGACGTCGCCGACGGCTATCTGGCGCACTGGGCCGCATGCCCTCGTCGGCCACCCCTCGGGCAAGCATCCCAGCTTCGAGACTCGGACCATGCTCACCTTGACGGCCGCTGCGACGAGCCGCGTCGCAGTCGCGAGCCAGGTCTTGAGCGTCCCGTTCCGCTCGCCCCCACTAGTCGCGAAGATGGCCGCGTCGCTCGACCGGCTGTCGGGCGGGAGGCTCATCTCGGGCTCGGCACCGCCGCAGCAGATCAGGAGCTCCTCGGTTTCGGTCTGGCCGTGCCTTCGATCCGGGAGAAGATCGACGGTCTCGACGACGCCATCGGCATCATCCGCGTCTCGCCGATCTAATAGGGCTCCGTTCACTGCTTTCAATTTCATGCCG
This sequence comes from Acidimicrobiales bacterium, assembly GCA_049523315.1. Classification (GTDB taxonomy): domain Bacteria; phylum Actinomycetota; class Acidimicrobiia; order Acidimicrobiales; family Bog-793; genus Fen-455. The sequence continues at coordinate 11,212 of JBEKMZ010000042.1, read as the reverse complement.
GTCGGCAGGCGTCTACGCGCGATGACCTGAGTCGGCCAGGCGCCGACAATACGCCGCGCTTGAAGGGGCAGGCCGCCGGCCGTTGTTGTACCGTGCGGGAGGTCAGCCGACAGGGGGTATGTAATGCTCGTGTGTACGACATGGAAGGCTCGGCCGCTCTCGCGCGAACAGGCCAACCGAATGATGCAGACCTGGGGCAAGCTCGAGGCGGCGTTGGCCGAGGACCCGAGCGCTGAGAGACTTTGCTGGTACATCTTCAGCGACGGGTCCGGCGGCCTGACAGTCCTCAAGTTCCTCGACGTCGAGGCCGCCACGGCGACCGAGCTCGCGACGGGCCTCGCCCTGGGCGAGTTCCTCGAGCTCGAGTCGAAGACCGTGCTCGATCTCGACACGGCGATGCCCGCGATCCTGAAGGGCATGGAGTACATCAACGCTTGAGCTAAGGCTTCGCCGGCAGTCCTTCGACTGAGGAGGGGCTCGGGGCCACTCTGTCGCCCTCATGGCCCTCGACAAAAGGACAGAAGATCGTCAGGACCGAGCCGCCCGGCTCGTGAGGCGCGGCCGCTCGAACGTCGTCGACGGCCGCAGTGTGTGTGCGCCATCGATGAGTCCCGTGACAGTAATCCGTCTCCCCGTGATCGCTCGAGTCCGGAGGCAACGATGAGACCCGCCCCCCGCAACTCTTCCCTCGACAAGCAGTTCAACGCCACGCTCCAGAAGAGCGCGAGCAAGGGCGGATGGACATATGTCGTGATGGCCGACTCGGCGGCGTTCTTCGGGACGAGAGGGTTGGTGAAGGTCCGCGGAACCGTCGACGGCCACGCCTTCCGCACCTCGTTCATGGCGATGGGCGACGGCACTCACAAGCTGCCCATAAGATCCGACCTCCGTAAGGCAATCGGAAAGAGCGAAGGCGACTCGGTGCTAGTTCGCCTGGACGAGCGGATCGATAGCTAGCCCGGCCGCGGACAGGACGCCAGGGCGATGACGGCCCTGCTCCGCCTGTCGCCTAAGACAATCACAGGATTTGAGGAGGGTCTCGCAATGGACTGGAAGCTGGAGCTCGTGATCGTGCCGGTCGCCGACGTGGACCGATCGAAGGCTTTCTATCTGGACAACGCCGGCTTCGACCTTCTCACGGACCACAGGGACGGTGAGTTCCGTGTCGTGCAGCTCACGCCGCGCGGCTCCGCCTGCTCGATCGCGATCATGCCCAACCCTGAGGCGGCCGGATCGGTCCACGGCCTGCACCTCGTTGTCCCGGACATCGGGGCGGCACGCACCGAGCTCACCGGACGCGAGTTGAGTCCGAGCGAGATCTTCCACTTCGTATCGGGCCGTCAAGAGCCGGGGCCCGACCCCGATCACGCAGACTACAACTCGTTCTTCTCGTTCAACGACCCGGACGGCAACACCTGGCTCGTGCAGGAGGTGAAGGGCACCGCCAAGACGGGCTGAGCCGCTCCCGCTGCGGCAGGTGCCCGAACCGGTGAGAAGGGCCGTCGCTAACCAGGTGTGTTCACCTTGTCGGCGGCGATGCGCAAGATGACCCGACCCCGTGGTCCGACGGCGTTCTGGTAGTCGGTGTGGTCGTAGCGGTTCGACAGCTCGTCAATATGGGCCCGGGCCACCTCGCCCGCGACCGTGCCGACCACGTGACCCCGTACCTCCGCCCAGTCCTCCGGATCGGTGGCCGAGTGGATGAGAACGGTCACGCGCGGGTCGCGCGTCACGTTGCGGACCTTCTGGCGTTGCGGCTCGGTGTTGACGAGCAACACCTCGCCATCGGTGTCGATCCAGGTAAGCAGGGCCTGCGGTTGGCCATCGGGCATGAGCGTCACGACCGTTGCCAGGTTGGGGCCCTTCGCGAGGCGTATCACGGCGTCGTCGAGTGGCATTGGTTCGCGCCCTTCCTCTCAGAGAAGCCCGGGACTGCGCTTCAACTTGTCGAGACCTTACCGACCGTCCGGCTCGCTTGACAGCGCCGCAGCTTCAAGCGAATGGCTCGAACACCACGGCCGGGAGGACCCTCATCGCCCGAGACACGACCTCGCGGCGCCCCTAGGACCACCGTCCGGCGATCATCGGCCATGCCACCACGCCAGCTCCGCCAGGCAATCGTGAAAGACGCCGAGGGCGAAGTCCAGTTCATCGGTGGAGACTGTTAGCGGCGGGGAAAGCGTCAGCACGTTTCCCATGGTTGTCTTGAACGAGACCCCGCGCTCGAGTGCGGAGTACAGGACACGATCGGCCTCCTCGATCGCCCGGGCTCCCTCGGGCGTCACCAGCTCGACGCCGACGAGCAGCCCCGCCCCGCGAACCTCCCCGATGACGGGCAGATGACTGGCCATGGCACGCAGCCTGGTGACCAGGTACTCGCCTAGCTCGGCCGCCTTCGCGACGAGGTCCTCCTCCTCGATCACCTCCAAGGTAGCCAGGGCGGCGGCCGCCAAGACAGGGTTCTTCTCGTGGGTGTAGTGACCGATCGCCTTGTCGGCCATCACGTCAAGATCCGCGCGCGCCAGCACGGCGGCCAAGGGAAGCATCCCACCACCGAGGGCCTTGCCGAGCACCAAGATGTCGGGCGAGACACCCACGTGCTCGTGGGCACAGAAGCGACCTGTCTTGCCGAGCCCGGTCGGGATCTCGTCGAAGACCAGCAGTGCCCCCGTGCGGTCACAGGCGCGACGGACTTCCTGCCAGAAGCCCGGCGGTGGCAGGTAGGGAATGGCGCGGATCGGCTCGGCCACCACGGCCGCGACGTCGCCTTCGCACTCGAGGACGTACTCGACCATGCGGGCACAAGCCATGCGACAGCGCTCCAGGTCCGGGTTCCCGCTCGGCGAGGCGAACCCGTAGGCGCAGCGGTAACAGGCAAAAGGCGGCACATGCTCGGTGCCCGGCAGGAGGGGGCCGATCCCACCTGAGCGGAACAACGCCTCACCTCCGACGGATGAGGCGCCGAAACCGGCACCGTGGAACGAGTCCCAGAAGCTGACTGTCTTGAAGCGTCCCGTCGCGAGCCGGGCGATCTTGAGGGCGATCTCCACCGCCTCGGACCCGCCCGGTGCGAACAGGACCTTCCAAGGGCCACCAGGCACCAGCCCGCACAGCTTTTCTGCCAGCATGACTGCCGGCTCGCACGTGAAGCGCCGGGGGGCGAAAGCCAACACGCGCATCTGTGCCTCCACCGCGGCGCGGACCTTGGGATGGCCATGGCCGATGTGATGGACGGAGTTGCCGTGAAGATCCAAATAGCGCCGCCCGTCGGCGTCCTCCAGCCAGGATCCTTCAGCCCTCACGACTGCGCTCAGGCAGGGCGTGGAGAGGGACTGGCGGAAAAAGACAGCTTCGTCCCGCGCCAACAAGACCCGCGCCGCCTCGCCTACACAGCGCTCGGCCCAGCTGGCGCGGTTCGGGCTGAGGTTGACATCCCCCTCGTGCTGGTCCGTCTGAGCCACCCCGGGCCTGTTCAGTCGCCTGGTTTCAGGGCTTCTCGCCTGCGGCCAAGCGAGCTTCGATGGCGTCGAGGACGGGGAGGATGTCAACGACGCTGTCGACGACGTAGTGAGCGCCGGCGGCTCGCAGCCTCTCGGTCGCCACCTGGCTGAGCCGACGCTGCTCCTCGGCGGAGAGCGCCGCCCACTCCTCAACGGTGAGGCCGACCTCGTTGCCCGTCACGGCCACTCCCACCGACCACATGCCGCCGTTCAGGCCCTCCTCGATGTCGACGGCCGTGTCACCGATCTTGACGACCGACTCCACGGGGCTGATGGAGAGCCTTATGAGAGCCTGCAACGCCATGAACGGCCCTGGGCGACCGGCGGGGGTGTCGCCCGCGCAGATCGTCACGTCGGGCTCGTAGCCCTGCTCCTTGGCGACCCGGACGACGACGTCCATGACCTCGCGCGGATAGCCCGTGGTGGAGGCGATCGACAGCCCGCGCGCCCTCAGGGCGGCAATCGCCTCGACCACTCCCGGGATCACGTCGGAGTGCCGCTCCACGGTCTGGACCTGCAAGGGCAAGAAGCGCTTGTAGAGCGTGTCGACGTCGGAGTCGTCGGGGCGCTTGCCGTGGACCACTTCCCACCGCGTGGCAACCGACTCGTCACGGGTTATGACCTGGATGTGCTGCCACTTCGGCATGCCCATCGGGGCACGCGCCTCCTCGACCGTTATCGGGACCCCGGTTTCTGAGAACGCCTGCATGAAGGTAGCCACCGGAGCGATACAGCCGTGATCGACCGTCGTGCCGGCCCAGTCGAGTACCGCCGCCTGCAAAGGACCGGCGTAGCGATGCGCACGTTGTGATGACATGGTCAGGCCTCCAATGTCTCGAACAGCTTGCGAACTCCCGGATACGCCGCGATCAGGCCGTCAGCGCCGGAGCGCGATCGTGCACGCCCATCTCGTCTAGAACTGCCCCGATCGCGTCCAGTGCGCCCCGCATCTCGGCCTCACCCAGCCGGCCGATACAGCCGATCCGGAACGAATCCGCCACCGTCAGCTTGCCGGGATAGATCAAGAACCCTCTTGCGCTAAGCCGCTCGTAAAAGTCGGCGAAGTCGAACTTCGGATCAGCCGGCATGTGGAATGTCACGATGATCGGCGCCTGGATCGCCCGCGGCAACAGGCAACGGAAGCCAAGGGCCTCCATCCCGTCCACCAACACCTGATGGTTCCTGACATAGCGTGCCCCCCGTCCTGGCACCCCACCTTCGGCGGCGTGCTCGTCGAGAGCTTGCAGGAACGCGGCGACAACGTGGGTGGGCGGGGTGAAACGCCACTGACCGTTCTTCTCGAAGCCCTTCCATTGGGCGAACAGGTCCAGGCTGAGGGAATGGGCGTTGTCCTTGCTCTGTTCCAGGACTTCGCGCCGGATCAGAGCGAAACCCATGCCCGGGACGCCTTCAAGGCACTTGTTCGAAGACGCCGCGACGGCCGCGAACGGTGTCCGGCGCACATCGAGTGGTAGGGCCCCGAAAGCGCTCACGGCGTCGATTATCAGAGGCCTGCCGTGGGCTGCCACGACCTCGGCCACCTCCTGGACCGGGTTGAGGATGCCCGAGGTCGTCTCGCAGTGGACCACCGCCACGTGGCTGACGCTGTCGTCGCGGGTCAGGCACTCGCCGACCGCCTGCGGGTCGACCTGCTCGTCCTCGCGCCACTCAAGGGCCTCGACTGTTCGGCCCATCACCTTCGCGATCGCCACCATGCGGGTGCCGTACGCGCCGTTCACGAGCACGAGCAGCTTGCCGTCGCGCGGCACCAGGGTCCCGATCGTCGCCTCGACGGTGAAGGTGCCGGAGCCTTGCAGCGGGACACAGACGTGGGTCTCTTGCGCTCCCGCCAAGGCTACGAGCCTCTCGCGCACTTCGTGGTTCATTGCGATGAAGGCCTCGTCGCGCGATCCCCAGTCGCGCAGCATTGCCTCCTTAACCGTATCGGAGGTCGTGAGGGGACCAGGTGTCAGCAAATAGGGCGGTTTCAGGGGCATAGAGGCAACCTAGTCAACTCAGGGCGACGCCGTTGGGGCCAGAAGGCGCCAGTCATACCGATGCCGGGACCTTGTCTGCCTGGCGAGGGGCAATCAGTACGTCGCGGGAGATGACCTTCACATCGACGTGCGTGCCGAGCTCGATGTCGGCCGCGATCTCACTTCGAACGTCGACGCGAACGGGGATCTCGCCGACCTGTACGACCATCCGGGTGGTGGCGCCGAGGAAGCTCCGGTGCGTCACGAACCCCTTTCCTGCTGGGTCGATGTCAATTGCGATGTCCTCGGGACGTAACAGGGCGTCTATGGCGTCCAGCATGCCGAACGCGTCGACACCGCGGATCGGGCACTGCTGACCGAAGACGACAACCTCGTTGCCTGCGCGCTCGACGGGCACCCTGCTCGAGACGCCGACGAACTCTGCCACGAACGGTGTCGCCGGCCGGGCGTAGAGGGCCGACGGCGTCGCCGTCTGCTCGTTGCGCCCTTTCGACATCACGCAGACCCTGTCGGCCATCGACAGCGCCTCCTCCTGATCGTGGGTGACGAACACCGTCGTGATCGAGAGTCGCTGCTGCAAGGAACGGATCTGATCGCGCAGCTCCGCGCGGACCTTAGCGTCAAGTGCCGAAAGCGGCTCGTCGAGGAGCAGGACCCGGGGCTCGATGGCAAGGGCCCTCGCGAGCGCTACCCGTTGCTGTTGCCCACCGGACATCTGGTGTGGGTACTTCGACGCCTGGTCGTCCAGGCCTACCAGTTCGAGCAGCGCGGCGGCCTTCCTTCTGCGCTCATGCGAGCGCTGGCGGCGCATCCGCAACCCGTAGGCAACGTTGTTGAGGGCGTTCATGTTCGGGAAAAGCGAGTAGCTCTGAAAGACCATTCCCATGTCCCGCTTTTGCGCGCTGACATTCGCGAGGTCCTGTCCGTCGACCGCGACCCGGCCGTTGTCCAGCCGTTCGAAGCCCGCGAGCACCCGCAAGGCTGTCGTCTTCCCGCATCCCGACGGACCGAGGAGGGCGACGAACTCCCCCGGCTCTATATCGATCGAGAAGCCGTCGAGGGCGCGCGTCTGGCCGAACGCTCGCACGAGTTTATCGAGCTCGACCCGCGCCCCCTCGAAGCGAACCTCCTGCGGCGACATGCCCCTCTTTAGCGGTCCTTCTTCGTTCGCGGTCAAAGTGTCCCCGTCCTCCTGCGCGTCCGACGTGACTGCGAACGGTCGACCGAGACGATCACGGTCAGCAGCATCCAGGTTCCTAGAAGCGACAGCATCGAGACGGCGGTGGCAATGTGGGCATCGAGCTGGGAGAACTGGTAGATCCACACGGGCAACGTCGTCCACAGGTCCAAACTCGCCATCGTGAACTCGCCCAGCACCAGGGCGATCGTGAGCACAGTCGCCGAGAGCATCGCCGCCCTCAGATTGGGAAGGATCACGTGCCACAACGTGCTGATCCATCTTCCCCCGAGTGATCGCGACGCCTCCACGAGCGTCTTCAGGTCGATCGCTGTCAGTCCCGCGTCGAGTGAGCGGTAGACGAAAGGAAGGGCGAGGATCACATAGACGAGGCTCAAGAGATAGGGGGAAGCCTTCAACCATCGTGGTGCGGCTTCGAGAACGCCGAGGATGAGCACGATCGGCGGGATGACGATCGGAAGGATCGTGACGAAGTCGAGCACGCGCCGCATCTTCGGCAACTTGAGGTGCACGTAAGTGGCGGTCGGCACCATCAGCACCATCGTCAGTACCGTTGTGACGGCCGCCAGCCGCAGAGAGAGGAAGAACGCCGCTGTGAACCCTGTCTGGGACGGGATGGCCTCGACGGCATAGAGGGAGAACCGTCCTGCGTCGTTCTGGAAGGAGAACCGGAGCCCTGCATACAGGGGGATGAGGAAGTAAACGGCCGCGAGGAGGAGAACGACGCCCCGCCAGTACCGCAGCCGCGGCCTGCGCCCGCGCTGTGGATCTCCGGGGAGCTGTGTAACGTCTCCCTCCGCCTCCTCGATCGCGATCGCGGGGATCAGCGAAGCCATCTCGAGGCCCTTCTGCGTACGAGGCCGTAGATGCTCATCGTGATCGACAACACGATGAGCATCCCGAACCCGATTGCGTAGCCGATGTGCTCCTCTCCGGAGATGACATTGCCGTTCAGGACCTCTCCGATCTGGATCGGCGCGAGTGTGACCGTTCCGGCCGTGAGCGTGTCAGCGGTCGCGTAGGCGGCAAATCCGCTCCCGAAGAGCAGCAACATGCCTCCGAGCACCGAGGGGAGCAGGACGGGAACGCCCACCGTGCGCCAGTAGCTAATGCTCGAGGCTCCCAGGTTCTCGGCTGCCTCGCGCCAAGCGGGCCGGAGACCTCCAAGCGCTGGCGTGATCACGAGGACCATGAGCGGGATCTGGAAATACATGTAGACGATGACGACGCCGAAGAACGAGTAGAGGTTGAACCCGTAGTGCCACGGGTTGAGGCGGATGTAGTTCAACCACGCTGTGAGCACGCCAGTCGAACCGAGCGTCGCGATGAAGATGAAGGTCAGGTTGATCCCGCCGAAGTTGGCGAGCACTCCCGAGGCGGTGGCGACCAGACGACGGAGGATCCCGCTTCGAGAGGTCTGGATCGCATAGGCGAGGAACAGGCCGAGGATCCCGGGGATTATCGAGGTGATCGTCGCCAACAGGATGCTGTTCTCGAACCCCAGACGGTACGTTCCCTGCGAGACGGCGCTCAGATTCCCGAATGTGAGCTGGCCGCGCTCGGTCCTAAAGGCCAGTTCGATGACGGCCAGCGTCGGGATCCCGAGCCCGAGGAAGGTGTAGATGGCGAACGGGGCCATCGCGACGGTAGGCCGGACGCCACGAAGCAGGCCCTTTATACGGGCCTGCTTCGGGAGGTCGGCGCCTCCGGCCCGGGACACCGAGGTCACCGAGCCGAAGGGCGCCGCTTCACTGATTGTCACAGCAGATGCCACTTAGGCCGTCACGCGCCGGTTGCAACCTCGATCGGCCAGTCCTTCGCGACTACGGCCTTGGCATTGGTCAGCTGCGCCTGGGTCGGAAACTTGGTCACCCCAGCAGGTGCAGGCGGCAAACCAGCAAGTGCCTTTGCGTTCGCCAGGTGGTGAGCCTCAAGGTAGGGAAGCTCGATCGGGCGGGCTTCACCTTCCAGCCACAGGTTTTGCCCGACCGTCGAGTAGAGGTACTCCTCCCAGAGACGGGCAGCCGCAGGGTTCGGCGCCTGCTTGTTTATCGCCTGCGCGTAGTATGCCGCGTACGCCGCGTCGGATGGGATAACGACCTTCCAGCGCTTGGACCAACCCGGCAGCGAGTTGACCTCTGAGGCCTGGAGGTAGTCCCACCACAGAACGATGTTGGTTGCCCCGCTCTGGACCGTCGCGGGACCGGCGATCGTCGCCACGAAGTTGCCCGCCTGAGCCAGCTTCTGGAAGTAGTCAACACCGGGCTTGATGTTGTTGAACGAGCCCCCATTGGCAAGTGCGGCCGCGAACACTGCTGCGAACGCCGCGCCTGCATCGAGTGGGTTGTTGTTGATTCCGATCTTGTAGCCCTGGTTCAGCTCAAGCATCTGCTTGAAGGACGTCGGGCAGTGCTTGACGGTCTTGGTGTCGCAACCGATGGCGACGTAGCCGCCGTAGTCGGCGTACCAGTCACCGTTCGAGTCCTTCTGCGATGTCGGGATCTCGTTCCAGGTCTGCACCTTGTAAGGAGCAAGCTCCCCGTTCTGGGCGGCTTCTATCCCGAAGCTCTGTCCAACGTCAAGCACATCCGGGTCGTCGGAGCGGCCGGCGTCGGCCTTGATGGCGTTCAGCTCGTCCTGGCTTGAGCCCTCAGGGTTCTCCGAGTTGATCGCGATGTGGAACTGCTTGGAGAAGTCGGTGATGATCGTGCCGTAGTTGGCCCAGTTGCTCGGCAGGGTGATCACGTTCAGGTGACCCTCCTTCTCCGCCGCCGCCACAAGTGCCGTGTACGACGTGGCCGACCCGGTCGGCCCGAGCTGTGCCACGGTTGCCCAGTTCACTGTCGTCGCCTTCGCGTGGCTAACTGCCGCTGACGAACCAGTAGCAGACACAGCCACAAGACCGAGCACCGTCACTCCGGCAGCTAGAACCGCCTTGAGCTTGGTTAATGCCACTTTCCCACCACCTCCGCGGGGTTTCTGGAACCGCCGAACTGGCAGCCCGGCCGCAAGATAGCTGGCGGAGGTGAAGTCAATATGGACGCAATGCCAAGTTCGGGCGACAAGTGTGGGACGGTCAGCTAACAGAAAAGTGAACTCTTGCCAAAGGCGATCGCAACCCGGAAATGGAATGGTGACGGGGACATCCCATGAGTTGGTGTAGATCGCGCGGAGGATCCACCACGTAGTGGACCACCGGAGTGAATCTCGACGTGACCCTGCAAAGGCACCACAAGGAGATCACACCGGTGGCCCAACAAGAGTTTGATCCTAATGAACTGCTCGACACTCACCGCGCCGGAGGCGACGTCGAGGTCATCCGCCAAAGCGCCGAGGCGACCCTGCAAGCGCTGATAGAAGCCGAGGCGACGGCTGTGATCGGCGCCGGCCCGCACGAACGAACAGAGGATCGCCAGAACTACCACAACGGGCACCGCCCGAGGTTGCTGTCCACCAAGGCCGGACCTGGAGCTCTCGATACCAAAGCTCCGCTCCGGGTCGCTTTCCCCAGATCCTCGAGCGCCGCCGCAGGATCGACAGGGCGCTGTTCGCGGTCGTGATGGGAGCATACGTCCACGGTGTCTCGACGAGGAAGGTCGACAACCTGGTGCGGGCCCTCGGGGTCGGCTCCGGGATCTCCCGCTCCGAGTTTCCAGGATCTGTGCCGAGCTCGACAAGGAGATGGAGGCCTACGTGAAAGGCCGCGTCCGTGGCCGAGTCGTCTCGAGCGCCGTCGTCGTGGCGACAGGCGTGACAGCTGTGGAAAACCGCGAGGTACTCGGCTGTGACGTCGGGGACTCAGAGGACGAAGCCTCCTGGACCTTGTTCCTGCGCAGCCTTCGCAAACGCGGCCTTCAGGGTGTACGTCTCGTTATCTGATCACGACCTCGGGCTCAAAGAGGCGATCGAGAAGGTCTTCGTGGGCGCCTCCTGGCAGCGCTGCCGGGGTCACTTCATGTGCAACGCCTTGACGAGGGTGCAAAAGCAGAAGGCCCAGACGGTCGCAGCGGCCATCAAGACGATCTTCGCCCAGCTGGACCGGGTCCACATCGACCGCCAGCTCGATGAGGTCGCAGACACCTTGAGGCCCGGGTTCCCAGAGGCGGCCAAGCTCCTCGAGGAGGCAAGGGGCCGACCTGCTCGCCTTCTCGTTCTTCCCCATGGCTCACTGGACCAAGATCTGGTCGACGAACCCCTTGGAATGTGTGAACGCCGAGATCAAGCGACGCACCAACATCGTCGGGATCTTCCCCAACCACGCCTCGGTGATGGGCCTCGTGACCGCGGTGCTCATCGAACAGCACGACGAACGGTATTCGCGGGATAATGGTTTTCTCGCTAAATCACACCTTCAGAGGCTGCTCGCCGCGGTTTCGTCCGAGCCACGTCTGCAGACTGACCCGACTTCGGCGGCTCAGAATTAAAACGCCTGCTCACGAGGTCGCGCTAGTGCAGTTTTTGCCCTACAAGCCGTGATTGGGCTTGATCAGGCGACGCGTGAGCGCCAGGCGGAGGTC
>JBEKMZ010000041.1:0-29121 GCA_049523315.1 Acidimicrobiales bacterium | reverse complement strand
GATCCTTGCCACGGTGAGTGCTGTTGCGGCGAACTCGGGCTCAGCCGGCCAAGGGGCGGCACTGCTGGCCGTGTACTCGCTCGGGCTCGGGATACCGTTCCTCGTCGTCGGCTTGGCACTGGGCCGATTGTCGGGCGTGCTGAAGGCGATCAGGAGGCATTCACGAGCCATCACGATCGTCTCGGTGGTCGTGATGGGCGCCTTCGGAGTCCTGCTGTTCACCGACAGGCTCACCTACGTGACGAGCGAGCTCGAGACGCTCATGCGCGCGATCGGCCTCGGCCGGCTCATAACTGTCGGCTAAGGGCGAGGTTCAGTCGGATGCGAGTGCCCTCACGACGAACGGGAGGATACCGCCGTGCCACAGGTACTCAGCCTCGCCGGGAGTGTCGACACGGAGCAGCACCTGGATCGGGCGGCCGTCGGCCACGACCGTGAGCTCGCGACCGACCAGCTGTTCGGCTGAGGTGCCGGAGAGTCCCGTCACATCGATCGACTCGCGCCCTGTAAGGCCGATCGATTCGGCGCTCTCGCCCGGGGAGAACTGCAGTGGGAGCACGCCCATCCCGATGAGGTTCGACCGGTGGATCCGCTCGAAGCTCTCCGCGAGCACGGCTCGGACGCCGAGCAGCGCCGTCCCTTTTGCCGCCCAGTCCCGCGACGAGCCTGAGCCGTACTCCTTGCCGGCTACGACCACGAGGGGCACGCCCTCGGCGTGGTAGCGGACAGCCGCCTCAAAGACGGTCATCTGCCCGCCGTCGGGCAGGTGCGCCGTCACGCCGCCCTCCGTCCCCGCCAAGAGACGGTTGCGGATGCGGGGGTTGGCGAAGGTACCTCGGATCATGACCTCGTGATTGCCGCGACGGGCCCCGTAGGAGTTGAACTCGGCCACGGGTACGCCGTTAGCCTGCAACCACAGGCCGGCCGGGCTCGACGGGCGGATGGACCCCGCCGGCGAAATGTGGTCCGTCGTGACGCTGTCGCCGAGGACCGCGAGAACTCTCGCGCCCGTGACATCTGCGACCGGCTCCGGGTCGGCCTGCATCCCTTCTAGGAAGGGCGGTTTGCGCACATAGGTCGACTGCTCGTCCCAGCTGTAGCGCACCCCGGCAGCGACCTCGAGCGAGCGCCAGGCCTCGTCGCCTGCTGTGGCATTCGCGTACTGACGCCGGAACATCTCGGCGCCGACGGCTTGCTCGAGAACCTCCGCCACCTCCTGGGAGGTGGGCCAGAGATCGGCGAGCAGCACGGGGCGACCGCCCTCGGCGACGCCGAGCGGCTCGGTGGTGAGATCGATGTCCATCGTGCCTGCGAGCGCAAAGGCGACCACGAGCGGCGGCGATGCGAGGTAGTTCATCCGGACATCCGGGTGGATCCTGCCCTCGAAGTTGCGGTTACCGGAGAGCACCGCCGCGCACGCGAGTCCGTGCGAGTTGATCGCGGCCGATATCTCCGGGAGCAGCGGGCCGGAGTTGCCGATGCACGTCGTGCAGCCGAAGCCGACGAGATCGAAGCCGAGCTTGTCCAGATACGGCACGAGACCCGCCCGCTCGAGGTAGTCCATGACGACTCGAGAGCCCGGGGCGAGGCTCGTCTTCACCCAGGGTTTTGACGAGAGACCCAGCTCGACCGCTTTTTTGGCCACGAGCCCGGCACCGATCATCACCTGCGGGTTCGAGGTGTTCGTGCAGCTTGTGATGGCGGCTATCACGACGTGGCCATGGTCGAGGGTGAACTCGGTCCCATCCCCGAGGCGCACGTCCGCCCGGGAGCTGACGCCTGCTGCTTCGGGCCCCGTGGAGCCGGGATCGGGCAGTGAGCGCGCGAGCGCCTCGCTGAAGAGGGCCTTAGAGGCTCGCAAGGGGACACGGTCCTGGGGCCGCGAGGGCCCGGCAAGGCTCGGCTCGATGGTCGAAAGATCGAGCTCGACCCGCTCGGTGTATTCGGGCTCGGCGGCCTCGTCGTGCCAGAGGCCCTGCTCCTTGGCGTAGGCCTCGACGAGAGCGCAGTGCTCCTCGGGCCGGCCGGTGAGCCGCAGGTAGCGCAAGGTCTCGCTGTCGATCGGAAAGATCGTGACCGTCGAGCCGTACTCCGGCGACATGTTGCCGATGGTCGCCCGGTTCTCGAGAGGCACCTTGGCCACACCAGGCCCGTAGCACTCGACGAACTTGCCGACGACGCCGTGGCGCCGCAACAGCTCGGCGACGCTCAAGACGAGGTCTGTGGCCGTCGTGCCCTCCGGGAGCTCGCCGGTGAGCCGCAGTCCCACGACGGGAGGCACGAGCATCGAGATGGGCTGGCCGAGCATCGCAGCCTCGGCTTCTATACCCCCGACGCCCCAGGCCAGCACGCCGAGGCCGTTAACCATTGGCGTGTGCGAGTCGGTGCCGACGACGGTGTCGGGATAGGCGGCACCGTCGGCCCCAGTGAAGACGACACTGCTCAGGTACTCGAGATTGACCTGGTGGCAGATGCCGGTGCCGGGGGGGACGACGCGCATGTTGGAGAAGGCCTGCTGGCCCCAGCGCAAGAACCTGTAGCGCTCGGCGTTGCGCTCGAACTCGAGGGCCGTATTGAGCGCGAGTGCGTCCTGGCGGCCGTAGACGTCGGCGACGACGGAGTGGTCGATCACGAGATCGACCGGCACCACAGGGTTGATCCGGCTCGCGGCGCCGCCGAGTGCCTCGACGGCGTCGCGCATGGCCGCGAGGTCAACGATGCACGGGACTCCGGTGAAGTCTTGGAGCAGGATCCGCGCCGGAAAATACGCGATCTCGCGCCCGGAGCCACCCCCGCTCGCGTAGCGGACGAGAGCTTCGACGTCGCCTGCGGTCACGCTGACGCCGTCCTCGTGGCGTAGCAGGTTCTCCAACAGGAGCTTGATCGAGTACGGGACCCGCTCGAGATCAGCTAGATGCCCGAGCGCCGAGAGGCGACGGATCCGGTAACGCTGCCCTGCGACCTCCAAAGTGCTTTCGGCTCCGAAGCTGTCTCGTACATTCATCTACGTCGTCGCCTCCGGTCTCAAGCCTGGGTCGTGTTGGCGGCAGCTCCGGGGTTCACTCTGTCGCGCAGCTTGTGCAGCGCCGAGATTAGGGCGCGCTCCTCGTCCGGATCGAGGGCGCCTTCGAGCAGCTCGGCGAGCTGAGCACGGTGCAACTCGAGCGCTACTCGCATGCGCGACTCGCCGGACTCGGTCAGCGCAGCGAACGCGCCACGGCGGTCCTCCGAACAACTCTCGCGAGTCACGAGGCTTGCCTCGCAGAGGCGGTCGATCGCCCTGGTGAGGCCACTCGGGCTCAGGGCCGTCTGGGCCGCGAGATCGCTCATCCTCAGCCGTCCACCCGGGGTCCGGGCGAGGCGGATCAGGATCTCGAAATCCTGGCCTGCAAGTTCACAATGGCGCTCTAGCAGCGGGCCGACAGCACGGTGCAGCCCGCTGGCCGTCTCGAAGACGAGCCCGACGAGGGTGATCCGGTCCGTCCCGCGCGTCACTTGCAGTGAGTCGACTGATTCCACGGCGCCAGCATAGCCGCGGAATTAGTTGCGCAAACAAATAGTTGTCTGTATAGTTGGTTGTACAAGCAAATAGATCGCCCAAACCAGAAGGAGCCATTGAGATGACAATCACAGACACAACCACCTTGACGAGGGGCTTCAATGGCCTGACGCTGCCGGCGCCGGGCACTTTCGTGATCGACAAGTCGCACACCCAGATCGGCTTTGTCGCTCGGCACCTCATGGTGTCGAAGGTCCGCGGACGTTTCACGGACTACGTGGGCGCCGTCGTCGTCGCCGAGGACCCGGCGGCCTCTTCGGTGGAGGTGACCATCCAAGCAGCGAGCATCCAAACCAACGACGAGAACCGTGACAACCACGTCCGGACGAACGACTTCCTAGCCGTCGCGGAATTCCCGACTCTCAGCTTTCGCAGCACGAAGGTCGAGATCAGCTCCGGCGCGTCCTGGAAGGTGACCGGTGACCTGACCGTTCGAGGCGTCACGCGCCCGGTAGTCCTCGACGTCGAGTTCGAAGGCGTCATCAAGGACCCGTGGGGCAACCAGCGGATCGGCTTTACCGCCTCGGCAGAGATCGACCGCAACGAGTTCGGGGTCAGCTTCAATGCGGCTCTCGAGACCGGCGGTTTCGTCGTCTCGCCGAAGGTCAAGCTCGAAATCGAGGCCGAGGCCGTCCGCCAGGCCTGAGTACCCGTTTCTCGTCCTGCCGGCCCTGCAGGGCCGGCAGCGCCGCGTCCGACGCCGCTGCTAGAGGCATCGGCGGGGGGCATTTCTGGCCTCACCTGCTGGGTGTGTTAGCTGGGGGGTGCTCCGGCAGTTAGATTTCATGTCGTGAGCGCGCCGATCGAAACGAGTACGGACGTTCTCGGCATCCACGCCCATCTACTGGCGTCGATCCCCGGTGTGCTCGTGCTCCTCGACGCCCACGGTGTCGTGCGCTTCGCCTCGGGGCAGGTCGAGAACCTGGGTGGCGAGCCGGTGGACGTTCTCGTCGGATCGGAGCTCTCCAGCCACCTCGAGCCCAAGGACCGTCCGCTTTTGACGTGGCTGCTAGCGGCATCGGCCGCCAAGTCCCCGGAACAGCTGACAGGCCCGGTCCGCTTGCCCTACCTCCATGCCGACGGGCGGCCCCGCCTCGCAGAGGTCTGGGCGCTCAACCGCCTCGCCGACCCCGCCCTCGCGGGCTTCGTCGTCCTGCTCTTATTGGAGAGCGCATACGACCACTTCGACCAGGTCCTGGCCTCCGCCCAGGCCGGGGCTCCACTCGAGGACAACCTGACGGCTCTCGCCAACGCCCTGCGGCTCCCACCGGTACTCGGGGAGAGCTTCTTCGTCGTCGTCTCGTCCGACGGGCGGACGATAACCCGCTTCCCGTCGGACTCGTCGCTCCCCGGGCCGCCCTCTCCGGGTCCTTGGGACCTGGCCATCGGCGCGGAATCCGGCGTGACCTACACCGAGCGTGCCGGGTTGCCCGAACCGACCCGGGCCGCGGCCGAAGGCTTTCGCTCCGTCTCGTGCTTCCCCGTCCAGGTCAGGGGCGAATCCATGCCATCTGGCTGCCTAGTCGCGTGGAGCCGCGATCTCGGCCCGCTCGGCACGAGCGAGCGCACCGCTGTCGACCGGGCGGTCATCCTCGCCTCGCTCATGATGTCGCAGAGCGCGGCGGGGGATCGATCCCTCGAAGAGGCGTCTCAGGACGTGCTCACGGGTCTCGGCAACCGGAGGAGCTTCTTCCAGGCGCTCAACTCGCGCATCGAGGGAGCCGACCGGCCGGCCCTGCTCTACATCGACATCGACGGCTTCAAGGAAGTGAACGACCGGCTGGGGCGCCTGGCAGGAGATTCTGCCTTGCGCGTGATTGCCCGACGGCTTTCGTCTGTGCTCCGCCCGACCGATGACCTCGCTCGCATTGGGGGTGACGAGTTCGCCATCCTTTGCGCAGGTGACGTCACCGAGTCCCAGGTCATAGCCATCGCGGGCCGGGTCGTGGAGCGCCTCGCGGAACCGATCTCGATCGGCGACTCGCCGGCGCTGAAGCTCGGGGCCAGCATCGGAATCGTGCTCGGGTTCCCCCCGGGGACGAATTCGGACGTCCTGTTGGCGAGGGCGGACGAGGCGCTCAGCGAGGCAAAGGCGGCCGGGCAAGGCTGCTGGAGGGTCGCCTCAATACAGCAGGGCTGAGGAACCGGGAGGAGCCGAGCCCGGGCCGCGCAGAACCATCGGCGCCGGGATCTCCCAACCGTCATCGGGCCGGAATATCCCTGTAAAAAGGGACTTTTGGCCTAAGTCGCACCAGGGCTCGTTCCTTACCCTGAAGGAATGGAGCCGCCGAGCGGTTGCCGCCACGCTCGCGGCACTCAGGTGACAGGTTCACCTAGGACCCGGCCGTGAGTCGCGTGTCCGGCGCATTGGCGAGTGCCTGGCAAGACCGGCGGCGGTTCTTTCTGAGCTGGTTCGCGCTCCCGATGTCGCTCGTTGTCGCGCTGCTCCTCGGCGCGGTCATGATGCTGGCCCTCGGCGCCAACCCGATCACCGGTTACAACGCCCTCATCGTCGGGGCCTTCGACGGCAGCTATGCGCTCGGCGCTACTGCCGTGCAGGCCGCCCCACTGCTGCTTGTCGCCGTTGGCATCTGTGTCGCGTTCCGCGCCAACGTCTTCAACATCGGCGGCGAGGGCCAGCTCGCGATGGGCGGCGTTGCGAGCGCGGCCACGGCACTCGCCCTGCCAAACCTGCCGAGCATCATCCTCATCCCGGTCGTGCTGCTTGCCGGAGCTGCGGGCGGCGCCGCCTGGGGTGCGATTCCCGGAGCGTTCAAGGCGTACTTCAACGTCAACGAGATCCTCAGCACGATCATGCTCAACCTCGTCGCGGTCCAAATCGTGAACTGGCTTCTGGCGGGTCCGATGGTCGACAAGACACAGAACTCGACATATGGGTTGATACCCGAGACACGGCTCTTGCCGAAGGCGTCCTGGCTGCCCATCTTGATCCCCAACACCCAGCTCCACCTCGGAGTGCTCATCGCCGTGGTCGTGGCGGTCGGCGTGTGGCTGCTGCTGTACAAGACGAGCTTCGGCTTCCGCATCCAGGCCGTGGGGCTCTCGCGGGATGCCTCGAAGTACGCCGGAATGCCGGTGAAGCGGACGATGACGCTCGCCATGACCATCAGCGGGGCTATGTGCGGCCTGGGTGGCGCGCTCTTGGTCTTCGGCAGCATCTCCCACCGGATGGTCACCGACGGGAGCTTGACCGGGTTCACGGGCTCTGACGGGTTCAACGGGATCGTCGTGGCCCTATTCGGGGCGCTCAACCCGATCTGGTCGATCATCTCGGCCTTCCTCTTCGGTGGCCTGATCGTCGGGGGCGACGCCTTGCAGGTCGCTACCGGTGTGCCGGCTGACATGGTTACCGCTCTCGAGGGCCTGGTCGTCGTCTTCGTCGTCTCCCTCGAGTACATGCGCCGCCGCAGCCGGGCCACCGCGTTGGCTCCTCCGGCCAGGTGGAAGGACCGCAGCGAAGACCCCCCGACGCCCGCCGCACCGCTCGTCGCGGCGCAGGAGCGAAGCGACCCATGAGCCACTTTTTCACCTACGCCGTGCTCACGGCGACGGTGGCCACGGCCCTCGGCCTCGCGGCACCGTTCCTCCTCGCTGCGCTCGGCGAGACCGTGGGCCAACGCAGCGGAGTCATCAACCTCGGCGTCGACGGGATCATGCTGCTGTCCGCGTTCGCCACCTACTTCGTAGCGCTCAAGACGAGCAATTTGTTCTTCGCCATCCTCGCGGGGATGGGGGTTGGGGCGCTGATGGGAGTCGTCACGGCTTTCATCAGCGTCACGTTGAAGGCCGAGCAGGGCATAAGCGGCATCGGCGTCTACCTGTTCGGCCTCGGGTTCAGTGACTTGTTGTTCATCAAGTTCGTCGGCACCCCACTTCCCATCAACACGCTCAACCCGATCAACATCCCGCTCCTGGACCGCATACCGGCGATCGGGGGCATGTTCTTCAAGCAGACGATCCTCGTCTACATTGCCTTTTTGCTGGTCCCGGTGGTGACCTTCGTTCTCAACCGAACGACCTTCGGCATGAAGATTCGCGCAGCCGGGGAGAACCCGGCAGCTGCTGACAGTGTCGGTGTCAACGTCGTCCGCATCCGCTGGAAGGCGGTGCTCATCGGCTGTGTCCTGGCGGGTCTTGCCGGTGCCGCGCTCTTGATGTTCGACGGCATCTTCCAGGAGAACCTCACCCAGAGCGAGGGTTTCATCGCCGTCGCCCTCGTCTACTTCGGCGCCTGGCGCCCCACTGGCGTCATGGGTGGTTCGCTGCTTTACGGGCTGGCGATCGCAGTTGTCCTCGAATGGAAGTCCCTCGGCATAATCCCGCTCAGTGCCTCGGATCTCTGGGCAACAGCCCCAGCTGTGATAACGATCCTCGCCCTCTTGACGGTCGCGCGCCGGTTCCGGCAGCCAGCAGCCCTTGGAAAGCCCTACGAGAGAGGCGGGTGATGTAACCAGACGATCCGGCGGAAATTCAAGGCAGTTCCGCAGTTCCCCAAGGAAAACGCAGTCAACCGCAACCTAACAAGGAGAGAGCAAATGCAAGTGAAGATTTGGAGAAGGGGTGCCCTCGTGCTTGTCGCAGCCGCCATGGCACTCGGTACCGCCGCCTTCGCGACCGGCGCCTCTGCAACAGCGCGCTCGAGCTCAACCCCAAAGGGAATGAGCACCTTGAAGGTGGCCCTGATCGCGCCGAGCGCGACCAACGACCTTGCTTTCACCCAGTCGATGTACAGCGCTGTCGAGAGCCTGAAGAGCTCCGAGCACCTGCAGATCGCCGTCTCGGCGAACGAGTATGTTGTCAGCCAGGCTGCCGACATCATTGAGACGTACGCGCACGAGGGCTACAATCTGATCATTGCCCACGGCTCACAGTACGGATCCATCATCGAGCAGCTGGCGCCCAAGTTCCCGAAGGTCTCCTTCGCATGGGGGACCGCCGGGGCGACCTTCGGCATGAAGAACGTTTTCGCCTACGAGGCGAGCTCGAACGAGGGTGGCTACGTCCAGGGTTACATGGCAGCCCTGCTGAGCAAGTCAAAGGTGCTCGGGATCTGCGGGCCCATCGCGACCGGAGACGCCAAGTTGTACGTCGACGGGTTCCAGGCGGGCGCAAAGGCAGCTGCTCTGGCTGGCAAGTTCAAGATCACGGCCCACGCCGTGTACACCGGCTCGTTCAGTGACAACAGCCTCATGGCCAGTTGTGCGAAGACCTTCGTCGGCAACGGCGCAGATGTCCTCACGGGCAGCTCGCAATCGGTCGTCGGGGCAATCGGTGTCGCGAAGTCGGACCACAAGCTCTGGTTCGGCACGCAGTGGGTCCAGTCCTCGCTAGCGCCGCACAACGTCGTCTCTTCGCAGGTCTACAACTGGGCACCGATTCTCAAGCAGATGTTCACTGCGATCCGCGGTGGCACCCTTGGCGACGCGACCTACGTCATCGGCCTCGGCAACGGTGGTGAGAAGATCAACTTCAACAAGGGCTACAACCTGCCTGCTTCGGTCAAGACCGAGGCCGCGAAGCTGATCGCTGAGATCACCAACGGCGACATCACCGTCCCTCAGTAGTCGATCAGCTAGGACAGGCGAGAAGGACGATCGTGGTGACCATCCCGGCAGCGCAAACACAAAGCACAGCCCTGGAGGACGTTCCGCTCCTCCAGATGACTGGCATAACTAAGCGCTTCCCCGGGGTGGTCGCCAACGACCACGTAAGTTTCGAAGTTTGCCGCGGTGAGATCCACACCCTCTTCGGGGAGAACGGGGCTGGCAAGAGCACGCTGATGCGGGTGCTCTACGGTCTATACCGTCCCGATGAGGGCGAGATAAGGATGAACGGCGAGCGAATAGTCATCTCCTCGCCCGCGGATGCCATCCGCCGAGGGATAGGGATGATCCACCAGCACTTCATGCTGGTCGACACCTTGACCGTCGCCGAGAACGTCGCCTTGGGTGAGAAGTCGACCCGCGGCCCGTTGACGGACCTCGGGAGAGTGTCAGCCAAGATCCGCGAGCTGGCCGACACCTACGGACTTAATGTTGACCCGCAGGCCATCATCTGGCAGTTGTCGGTCGGCGAGCGCCAGCGGGTTGAGATCATCAAGGCCCTGTACCGCAACGTCTCGCTGCTCGTACTCGACGAGCCGACGGCCGTGCTGACGCCGCGGGAGGTCGACGAGCTTTTCGTCGTACTGCGCCAGATGACAGACGGCGGTCGGGGGCTCGTGTTCATCTCGCACAAGATCCATGAGGTGCTCGACATCTCGGCTCGCATGACCGTTCTGCGGGCCGGCCGTAACGTAGGCACGATCCAGGCCAGCGAAGCGACTCGTGAGCGCCTCGTTGAGTTGATGGTCGGGCGCAGCATCGCCCTCGAGAGCCAGACCACAAAGGGCACCGCAGGTGAGGTTCGGCTGACGGTAAGCGACCTCCGCGTCAGGGGCGACCGCGGGACCGAGGCTGTCCGGGGGCTGTCGCTCGAGGTCTGCGCCGGCGAGATCGTCGGCATCGCCGGCGTCTCGGGGAATGGTCAGCGCGAGCTTGCCGAGTCCGTTGCCGGAATCCGCGCTCCCATCAGCGGCTCCATCCGGCTGGACGGGCACGAACTCGCGGGAGCGAAGCCTGCTGACGCACGGGCCGTCGGCCTCGCCTACGTCCCGGAAGAGCGCATGCGCGACGGCGTCGTCCCGGCGTTCACCGTCGCGCAGAACCTTCTCCTCGTGGAGAACAGGGACCGGAAGTACTCGCGGCTCGGCTTTCTGCGCAGACGTCCCATCCGCAGTCACTGCCAGGAGCTGGTGACGGAGTTCGACGTCAGGACGCCTTCACTCGACACTCCGGCCAGGAACCTCTCCGGCGGGAACATCCAAAAGCTGATCATGGCCCGCGAGCTGTCGGGCAGCCCGCGGGTGCTGCTGGTCGCGCAGCCGACCCGAGGCATCGACGTCGGTGCTACGAACTACATCCACGAGCGTCTCGTCGCGCAGCGGGACAACGGCACCGCCTGCCTGATCGTCTCCGAGGACCTCGACGAGATCATGACCATTTGCGACCGGGTCCTTGTCATGTACGAGGGCCAGATCATCGGCTCGGCCGACCCGCGGGTCAACTCCCGGGAGGACATCGGGATGATGATGGCGGGCGTGGAGTCCGCCTCGCGTCCCGCGGCCGCGGACGAACCGGCTGCCGCGCCGTCCTAGCCGACCCTCCGGCATCGCCGGGTGCGTCGATCGCCTGTCTCAGTTGCGGAACAGTGCGCTGTAGGCGTTGATTGCCGGCTGACCGCCGAGGTGGGCGTAGAGGACGTTCGAGTCCCTGCCGATCTCACCACTGCGGACGAGGTCTATGAGCCCCGCCATCGACTTTCCCTCGTAGACCGGGTCCAGGATCACTCCCTCGAGACTCCCTGTGAGGCGTATTGCGTCGAGGGTGGATTGCACGGGGATCCCGTAGCGGTCCCCGGCCCAACCCTCGAGCACGATGATGTCTTCGTCTCCGATACGGTGCCCGACCCCGATCAGCTCGGCGGTGTTCTGGGCGATCCTTTTCACCTGCGCCCGCGTCTGGTCGATCTCGGCCGACGCGTCTATGCCGATTACACGCCGCGGCCGGCCTTGGGCGGCGAAGCCGGCGACCATGCCCGCCTGGGTGGAACCGGTCACCGTGCAGACGACGACCGTGTCGAAGAAGGTCCCGAGCTCGGTCTCCTGGGCGGCGACCTCGAGCGCCCAGTTGGCAAAGCCGAGGCCTCCGAGCCGATGATCGGATGCTCCGGCGGGTATCGGGTAGGGCACTCCGCCTTTCGACCTGACGTCTTCGAGGGCGCGCTCCCAACTGTCCTTGAAACCGATCCCGAATTTGGCATCGACGATTTCGACCTCTGCGCCCATCACCCTCGACAAGAGGATGTTTCCAACACGGTCGTTTACCGTGTCCGGCCAGTCGACCCAGGTCTCCTGGACGAGGCGTGCTTTGAGTCCCACCTTTGCCGCGACGGCTGCCACCTGCCGGGTGTGGTTCGACTGGATTCCACCGATGGACACCAGGTGTGTCGCACCTCTTGCGATGGCGTCTGGAACGAGGTACTCGAGTTTGCGCGTCTTGTTGCCACCGAAGGCGAGCCCGGAGTTGCAGTCCTCGCGTTTCGCCCACAGCGTCGCCCCTCCGAGGTGCTTAGTGAGCCGCTCGAGCTTGTGGACCGGGCTCGGCCCGAAAAGCAGCGGGTAGCGGGGGAAGTCGCTCAGCCGCATCTCAAACTCCCTTGTTCCGGACTTGTCTTCTGCCTGCCAACGGCGGCGAGCGCCGTTCTTGTCGCCCAGGTCATCTCGCGGACAGTTCGTCATCGGAGGATCTGTCCAGCAATCCCTCAAGCGTCTTCCAGTTGGTCCGCGCGGCCACCGCGGCGCCATCGGCGTCACCGGACGCGCAGAGCTCGATGATGACGTCGTGCGAGGCCACCGAGCCCCGTCCCGCGAGCGACGCGAAGCGGAGCCTCTCGACGCGGCGAATGAGCGGGGTGACCTCCTCGAGGACGGAGATCACAATCCGGTTCGCGCAAGCCGACACCGCGACGTCGTGGAAGGCGTCGTCTGCCTCTAGGGCGGCATCCACGTCGTTGAGCCGCAAGGCCTGCGCGAGGCGCGTGTTGGCCGCTCGCATCGCGTCCAGTTCGGCGCGCGAGAGGACAGGCACGGCCTCGCGGACCGCGAGTTCATGCATCGCGGCAGCCACCGACTGGGCCGAACGGGTTTCACGGGCGTCGAGTGGGCTCACGATCGTGTACTTGCCGGGCTTGGTCTCGACGAGCCCGGCGCGTTCGAGGCGCATGATCGCCTCTCGGATCGGGGTCCGGCTGACCCCGAGCCAGCCGACGAGCTCGGCCTCGTTGAGGCGTTCACCGGGGTCAAGAACACCGGTGACGATGGCCTGCCGCAAGGCGACATAGGCCTCGTCCCGCAGGAGCGAACGCTCGAGCTGGCCGCGGCTTGTTGGCACAGGCATGCATACAATATATTACATATCACACGGTCTGGCTTTTGACATCGCTGAGAATTGGTCATCTGACCGAGTCTGCTCGCACCGGCGCTGTCGCACCGTGTCCCATCTCGCCGGCCGGGTTGTCGCCGTTGGCGATCCGACGCATGCAGCGACCAGGTCGCTATGTCACCGGAGTCAGCGAGGGCCTCGAAGAGCATGGACGAAGCTCTTGCCAACGACAGGCTCGTCCACGGCCGGCCACTTCGCATGGCCGCCGTCCCAGCGACCCGATCGCCCCCTCAAGGCGCGGTGGCGTCGTTTCGCGGCGTCAGCTTTGGCGCCCTCGGCAGGATTCGAACCTGCGCACCCGGCTCCGGAGGCCGATGCTCTATCCCCTGAGCTACGAGGGCTCGATGGAGCGCAGGTTGCATGCTAGCGGGACTTCGGCCATCCTCAGACTCCAATGACGACCGAGCAACGACTGGCCGACGCGATCGTCGCCGCTCTTGGCAGCCTGCACATCCCGATTGACTCACAGATTGTCCAGCTCGTCCGTCCGGCTCGCCAGGAACATGGTGACTGGTCGACCAACGTCGCCCTCGTAGCCGCCAAGGCGGCCGACCGATCACCCAGAGAGCTCGCCAGCGAGCTCGCTGGGGCGCTGAAGGTCGCGACGATCGACGAGGTGCTCGAAGTCGAGGTTGCAGGCCCCGGTTTCATCAATTTCAAGCTCGCTACTTCGTGGTTGCACGACGCCCTGGGTGACGTCGTCGCAGCAGGCGAAGAGGGCTATGCCCTGTCCGACCTCGGGGCGGGCGAGCGTGTCCAGATCGAGTTCGTCTCTGCGAACCCGACAGGCCCGTTGCACGTCGGCAACGGCTGGCTCGGCTCCTACGGGGATGCTCTCGGACGTGTCATGAGCCGTTGTGGCTGGGACGTGAGTCGCGAGTACTACGTCAACGACACCGGTGGCCAGATCCGGCTCCTCGGCGAGAGCCTGCTCGCCCGAAGGCGGGGCGAGGTCGTGTCCGAAGAGGGCTATCAGGGCGAGTACGTCACCCACCTCGCGAGTGATTACGACGGGCCAGACGATGTCGTCGAGGCCGGCCGGTTCGCGACCGAGAAGATCCTCGAGAACATCCGCGCCACGCTCCAACGCCTCGACATCCATTTCGACGAGTGGCACTCGCAGGCTTCAATCGAAGAGAGCGGTCAGGTCGCAGACACGATCGAGCTGTTCAGAGAGCGGGGGCTCATCTACGAGGAGGAGGGGGCGCTCTGGCTGCGCTCGACCGAGGTCGGCGACAACCGCGACCGCGTGCTGATCCGCTCGAATGGGGACGCTACCTACCTCGCCGGTGATCTCGCCTATCACCGCGACAAGTTCCTCGTCCGCAAGTTCAACCGTGTCATCGACGTCTTCGGGGCCGACCACCACGGCCAGGTCGCGAGCCTGAAAGCCGGCGTGGCCGCGCTCGGTGTCGACCCGGACCGCCTCGAGATCCGCCTCGGCCAGCTCGTCAACATCGTCGGGCGCCGGATGTCGAAGCGGGCCGGAAACGTCATCCAGCTCGATTCGGTCATCGAGGAGCTGGGGGCCGACGCGACGCGGCTCTTATCCCTGCTCAACTCGATCGACCAGGCGACCACGCTCGATCTCGACCTCATGAAGCGCCAGTCGATGGAGAACCCCGTCTTCTACGTGCAGTATGCCCATGCCCGGATCTCCTCGATCGATCGCAAGCGCGCCGAGCGCGGTATCGAGCGCGTCCCGATCTCAGAGGCCGATTTGTTCCTACTCGTTCACGACCGTGAACTCGAGCTCATCCGCTGTCTTGTGGACCTGCCCCGTGCGATCACCGAAGCAGCCAAGGACCGGGCGCCTCACAAGGTCACGAATTGGGTCCGCCAGCTCGCGGGTGAGTTCCACGGCTTTTACCACGACTGCCGCGTATTGTCCGAGGAGATACCGCCCGAGCTCACCCAGGCCCGGCTGTGGCTTGTCGAAGGAGTCAGGATCGGGCTCGCGATCGCGCTTGGCCTTCTCGGGGTCCACGCGCCAGACGAGATGTGACCAGTGTCCCAGCCCCGCCGGCGGCGTCCACGGACGAGCAGTCAGTGACCGAGCCTGCAGCCCGAGACGTGCCCGCCGAGGGCCCCGTCAGCTGGAGCCTTCTGCCGGACTCGAGCGCGGTGACCTTGGACGGCCACTTGAGCGTCGGCGGGATCGATTTTCTCGAGCTTGCCGATCAGTTCGGCACGCCGGTGTTCGTCTACGACGAGGAGCATCTGCGCGCCCGAGCCCGCGAGGCGGTCGCGGCCTTCGGTCCGGGGGTTGCCTATGCCACGAAGGCCTTCTTGTGCAAGGCGATGGCTGCGCTCGCCCTCGAAGAGGGCATGGCGCTCGATGTTTCGACCGGCGGTGAGCTGGCCGTGGCGCTCGCTGCGGGAGTCCCGGGCGAGCGCCTCGTCTGCCACGGCAACAACAAGTCCGCCGAGGAGCTGGCGGCCGCGCTCGGTGCCGGTGTCGGCCGGATCGTGGTCGACTCGTTCGACGAGATCGACCGATTGCGGGCGCTCTGCCCGGGTGCTGCGGCCGGCCACCGCCCACAGCTGCTGGTGCGGGTGACGCCGGGGATCGAGGCGCACACCCACGAGTACGTGCGCACGGGCCAAGAGGACACCAAGTTCGGCTTCTCTCTCGCGTCGGGGGCAGCCGCCGAAGCCGTGGAGGCGTTGCGGAGCCTGGAGGCTTTCGAGCTCGTCGGGGTGCACGCCCATATCGGGAGCCAGATCTTCGAGACCTCCGCCTTTGTGGAGGAGATCGCGGCGCTCGCCCCCTTCGTCGCAGAGAACCGTTTTTCGGAGTGCTGCATCGGGGGAGGCCTCGGCGTGGCCTATGTCGAAGGCGAACAGGCGCTTTCGATCACCGAGTGGGCACGGGCGGCGCACGCGGCTGCACGCGAGGCCGGCCTTGCCGCCGACGTGCGTCTGACGGCCGAGCCCGGCCGTGCCATAGTCGCGAGCGCGGCCGTGACGTTGTACCGCGTCGGCACGATCAAGCGGCTTGCCGGCCTGCGCTGTTATGTGGCGGTGGACGGCGGCATGTCCGACAACCCCCGTCCGGTCCTCTACGGCAGCGGATACGAAGCCTTCCTGCCGCGGGAACCCTTGGCGCCGCGCCCGCAGGCGGCACATCTCGTCGGAAAGCACTGCGAGTCCGGTGACGTCATCGTCGACGACGCCCGGCTCCCCGCCGACGTCGCCGTCGGCGATGTGGTCGCGACCCCGGTCACCGGCGCGTACGGCTACTCCATGGCTTCGAACTACAACCGGGTGCTGCGCCCGCCCGTCGTGTTCGTGTCCGGCGCACGGGCCCGCGTCGTGGTCCGGCGCGAGACGATCGCCGACTTGCTCGCCCTCGAAGCCTGACTTCCCGCATTGGGCCTGGCCCGCCGTCTTGTACCTTGTGGCGGTGGGCGAGCCTCAATCGAATCTGAGTATGGGCACAGATCTAGTGCGTGTCGGCCTGCTCGGCTATGGCAACGTCGGCGTCGCCTTCACCCATCTCATCGACTCGCATTTCGAGGCGATCGCGCTCCGTACCGGCCTGGAGCTGCGAGTGACGCGGATCGCCGTGAGGGACATGGCGCGACCGCGCCCCGGCGCGGCCCGAGAGGACGCGGGCGAGCGACTGTGCGCTGACGCCGCCGCGCTCGTCGACGACCCCGAGATCGACGTGATCGTGGAGCTGGTCGGTGGCATCGAACCTGCTCGCAGCCTTGTGCTCTCGGCCCTCGCTGCCGGCAAGCCCGTCGTGACCGCCAATAAGGAGCTCCTTGCCAACTTCGGGGCCGAGTTGCTCGCCGCGGCGGAAAAAGGTGGGGTCGACCTGTTCTACGAGGCGTCGGTTGCAGGTGCAATCCCGCTCGTGCGCCTCCTCAACGACTCGCTGGCGGGCGAGCGAATAGTCCGCGTGATGGGAATCGTGAACGGCACAACGAACTACATGCTCACTTGTATGAGCGAGGAGGGGAGCGAGTACGCGACGGCGCTCGCGGAGGCACAAGCGCTCGGTTACGCCGAAGCCGACCCGACGGCTGATGTCGAAGGCTTCGACGCCCAGGCGAAGGCCGCCATCCTCGCCGGCATCGCCTTTGACGCCGATGTCGTGCCGAGTGACGTCTACACAGAAGGGATCACGGCCATCGGCGCTTCCGACATCGCTTTTGCCCACAAGCTCGGCTACGAGGTCAAGCTGCTGGCCGTCGCCGAGCGCGTGGGCGACGAGTCCGCGCCGGCCGTCGCCGTGCGCGTCCATCCCGCGATGGTCCCCCGTGAGCATCCCCTCGCCAGCGTCCGCGGGGCGTTCAACGCCGTCTTCGTCGAGGGCGACACCGCCGGCGAGCTCATGGTCTACGGCCGAGGCGCGGGGGGCATGGCGACGGCCAGTGCCGTCCTCGGCGACGTCGTGGCAGCCGCGCACCACCGCCGCGAGGACACTCGGGGTCGTGCCGTGCGACGCGAAAGAGTCGAGATCAGCCCGATCTCGGCGCTTTTGACCCAGTACTATCTCGCCCTGGACGTGAAGGACCAGCCCGGTGTGCTCGCCTCGGTGGCGCGTGTGTTCGGTGAGCACCATGTATCGATCCGCTCCATGGAGCAGATCGGCCTCGGTGACGGCGCCCGCCTCGTGTTCATAACCCATACCGCCCTCGAGGCCGATCTTCAGGCGACCCTGGCGTCGCTTTCCGGTCTGGACGTCGTCGCGCGCGTCGGGGCGCTGCTGCGCGTGATCGGCCCGGAACGATGATCGGGGGCGGGTGAGCGCCTGGCGGGGGGTGCTCGAGGAGTACAGGGAGTTCCTCCCTGTCACCGACGCGACGCCCGTTGTGACGTTGTTGGAGGGCGGGACGCCACTGCTGGGTGCCCCGCGGCTCTCCGAGCGTGTCGGTGCCAGGGTCTTGCTGAAGCTCGAAGGCGCGAACCCGACGGGCTCGTTCAAGGACCGTGGCATGACGATGGCGATCTCCAAGGCGGCCGAGGAGGGTGTAAAGGCGGTCGTCTGCGCCTCGACGGGCAACACGTCGGCCTCGGCCGCGGCCTACGCGGCCCGCGCCGGGATGAGCTGCGCCGTGCTTATCCCCGAGGGTCACATCGCTCTCGGCAAGCTCGCCCAGGCCCTCGTGCACGGTGCCCGCGTGCTGCAAGTAAGGGGCAATTTCGACGTCGCCCTTGAGATCGTCCGCGAGCTGCCGCGCCGCGCGCCGATAGTGGTCGTGAACTCGGTGAACCCGTTCCGCATCGAGGGCCAGAAGACGGGCGCGTTCGAGATAGTCGACACCCTTGGGGATGCCCCAGAGGTCCACTGCATCCCGGTCGGCAACGCCGGCAACATCACCGCTTACTGGCGCGGGTACTGCGAGTACCGAAATGCCGGACGCTCCACGAGGCTCCCGCGCATGTATGGCTTCCAGGCCGCCGGCGCGGCCCCAATCGTGGCCGGGCACCCGATCGCCGAGCCCGAGACGATCGCCACCGCGATCCGCATCGGGAACCCCGCCTCCTGGTACGGTGCCACGGCGGCGGCCTCCGAGTCGGGAGGTGGCATCTTCGCGGTGACCGACGACGAGATCCTCGAGGCGTACCGCTTCCTTGCCACCGAGGAATCGGTCTTCTGCGAGGCCGCCTCGGCTGCCTCCGTCGCCGGCCTGTTGAAAACGACGGTTCCCGCGGGCTCGACCGTCGTCTGCGTGCTGACCGGGCACGGGCTGAAGGATCCTGACCTCGCCATCAGCCAGGCGTCGGTGCCCCCTGTTGTCGACGCCGACCTGGGATCGGTGCTCGGCGCACTTGCGATCTGAGTATGGCTCGGCGCCTTCTACCTCCCTTGGATCGTGGAGCTGTGGCACGCGCGGGCGAGGAGAGCGAGCCCGTATTCAGGCGGGATGCCTCCGACCAACGGAACGTCGGCGAAGGGGGGTGTTTGCCGGGGACGGAATGTCCCGCTAACATAGAGTCGCCTTCGTTCGTCACTGCGGACGCGAGTTCGCCCCTAAGGGGCGGGCGACCCGAATGGGGCGGTGGGAATCTCAGAGGTCCTTTCCCTGTTGTCACCTACACCGGCACCTCCCTCCGTGCAGATGCTCTAGCCGCCGTAGGCACTCACTGACTGGGCTGCGCGATCCGACGAAATCAAAGATTTGTCCTGCTTGGAGAATCCGAGCGGAGGATCGCAGGCTCGGGTCAAGCACTGATCCGACCGCTCCTGGAGGGCAAGTCGTGAAGGCACGTGGGGGAACACCGACACCCGGAATTCCGCAAGTCCCGGCGTATCTCCTGTAACGAAACAGCTTCAACAACACGAAACAGCTTCAACAACAGAAAGATCCAGAGAGGAACCTGATGAGCGAGGAACAGCTCGAGCGTTCGATCCTTGAACGCAAAGCGAGCGACGAGCTTCGAGCGATCGCTACCGCAATGTCACTTGAGCCTGTGGCACGGACGCGCAAGGCGGAACTCGTTAACCAGATCCTGCGCGCCGCCGGCGTCGAGGTAGAAGTCGCGGCGGGGGCGCACGCTGCGCCGAGCCCGGCACAGGCATCCGATGTCAATGGCACCGCAAATGAGAGCAGCTCGGCGAACGAAGCCGCAGCCGTCGCGACCAAGCCGGCGCGGGGACGCACGTCCCGGTCCCGCTCGACGGCGAAGACGGCCTCGGCCGACTCCGGGAGCCAGAACGGCAGCTCAGAGGGTGTGCGTCATGACCTCGACGCCCACGACGCCTCAGCACCGCTCAACGGGAGTGGCCCGGATGCCTCCTCGGGGCCCGACGACTCCGTCGCCGAGGCCGCGGCCGCCATCCTTGCCAGCTCCGATACGGGTCGTAACGGCGCTGAGACCGTTCAGACCGGAGCCGTCGCGGCCGATTCGAGCCCTGCCCCACAGGGCGGCACCGACACCTTCGAGCGGACAGGCGGGGAGCCCTCTGCCAACTCCCGACCCCAGCGCCAGGCTCAGCAGCACTCGCCAGGACGGGGCAACCAGAACAACCAAGGGGCTCAGGTCGGCCAGATCGAGCCCGGGAACCGCCGCGGTCGCCGTCGCCGTGGCCGCGACCGCGAGCGCGGGGGCCAGGAGCCCCAAGGTGGCGGCCAGGAAGTCGCATGGCAAGGCGAGCTTGTGCCCGTGCGCGGCCTGCTCGACTTGCGGGACGAGGGATACGGCTTCCTCCGCACGAGCGGCTACCTGCCAAGCTCAAAGGACGTGTACATCTCGGTCTCGCAGGCGAGGCGCTTCTCGCTTCGCCGCGGCGACGCCATAGAGGGCGCCTGCCGGCCCGCCGGGCCGAGCGAGAAGTACCCGGCCCTGTTGCGGATCGACTCGGTCTGCGGGATGACGCCGGACGAGGCCCGCGAGCGGCCGCGCTTCGAGGACCTGACACCGCTGTTCCCGGACCAGCGGATGCGCCTCGAGCTGAAGGAGGACCCACTCAACACGACCGCCAGGATCGTGGACCTGATCTCGCCCATCGGCAAGGGTCAGCGGAGCATGATCGTGTCACCGCCGAAGGCGGGCAAGACGACCATCTTGAAGCAGATCGCCCATTCGATCGAGCAGAACGACCCGAGCGTCCACCTCATGGTCCTGCTGGTGGACGAACGTCCCGAAGAGGCGACCGACTGGCGGCGCTCGGTCAAGGGCGAGGTCATCGCGTCCACCTTCGACAGGCCCGCTGACGAGCACACGACTGTCGCCGAGCTCGCCATCGAGCGGGCCAAGCGCCTCGTCGAGCTCGGCAGGGACGTCGTGATCATCCTCGACGGGATCACTCGGCTCGCCCGGGCCTACAACCTGGCCCAGCCCGCGACCGGCCGCATCATGTCAGGAGGTGTCGACTCCGGGGCCCTTTACCCCCCGAAGAAGTTCTTCGGGGCTGCCCGCAACATCGAAGAAGGCGGCTCACTCACCATCCTCGCGACCGCTCTCGTCGAGACGGGTTCGAAGATGGACGAGGTGATCTTCGAGGAGTTCAAGGGCACGGGCAACATGGAGCTTCGTCTCGACCGCAAGCTGGCCGAGCGCCGCATCTACCCCGCCATCGACGTTAACGCCAGCTCGACGCGGCACGAGGAGCTGCTCTTCGACCGCTCCCAGCTCCAGCAGGTCTGGAAGCTGCGCCGGGTGCTGAACGCCCTCGGGGGCGACGGCGGCCCGGGCGCCGGTCTCGAGCTGCTCATGGACAAGATCCGCACGACGCGTTCCAACGACGAGTTCCTCGCCGAGATCGCCAAGGCGCCGGTCCCGGGAGGCTGAGGCGTCGCGGCCCGCCTGGGCACCGCCCGATCCGGCTTACAATGGAGAGATCATGAAGACAGACATTCACCCCGCTTATGTCACCGCGGCAGTGCGCTGCTCGTGCGGGAACACCTTCACCACGCGCTCGACCAAGCCGGACCTCCATGTCGAGCTCTGCAACGAGTGCCACCCCTTCTACACGGGCAAGCAGAAGCTCGTAGACACCGGTGGTCGTGTCGAGCGCTTCGAGCGCCGCTACGGCCAGCGCAAGACCAAGCGCTGAGCCGGTCGACCTGCGCGGCTCGGTAGAGCCCGCGCAAGCTTTGTCACACCGTTGTCGGCTCCCTGAGCCTCGAGCCGACGCGCCGTCTGAACGCGATGCCGTCGAGGAAGAAGTAGGCCGCCACGGCGATCCCGGCCAGCACCTCGAAAGGCCAGACGACCGAGTCGCCCGGGTAGCTCCTGTGCGCGATCGTGAGCGCCAGGGGCTCCAAGCAGAGCGCCCCTGCGACGAGCACGGCGCTGGCCCAGGCCCGCCGTGTCCGCCAGCGCTGGCCGAGCATGCCGTAGATAGGCCCGGTCACGATCCCTCCGACGATGTTCCACATGTTGGACGCGAGCAGGCCGTGGACCTCGCTCAGGCTCACTGTCCACTTCCCGCCCTCGAGCGGCCCCATGATCATGAGGAAATAGGCAAGTAGCGCCGACATCGTGGCGACGAGGCCGACCGTAGCGGCGCGGCTCGCGCGCAGCTGGGTGCAGCCGAACACGAACGGCAGCACGAGCCAGGGCGCGGACAACAAGCTCAAAGAGACGGTCCAAAGGGCCCGCGCGTCGATGCTGCCGACGTACTGGTCGGTCCCGCCGAAGATGAGGCTGACCACGATCGCGACCGGGAATAGCACCTACGCGGTATATCACGAACGCGCTCAGCTCGGGTGTAGGCGCGGCGCTTCTGGCACTAACCTTGTCGCGTGCTCGATCGCCTTGAGGCGCTTGAGGCCGAGTACTCACAGGTCCTCAAACGCCTCTCCGACCCAACTCTCTCGCAGGACCGCAATGAGCTGCGCGTCCTGTCGCGTCGCCACAAGGAGCTCGAGACCGTCGTTCGCAAGATGCACGAGCTCAAAGCCGCACAGGAGGACGTCGTCGTCGCCCGCGAGCTGGCGACCGACGCCGTTGGCGCCGAGCGCGCGCTCGGCCGGGACGAGCAGAATGCGGCCGAGGAGAGAGTGGTCACGCTCGAGAACGAGCTGCGGGACCTGCTCATGCCCAGGGACCCGAACGACGGGCGTAACGTGATTGTCGAGATCCGAGGCGCGGAGGGCGGCGAGGAGGCGAACCTTTTCGCCAAAGACCTGCTCGACATGTACCAGCGGTACGCGGACCACAGGGGCTGGCGCGTCGAGGTGCTGGACCTGCGCGAGTCAGAGCTCGGTGGCGTGGACGGGGTCACGTTCCTCGTAAAGGGCGAGGACGCCTGGCAGCGCATGCACCAAGAGGCCGGCACCCACCGCGTGCAGCGGATCCCTGTCACCGAGTCCCAGGGACGCGTCCACACCTCGTCCGCCACGGTGAACGTCCTGCCCGAGGCCGACGAGGTCGAGGTCGAGATCGAGCCCGGTGACCTTCGCGTCGACGTCTACCGCTCCACCGGCCCCGGTGGGCAGTCGGTGAACACGACGGACTCGGCCGTGCGGATAACGCATCTTCCCACCGGCCTCGTCGTGGCGATGCAGGACGAGAAGAGCCAGATCCAAAACCGCGCCGCCGCCCTCAAGGTGCTGCGGGCGCGCCTTTACGAGCTCGAGCAGCAGAAGAACGCAGCCGCTCTCGCCAAGGAGCGCCGCGCTCAGGTCGGCGGCGGCGGCCGCTCGGAGAAGATCCGGACGTACAACTTCAAGGACAACAGGGTCACCGATCACCGCATCGGGCTCACCTTGAAAAAGCTCGACCGGATCTTGATGGGCGACCTCGAGGAGCTAGTCGACGCCCTGCTGGCAGATGAGCGGAGCCGCCAGCTCGTCGAGGGATGATGCGGCCCGAGACGGCCGGGGCAACGTGGCGCCAGCTCTGGCGCGAGACCGCCGAACAGGTCGCCGACCCTGTCGCGACACGGTGGTTGCTCGAAGAGGCGAGCGGACGCGACGGGCCGGCCCTGTTGCGTGACCTCGACCTCAACGCACCCCCGGAGGCGGCCGCCCGGCTCGCCGAGCTCGTGAGGCGCCGTCTTTCAGGCGAGCCTCTCCAGCACGTGCTCGGTCGCTGGGGGTTCCGCAGCCTCGAGCTCGCCGTCGACTCCCGCGCCCTCGTGCCGCGTCCCGAGACCGAGCTCGTAGTCGGGCTCGCCCTGTCCGAGCTGGACCGCCTCTCTCGCCTTCGGCCCCGCTCGGAGCTGCTCGCGGCCGACCTCGGCACCGGCTCGGGGGCGATCGCCCTGTCGCTCGTGGCCGAGTGTGCCGCGGTGCGCGTCGTCGCGACCGATCTCGACCCGGCCGCTTTGGATCTCGCCGCCAACAACCTCTCGGCGGTGCCACCCGAAGCCGCCAGACGGGTGCGACTGCTGGAGGGGGACTGGTATGAGGCTCTGCCCACCGATCTAGCCGGCCGGCTCGACCTGATCGTCGCCAACCCGCCCTATCTGGCCCAGCACGAGTGGGCCGGGCTCGAGCCGACGGTCCGCGACTTCGATCCCTACCTGGCCCTCGTGGCGGGGGCGAGCGGCCTCGAGGACGTGGCCGCGGTCGTGACCGGAGCACCGGCGTGGCTCGGGGCTCACGGTGCCATCGTGGTCGAGATTGCCCCGCAGCAGGCCGCGGCGGCGCTCGGGATGGCGAGGAAGGCCGGTTTCGCGGGCTCGAGGGTCGAGGCGGACCTTGCCGGACGGCTCCGCGCCCTCGTGGCCGGCCGGTGAGCTCGCCGGAGCTCGACGGGGCCGCCGAGGCGCTGGCGGCGGGGAGGGTGGTCGCCATCCCCACCGACACCGTCTACGGGCTTGCGGTCGACCCGCGCCTGCCGGGCGCGGTGGAGCGGGTGTTCGCCCTGAAACAGAGGCCGGATCAGTTCGCGCTCCCGGTGCTCATCGCCGCGCCGGCCGAGATGGCGCAGCTGGCGGAGGTCTCAGCGGCGGCCGAGCGGCTTGCCTTTTTCTACTGGCCCGGCGCCCTCACCCTGGTGCTGGCACGCCGTGGCGATGTGGCCTTCGACCTCGGTGGTGACGCCAGGACCATCGGGTTGCGATGCCCGGCACACTTGCTCGCGAGAGAGCTGTTACAAAGGGCAGGTCCGCTCGCCGTCACGAGCGCGAACCGCCACGGGCAAGCCCCATTGCACACCGCCGATGAGGTCCTGGGCCACTTCGGCGCGAGCGTCGTGGTGCTCGACGGCGGACGCTGCGACGGCAGGCCCTCGACCGTCGTCTCGCTCAGCGGCGGTGAGCCCCGGTGCCTTCGCGAGGGCGAGATCCCCTTCGCGGAGATAGCACAGGTCGTCTCGTCCTCGTGAGCGCCGGCGCCCTGCCCTTGTCCAGTGCCCGACAGTTTCGCGCGGCGGCGCGGCAGCCAGCTGAAGCGACGGATCGCGAATACGAGCCCGACCGCGCCCCAGATGGCGAGGTTCTCTAGCCAGGCCCCGTTTATGGACCCGGCGTAGTTGCGAGGTTCCAGCGCGTTGAAGCTCGTCCGGATGAAGGGCCGGATCGGGAAGTAGGAGGAGATCTTGGCCAGCGCGGAGCTCGACGAGAGAGGGAAGAACGTCCCCGAGATGAACATGAGGGCAGGTAGACGCCGTTCACCACCGCAGGCGCCGCGTCCGCGTTCGGCACGAATACCGTGATCGCGACCCCGAGGGCGCAAAGAGTCGAAGGTGAAAAAGGCTCCGACCGGGTTGCGGTTGTGAGACCCAGGTCGGCGATGCCAGCCGCCTGCTCGGCAGCACGAAACGGATGGATGCCGTCCCGGTGTCGCGGCCCCGTCCCACGCCTCGCGCCGGGCGTTCGGGTCAAAGCCAGTCGTCGGCTCGTCCAAGAAGAGCAGCTCCGGGTCCCCCACGAGAGCGAGTCCGAGGTCGAGGCGGCGCTGCTGGCCACCGGACAGCGTGCGGACGCGGGCGCCCGCCTTCTCGCCAAGACCGACGAGATCGATGACGGCGTCGGCCTCGCGGGGATGGGGGTAGAAGGCGGCGCGGCGCCTGAGCACCTCGCGCACGGTCAGGAACTGCTCGACCGCCGTCTCTTGCAGGACGATCCCGGCCCTTTCGAGCATCGCCGCCGCTCGTGGCGGGGGTCGATCCCGAGCACGGCGACCTCGCCGGAGGTCGCGCACTGGTATCCCTCGAGGATCTCGACGATCGTGGTCTTGCCGTCCCCGTTCCGCCCGAGCAGGGCAAGGACCTCGCCACTGTGGACATCGAAGTCGACGCCCCTCACCGCTTGGACCGTGCCGGAGTCCTTGCGGAGCCCGCGCACTGACACGGCCAGGTCCATAGCGCCAAAGCTGGTCAAGGTCCGGCGCGGCGTTGCAGTCCTCTTGGGGCCCGCCGGACCGCCCGGTAGACTCGCCCGGTGCGCGTCGCGGTGGGATCGGACCACGCGGGTTTCGAGCTGAAGCGGTTCCTGGCTGAGCGGCTCGCCTCACTGGGCCACGAGGTGGAGGATCTCGGCACACACTCGCTGGAGCCGGTCGACTACCCGGATTTCGGCGCCGCGGTCGGCCGGAGGGTGGCATCGGGCGGGACGGATCTGGGCCTTTGCGTGTGCGGGACCGGGAACGGGATCTCGATCGCGGCCAACAAGATCCATGGTGTGCGCGCGGCTGTGGTTCACGACGTGAGCTCGGCGCGCCTTGCCCGCGAACACAACGACGCCAACGTGATCTGTTTCGGGGCCCGTCTTGTCGGACCGGAGGTTGCGAGCGACGCGCTCGAGATCTTCTTACGGGCCGAGTTCACGGGCGGACGCCACCTGCGAAGGATCGAGGAGATCGCCGCTCTCGAGGCCGCGCCACAGCACGACTCGGCGGGAGCGTCGCTATGACAGCTTGGAAGGAGCCGGTAAATGACAATGTCCAGTGACGAGCCATCTAGAGCGAGCGCCTTCTTACCCCGAGCGCTCGCCGGCGACCCGGAACTGCACGCCTTGCTCGAGCGCGAAATCGAACGGCAGCGAACGAACCTCCAGCTGATCGCATCGGAGAACTTCACCTCTCCGGCCGTCCTGGCGGCTTCCGCCTCGGTGCTGACCAACAAGTACTCCGAGGGCTACCCGGGCCGGCGCTACTACGGCGGCAATGTTGTCGCGGACCAGGTCGAGGACCTCGCCCGGGCGCGTGCGACCGAGCTGTTCGGCGCCGAGCATGCCAACGTCCAGCCGCACGCGGGCGCGAACGCGAACCTGGCGGCTTATCTCGCCCTAGTCGAGCCCGGCGACACGATCCTCGCCATGCGCCTTGACCAGGGCGGTCATCTCACGCACGGCTCCCCGGTCTCCATCACGGGCAAGCTCTACCGCTTCGTCGCCTACGGCGTCACGGCCGCGGCCGCAGACGGCTCGGGCGAGCGGATCGACCTCGACATGGTGCGCGACCTCGCGAAGCGCGAACGCCCGCGCCTCATCGTGGCGGGAGCGACCGCGTACTCGCGTGCGATAGACCCCCAGGCGTTCCGGGAGATCGCGGACGAAGTCGGCGCCCGCTTCATGTTCGACGCTGCCCACCCCGCCGGGCTCATCGCGGGCAAGGTGCACCCCAACCCGGTGGGCGTTGCCGACGTGGTGACCTTCACGACCCACAAGACCCTACGCGGGCCCCGCGGCGGGGCGATCCTGTGCGGCGTGGATCTTGCGAAGGCCGTCGACTCGGCTGTATTTCCCGGCCTGCAGGGCGGACCACTCGAGCATGTCATCGCGGCCAAGGCGGTGGCCTTCGGCGAGGCGCTCAAGCCCGAATTCCGTGAGTACGCCGCAAAGGTCGTGCGCAACGCGGCTGCGCTGGCCGAGGCGCTTACCGCGCAGGGCTTCCGGCTCGTCGCCGGGGGGACCGACAACCACCTCGTGCTCGTCGACCTGCGGACCTTCGAGGCCGAGCTCACCGGCAAGGTAGCCCAAGAGGTGCTGGACAGGACCGGGATCACCTGCAACCGCAACGCGATCCCGAACGACCCGAGGCCCCCGTTCGTGGCGAGTGGCCTCCGGCTCGGGTCGGCCGCAGAGACGACCGCCGGCCTCGGCGAGGCCGAGATGGCCGAGGTCGCCTCGCTCATCGCCAGGGCCCTGCGCGGGCGCGAGAACGAGGACGAGCTGGCGAGAGTCCAGGGCGAAGTCCGCGACTTGTGCCGCCAGTTCGACCCCTACCCGGGCGGTGTCGCGTCAGCCGGGTGAGCAGAGCCTGTCGGTTTTTCTCAACACGACCGTCCAATACGGACCGAGATGGGGGCGGACCAGGGTATTGTCTTGCCGGATCGGTGGTGGCGATGCCAGGATTGGCGACCGAGTGAGCAAGAAGCCCTCACCGAGCTTCAGCACGTTGATCGGCATGGGCGTCGCAACGGCTTTGTGCATCGCCGTCGGAGTCGGCGGCGGGTACTGGCTGGACAGGACGTTCCATACCGGTGTGCTGCTCACATTTGTTGGTTTGGCGCTGGGGGTGCTCGCCGCGGTTGTGGTGGTCTACTCCGACGTCAAGAGCTTTCTCTGAGCGCCTGCAGTGTGGCCGGCCCCAGACGGTCACACGCCGCTGCCCAGAGACGATCAAGAAGAGGGCATGGACCGACTAGCAGCGGTGCTGGGACAGCTTGACCTACCGGAGCTATCACGGATGCTCCGGCGAACGGTGTTCGCCGCCTTGGGCGTTGGCCTCGTCGCGCTCGTCGTGCTGTCGCTCGTCGGCTATCCGCTCGCCGGCCTCGGTTCATGTATCGGCCTCGGACTCGGGATCGTGAACATCCGCCTCGTGATGTCGACGGCCTCGCGGCTCAACGCCTCGGGGGCGACCAAGATCAAGCGGCCGATGGCGACGAACACCTTGACCCGGCTCGCCCTCACGACCGTGATCGCGATCGGCCTCGTCGTGGTTGACCTCGCCCTCGGCATGGGCGTGCTCGGCGGCATAGCGGTGTTCTACCTCCTCTTCGTCGTGAGCCTTGTCGTCACCTTGCTGCGTCAGGGGGTAGTCACGTGATGAGTGTCGGACTCCTGGCCGTCCCCGGTGCCGGCGCTATCTCGGTCGGCAACTCGCCGACGATCAAGCTGCTCGGGCTCACCGTCAACAAATACGACGTGATCTCGGCGCTCGTGGCGGGAGTGCTCGTGATCGGGATCGGCCTTGGCGTGAGGGTGCGCGTCACCTCGGGCGTGCCCGGGAAGATGCAACTTGCATTCGAGGCGATCTCGAACGGCATCTCGAACCAGATCGAGTCGTCGATGGGCTCCAAGGGCCGCCGGATCGTGCCGCTCGCGATGACATTGTTCCTCTTCATCTTGTTCTGCAACTGGCTCGAGATGATCCCCACCGGTCACGCCCCGCAGTACCTGCCGTCTCCGACGGGCGATGTGAACCTGACCTACGCGATGGCGATCACCGTGATCATCCTCGTGCACGTGACCTGGATCCGGACCCAGGGACTCGGCCACTACATCGGCCACTACTTCAAGCCCTACTGGCCGCTGTTCCCGATCAACCTGATCGAGGAGATCGCCAAGCCCCTCACCCTGGCCCTTCGTCTTTTCGGCAACATCTTCTCCGGCGGGATCATGCTGCTGTTGATCTGGGCCTTGTTCCCCTGGTTCATCGTCCCGATCCCTGACCTGATCTGGAAGATATTCGACGGCCTGTTCGTCGCCCCGGTGCAGGCGTTCATCTTCTCGCTGCTCACGATCCTCTACTTCGAGGCCGCGATATCAGGGAATCATTGACCAAAGGCCACCTCGCGAGTGCGCGACATGAAGGCTCGAGAGAGCCCCGAGATCTCAACGTTCAGAAAGGGAGTAGGTAGACCCAATGGCAAATGACCTCAACCAGGCGATCGAGCTGGCCGGCGCCATGGTCGGCGGCGGTCTGGCTCTCGGCGGCGGCGCCGTCGGCGCTGCCATCGGCGACGGCTTGGCCGGCAGCCAGACAATCGCCGGTGTCGCCCGTCAGCCCGAGGCACAGGGCCGGTTGTTCACGATCATGTTCATCATCGTTGGCCTCGTAGAGGCCATGTACTTCATCAACCTGGTGTTCATGGTCCTGTTCGTCTTCGTCCTCGCCAAGAAGTAGAGGCGGAGGGCCTGCTTGA